>CAZYOS010000001.1:0-85168 GCA_964649245.1 uncultured Clostridium sp.
GTGCGGCACCTGTTCCAGTTCCTCCTCCAAGTCCACATGTAACAAATACCATGTCGGCACCTCTTAAAGCATCTTCTATTTCTTCTTGACTTTCAAGAGCAGCTTCGCGTCCAACATCTGGTATACTTCCAGCACCTCTACCTTTTGTAATAGATTTACCTATTTGTAGTTTTTTACTTGCTTTTGATACATTTAAAACTTGTAAATCAGTATTAGCAACAATAAATTCAACTCCTCTAAGACCAGAATCAATCATTCTATTAACCGCATTGCATCCACCACCACCAATACCAATTACTTTAATATCAGCTATTTGGTCCATTTCTAATTTATTATTCATATTCACTCCTTAATTATTGAAAAAATATCCATATATCTTTCCAAGTATAGTGTTGTTATTTTTATTCTTAACATTAATTATTTCTTTTTGTTTTTCTTCATCTACTGTAGTTGCTATTTTATTTCTAAGAGCTAGTTTAGAATGATAATACTTTATCAATCCTAGAGCACTAGAATATCTATTATGCCTACATCCAATTTCATTTACTTTATATGAACTGGAATCTTTAAGAAAGACTTCATCAACTACCAATGCAAAATCATTTGTCTCAGTAGTTCCCCCAGTTATTATTATATAACTAATTTCTTTCTTTGTTAAGAGGTTAATTTGCTTTTTAGATAATTCTAATATTTCTTTAATCCTAGAATATATAATCTCACTAATCTCATATTGATTTATTTTAATATTTTCATGAGTATTTGTCAATACATTCTCACTCCAAGAAGTTGAAGCATTCCTTTTATGTGCTAATGCAAACTTTTCTTTTAAATGAATAGCTTCTTTTCTAGAAATATCATACATATAACAAATATCTTTATCTATGTTTTTACTTCCTATATCTAAATTTTCTGTATCAGTTAGTATACCTTTGTTTATTATACTAACTTCAGTCTTATCTTCTCCTATATTTACAATAGCTCCTATTTTTTTATCAAGTTCATCATTTCTAAATTCATAATAATCAGCAAGAGCTCCAAAACATATATCTACTACTTCAATATTCATACTATCAAGAACAGAAAAGATTGTATATACATTCTTTTTAGGAACTAAGGATAGTAGTGCATTACATGATAATTTACTAGATTTTTTATTCAATGGTGTATTTGTTTTAGTATCATTATCTAATGTAAAAGATACTGGCATAATAGAAACTAATTCTTTATTACTAGGTACTTTATTATATACACATGCTTGCATAGATCTAACTATATCATAAGAATCAATTGTACTTGTTTCATTTGTAATAGTAGTAGATCCATTTTCTTCAATAAACTCTGAATAATAAGATGGTACTATAACTACAACTTTGTCTATTTTAATATTTATAATTTCTTCACATTTATTAAATAATTCTTTTAATGATAATACAGCCTCTTCAGGATTAACTATTATCCCTTTTTTAACCCCTTTAGACTTAATAATAGAAGTAGCAAGAACAATTAATTCATTCTTATATACTTCTCCAACAACTAATTTCATAGTTGAAGAACCTATATCTAAACTTGATATGATTTCTTTCATCTTGCCCTCCATATATTATTTATTATATCAAAAATAATAATTTTTTAATACCTTTACTTAATAATTTCTTTATATGATAACTTAATAATAAAATTATAGTAATCACCTATATTATAATCATTAGAATTACTTTTTATATAAATATTAAACATCTTTTTCTCAGATGCATTTAATACAATACCCTTTTTTAATGATGTTTCTATTATTATATTATTTTTATCTATATTAGTATCAATATTTCCAATAATAACACTATTAATTTCAGCATCTATATTACCAATATTATATAATTCAAAATTAATAGAATTTCCATTAATATAATTATTCAAGTCATCTACTTTAACATTAATAATATTTTCTTCGTTATCTAGTTTTATTGTAGTTGTAGTTTTATAATCTATAGTTGCATTTAATAAATTAATGTCATAGTAGTTATTGCTTACATTAGATATTCCGCCCTCTTTAATATTTATTTCTAAGAATGTAAAAGTTACAGTGAAAACAAAAAGAACAATTACTAATACTAGTATTGCATAAATTCTAATTTCTTTACTACTCTTTTCAGATGATTTCACCCTATTTTATTATTCCCTTCCTATTATAAATATATCACAATTCAATAAAAAAAGCATTAGTTTCCTAATACTTTATTTCGTTAAAGATACTGTACTTGTAGAAGAAGCTACTTTAAGTAATTCTTCATTAGTTAAGTTATTTCCTATTATATAGTAATCTTTACCATTCATAGTCCAATTTAATGATGTATCTGTTATGCTTCCAAGTATATTTTCATATACTACTAGGTCTCCTGAAGAATTATTTATTTCAAATTCTTTAGGTGTTTTTGCTACTTCTTCAATCATTATAAAGGATTTTTCTCCAGTAAATGTTAATATAACTCTTTCAGTTTCATCAGTTTTTACTGTTTCTTCACTTTTAAAAGTAGTACCACTTGGTAAATACATTGGATATATTATTTCATCTAACGAATCAATAGTTTCTTCTACTTCTTTTCCATTAACACAACTTTCAACTTCAAAATGATTATCTTCAAATTTAGGTTTAAAATTAATATCATTTATTTTTAAAGTAATATTTACTATACCATCTTTATTATATACTTCTACTTTACTTGGTATCATTTCATTACTAAAGGTGATTTTTTGACTTACTAAAGCACTATTATTTGGATAATTTACAGTAGATGTTATTATATAGTTATCATTTATTTCTTCAAGAACTATATTAGAATCATTTTTAATATCTTTTAACAATGATTCTAATATATATGCTTGACTACTATTATTTGGCCATTCACTTTGAAACTTAAAGCTTTTATTAAGACTAGGTGTTACTACAAATACTCCTTTTTCATTTTTAATTATTATTTGTTCATGATTATTATCTTTATTTACTAATTTTGCTTTATAATAATCTCCTTCCATATAATCCACTACTACATTATAATGATATAATTCTTCATTACTAACTATATCCATTTCACCTGTTAATGTATAATTAGAATTATCATTTAATAATTTTTCATATTTATTTACTACATCCTTACTACTAATCTTTCCACACCCCACGACTAACATACAACTAAGTATTAATAATAATATCTTTTTAATAATTTTTCCTCCTTACATATTAAATTATATTTTATTAATAAACTTATATGAATAAATAAATATTATTTGTAAAAACTATTATTAGTAAAAGGAGGAATAATGAAAACTCTTTATAAGATAACATTAGTACTAATCATTATAGGAGCGATAAATTGGGGTATGATCGGTATGTTTAATATTGATATAGTAGCTCTAATATTTGGAGAAGACTCATTTCTTACAAATTTAGTCTATTCAATAGTTGGCATATGTGGATTAATATCATTTGGTATATTATTTGAACCTGCAACTGAAAAAAAATAAGTGATGCATTTTTACATCACTTATTTTATATTAACTCATCAATACTAGTAATAAAATATTCATTATAGAACTCTTTAATATTTTTATATGTATTAACATAACCATAATCATAGAAAATTGATAATATTTCAAGTTTACATATATTAATAAATTTTTTCATATTATTATTTTCTATATCATAGTTAATATCATTTAATGCTTCTTCGCTACCTAGTCTAATAAATTCTTCATATACCATAAACCCTCCTAAAAATTATTTTTCTGAAATAACTACAGTTATTTTAGTTGTTCTAGAAGTATATACAAGTTTTAAATCACTACCAGTAACTTCAACTGGTACTTCAAATGTTCCTGCTCCTAAGTCTGATAAATCAACAAATGCTTTTATATCATTAGTAGTTAATTTATCTAATAGCGTTGAAACACCTTTAACAACTACATTTACTTTAGTATCACTAGCTGAACTTGCTAATGCTTTATATTTTGAAGTATCTAAATTTTCAAATTGAATTGGTATATCATTAAATTCTTTTGAAGTCTCAGTTTCCATTTGTACTTTAATAGTTGCTATTGTATCTGACATAGATCTAATACCAGTTGGCTTAACAATGTTTTCTTGATATGTTTTATCTTGATTTAAACCATTTACATCAATTTCGACTTTAATTTCCTCAATATTATTTAATATAGCTTCATCACCATATAATGTAATACTATTTACATTTGATGTTATTGAACTAATAGCACTTCCACTAGCTACTTCACCAATAGGTACTACTTTTATAGGCACTACTTTACTTGGACTGGTTATTACAACCGTTGCCGTTACAGTACCAGGAACAATCTCAATATCACTTATTTCAGTTCCTTTTTCATCATACGCTACTAATTTAACGTTATCTAGTTTATATGTTCCAGCAGTTGTTGTACTTAATGCATTAACATCAACTATAGCTTTTACACTAGCTACTTTAGCTAGTTTTTCTTTATAAGATTTTATTATTACTTCATCTTTATCAAGAGTAACTGAACTAATAACTAATGTTTCATTTAACTTATCAGTATTTAATATATCTGTAGTAAGTGTTCTTGATTCACTAACTTTAGGATAAATTACTAATGTTACACTAGATGGATCTAATTTGTAATCTAAAGTATTTATAGGATTATTATATTTAAGTTTAACTTTATGTGTTCCTTCTCCTAATCCTGTTAAGTCTAATGTTAATTTATGATCTCCTAATTGTTCAGCAAGATATAAATCACTTTTTCTTCCCATAAGAACTATATCTGCAACTTCAGGTATTCCTTCAACTACATATGCTTCTTCATTATATTCAGCAGTAACAGTTTGATTGGAAAGAACAGATGCTTCTGTTTCAACTAAATTAAGAACTTTCCTATCAATTGCAAAAAATGCAGCAAAAGCACATATTAATGATAAATATATTAATGTATTTGGATTATTAATAAATTTATCAAATCCCCCACCTCTATTACTAGTCTTATCAGATATGAAATATGCTAGTTTTGATAAAGGAGTAATTATTATAATATCAAATAATTTATAGATACCTCTAAATATCATCTTAAAAAACTTTAGAATTTTATTTAGAAACTTTTTCATCATCTACCTCCTCTACATCTTTAACATCATCAGCTTCATAGAATGTTTCTTTCTTCGGTTGTAATTCTTCTAATAACATTATTCTTGCATCTTCAAGAGATAAATTATAATTTAATTCACTTTGTACTGCTATAGATATTCTTCCTGTTTCTTCGCTAACTACTAATGCAATTGCATCACTTACTTCACTTATTCCAAGAGCAGCTCTATGTCTAGTACCTAATCTTTTTGAAATACTTTGATTCATACTAGTAGGAAATACACTTCCAGCACAAGTAATCTTATCCCCTTGTATTATAGCACCACCATCATGAAGTGGATTATTTGGAAAGAATATTGATATTAATAATTCACTACTTATATCAGCATATAATTTACTAGCAGGTTCAATATATTGTGCTAAACTATAGTCTCTTTCTATTACTATTAATGCTCCAATTCTATTTTTCTTTAAATAGTCAACTGCATTACATATTTCATATACTATTTTTTCTCTTTCATCTACAGTAAGAGTCTTATGTCTTCCCAATAATTGAGTTCTACCTATGCTTTCAAGAACAGTCCTGATTTCAGGTTGAAATATAATTATTAAAGCAAGAGGTCCCCAACTAATAACATACTCAAGAATAGTACCTACAGTATTTAAATTAAGCCAATCACTTAGTACTTTTAATAATATGATAATAATAACCCCTTTAAATATAAGTGTCAATTTAAAATTATTTCTTGAATATTTTAATATTTGATAAAACATATACCAAACTATTGCTATATCAAGAACTTTAGTAAAAATTGTAAATATAGTAGAATATATCATACGCACCTCCAATCGATACTATAACTAGTATACAATATTTTATAATCATTTGCCACACTTTTATGATACATATTTATAATATCATATTATGTTTTTATTATTTATAAGATATTTATTCTTTTACATTTTTTTGTAAAAAAAAAGAGACTATCTAGTCTCAACAATCATCTTAATAGCTGTTTTTTCTTTACCATCTATTACTACATCATAAAATGCAGGTGTGCATATTAAATTCATTCCTAAAGGTGCTAAATATCCTCTTGCTATTGAAATAGCTTTTAATCCTTGATTAACCGCACCAGCTCCTACAGTTTGAATTTCTACACTTTTACTACCTTCTCTAAAAGAATTAGCAATACTTCCTGCAACTTTTTGAGAAATACTTTTACTAGATACCTTAATAATATCCATTTAATTATCACCTCTAATAATTTATATGATATATTAAATTAAATATTATTCTTTTAATAAGAAATTCATAATATCTTTTATAATAGTTTTAGTTTCTTTAATTATTAATAATTCATAATCATGACATAACTCATGGCCTATTATTAATGAAGAACTACTATTTTCACACTTATTAACAAATGAATCAAATTTAACAATATCAGGATATAATAATTCATTATCACTAGTAAAAATTAATAAATCACCTAGATTATTTAATTTATCATTTATTGGAGATACTATTTTACTAGTAGTTTTAATTCTACCAGCATATTCTTTACCGCACTTAACTAAATCATTATAATCTAATGTAAAATCTTTTGATAATTGCTTTTTAATTAAAGGGTTACTCATAGATACATCTATCCATGGAGATAATAAAACAGATTTATTTACTATAATATCATTTTTATTAATAAGTTTTAACATTCTTACAATAAGACCACATCCAGCAGAATCACCTATAAAATAGAATTTATCATTTTTATATTTCTTAATTAAATATTCATATGAATTGTAAACAAAAGACTGAATACTAACATGATCATGTTCAGGTATTAGAGGATAATCTAAAAATGTTATCTTAACATTGTATTTTTTTAGTATTCTTTCGACAAATAATCTATGTACTATTAAAGCTTCATCTCTAAATGAACCACCATGTAAATATATTATATGGTCGTTATAACTCCCATCCCTAGTTAAGGTAATAATTTGATGATTATCTAAATATTTTTCATTAATAATATATTTATTTTCGAACTTTTCTCTATTAAAATTATTAGTATTTCTAATAGGATTATTAATTATTTTATTAACAATTTCTTTAGCTTTAACTTTCTTTACTACTTTTAGTAATGTACTCATATTTTCTCCTAAATATTATTATAACAAAAAAAGTTATTTTTTAATAACTTTCTTAACAGTTTTTTTCTTATTAGTTGGTTTTTTAGTAGAATGCTTTTCTATAGTTTTAGTTTCTTCTTTATTCTCAAATTTTAATGATTTTTTATTTATGTTTTCAACATCAACTTTTTTAATAGTTTTAGTTTCTCTTTTGTATTCCTCTTCTAATACATCCATTAAATACTTATTAATCTTTTTATTTTTAATAATTAGTGTCATAAATGGTTCCATTAATGATATAGCTCCAAAGCATAAAAAATAGTACCCCAGTATTATTGTTTGCATAGTAATATTACTATATAAATTGTTTATAACAAGTGTTCCTAATAAAGTAAGTAATATTGTTACTGCAAATTTCGGAAACATCTTAATATCATTTGCCCTAGATAATCTAATACAATTCCATCCTTTGTTTAAAAGAACAGCTATGGAATAAACCAATATAGTATTGCCTAATATAAAAGAAGTATTTGAATAATATGAATAGAATAATATATAAGAACCAGCTAATATGTTAATTAGTCCTAAAAATAATTCTTCATAATTATCTTCTTCTCTATGAATAAAATATATAATAATGCTTAAAAATCCTAATACATAAAATATAGGAGTACTATATCTCATAGGCTCAAGCAACTCGATTTCAGGATATTTTAATAATATAATACCTATTATCACATAAATTGCATAAAAAATTATTTTAGCAATAAATGAAGCTTTTTCTATTTTCTTCTTTTTCATATTCTATCACCTACTATGTATTTATTGTATATCAACAAATACAAAGTGTCAAATAAAAAGTCTTGAAAATCAAAACTTCTATTTATCTTCTTTTCTATATTCAAAGAAATGAAATTTTTCATCAAAGAATATATATATTATCTTTAATATAGCCATTATTGGTGTTGCAAAAACCACTCCAAGTATACCAAAGAAGTATCCAAATATTAATAAACTTAATATAATTGTTATTGGACTTAAATTCATCTTTTTACTCATTACGTATGGTTGTAATAAGTTTCCATCTATAGTTTGTACTATTAATATGAATATTAATGTTAAGATTCCAATTATTGGACTTTCTGCAAATCCTATAGCGCCAGCAACAGCTGCTCCCATGTAAGGACCAATATAAGGAATTAAATTAGTAATAACACAAATGAATGCAATTAGTACAGGAGCATTTAATCCAATTATTGAAAACCCTATTATTGATACAACAAATAATAATAATGATAACCAAAGTGTTCCATTAACAAATGAATATAATGAATCACTTAATCTTTTAGTCAAATCTTTTACATCATCCCTATATTTTTTAGGAAAAATTGAAATAAAATTTTGTTGGAATTTCTCATAATCAAATAAAATATAAAATCCAATAATTAAACTCAATAATATATTACCTATTCCACTAGCTAGAGAAGATACTAAATTAACTGCAGTACTTGGTAAACTCTTTTCTATTCCTGATGCAAATTCAGTAATTCTCTTTAAGAATGATGTTTTAACATTATCTAAATTTTGTAATGTCATATTTGATAATTTAGAAAACAATTCATTTATCCATTTGTTAACATCAGCAACTATATCTGGTATAGCACTCACAATATCTGATATTTGATTTCCTAATGAAGGTATAGTAAATGCAAAAATTGCATATATTACGAGTAATAAAATAATATAAGCAACTATTACTGCAAGAGTTCTACTCATCTTTTTACTAGATAATTTTTTAACTAATGGATTAAGTAACCAAGCAATAAAGAATCCTATAAATAATGGTGATATTATTGATATTAACTTACCTAAAAATGATAATACACCCCATTCTTTAAATATTAAACTAAATACATAAATTAATAAAAGTATAAATAAAACATTTAGTGCTTTCATAATAGTATTACTATGATTAACTAACTCATTAATTTTAGATACATTTATCTTTTTCTCATCTGAATCTTTTTTAGCCATCTTTATCACATCCTTGATTTAATATTATCACAATTTTATTAAAAAAAATAGTTCTAGAGAACTATTTTACTTCTTTTACTCTTTTATTAGATGCTTTAAAATATGATTTTATTTCACTATTATATTTTTGATACAATAATGTTCCTCCTATTCCACATCCCAAAGCAACCATAGGCGCTATAACTTTAATAATATCACTCTCCTTTGATATTATTAGTATTAGTTAATTTATATTATTTATACATCCTAATAAAGTTTTTCTATTAGTTGCATATAATGTTTTAATAGATGTATTAAATGCATCAAGACTTCCAATTATTACCAAACTTTTTTTTGCTCTAGTAACTGCTGTATATATTAATTTATTATAAAACATTCTATTAAAACCTTTAGATAATATTACTACTACATTATCATATTCACTACCTTGAGATTTATGTATACTAATAGCATAAGCTAAGTTAAACTTATCAAATTCTCCACTATGATATAAAACAATATTAGAAGAATAGTCAATAGCTACAACAAGCTTTTTATTTTCATAATATATTGATTTAATATAACCTATATCACCATTATAAATATTATTATCAACATCATTTACTAATTGAATTACTTTATCCCCAACTCTATAATATTTATCATTAATAACAAATTTCTGATTATTTGGATTAAAAATATCAGACATAATAATGTTTAAATTATCTATTCCATTTAATCCCTTATACATAGGAACTAATACTTGGAAATTATCAATACTAACTCCTTTACTGTTGACCTTATTACATATTTGTACTAAGTAGTTTATTATATTATCTTCACTAGATTCTATAAATTTAAAATCATCATAACTTTCAATTTTATCAAAATACTTAATATTTTTAATATCATTAGCTAAGTATGTAATATAACTTCCTTCTTTAACACGATATATTTCACTTAAGTATTTATATTTTACTTTATCACTATTAATTAAATTATTAAGAATATCACCAGGGCCTATGCTTGGTAATTGATTAGCATCTCCAACTAATATTAGTTTAATATTTGATTGTAATCCTTTTAATAATGATGAAAATAAAAATATATCTATCATACTTGATTCATCAACTATTATAACTCTCTCTTTACTTTTATTATTTTCATTTATTTGAAAGTCATTAGTTTCTTTATTCCATTTAAGATACTTATGAATTGTATATGCTGGAAAGATAACAGATTCACTCATCCTTTTAGCACTTCTACCAGTTGGTGCAAGAAGAACTATATCCTCTTCCTTATATTCATTTAAATCAAGTAATATATCAACAATAGCTTTTATTATTGTAGTTTTTCCTGTTCCAGGACCACCAGTTACTATATAAAAATTATTTATAATGCTTTCTTTAATAGCTTCCTTTTGATATTTAGAAAATTCAATAGCATTTCTCTTTTCATATTCATCCATAAAATGATCTATTCTATCAACATCATATTTATTTTTAATATTATTAAGTCTTTCAATATTATTAATAATAATATTCTCTGTTTCATAGAAGTCTCTTAAAATAAGCATATTATTTACTTCAACTATTTCAGAGTTATTAATTAATTTATTTACATGAAGAAGAAAAGTATCTAAAGAAAATACAGCTGTAAAACATTTCTTCATTTTAATTAATAATTCTTCTTTGCTAACTAATGTATTACCTGTTTCATAACACATATTATAAATATTATGTTTAATAAGAGCTTCTATTCTTATACTACTATCTTCTTTATTATTCTTTAGATACATTAAATCTAATTTATCAAAAGATACATATTCTACTAAATCATAAATATTATTATCAACAATACTAAATAGTCTACTCTTATATAATGTTAATAAATCTATTGCTTCTTTAATACTAAATCCTAATGAATTTAATTTAATTATATAATCCTGATTAAGTTCATTATCTACTATAACATCATGTAACATTTTAGCTTTTTTAGATGTCATTCCATGAACTAAGCTTATCTTTTCATAATCATCTTTAATTATTTTAATGGTATCTTTGCCATACTTTTCTACTATTTTTTTAGCAGTTACAAGCCCTATTCCTTTAAACATACCGCTACTTAAATATAAAATAAGACTATCATTATCATCAGGTTCTCTTATTTCATAAGAACTAACACTAAATTGTGTCCCATACTTAGGATGGTTAATAAGTTCTCCATAAAAAATATATTCTAAATCAACATTTAATTCAGCAAAAGATCCAGTAAAACTTATTATTTTATCTACATATTCATTTAGTTCTTCAATATTAGTTTCCCTAACTTTAAAAATTCCAACTTTGTATGGACTAGTATCACTTTCATAAATAAGCTTTCTAATGTTTCCTCTTATATATTTCTTCATACATAATATAATACCATAATAAAAAAAATAATTATACAAATTATTTTTTTCTATAATCTTCTATTATAAGCATCATTAAAACAATTAGTCCAATGAATGATATAATTACTCCTGATGTTTTAAAAGGTGACTTGTATGTAAATATAATATTATGATTTCCAGCACTAATTTTAAATCCTATAAATCCATCATTAACATTTTCATAAGTAATGTTCTTACCATCTAAAAATATTGTAAATCCTTTTTGATATGGAATAGTTGTTACAAAATATCCATCTTTTATTGTATTAACTGAAGCATATATGTTATCACCTTTAGTTTTATTCTTATCAATGATAACTTTAGTTACTTTTTTATTTATATTCTTAATGTCATTATAATCAAGATAATATAGTTTAATATTACCAATACTATATTTACCTTCATAGAAACTAATATTAAGTTTATCTATATTTGTTTCAGATAATACATATGTAAATGTAGTATTCCCATTATAATATTTCCATTCTTCACATGTTAATTTATTAGATATATTATTTATTCTAATTACTTGATCACCTATTTCACATGATTGTTTCAATTTCATATCAAGTTTAATCATAATTATTTTGTTTTTTGCTTCATCAGGTAAATTTGCAATAATTATTGATTTCTTTGAAGCAAAAAATGAATAAGTTTCATCTATCTTTTCAATGATTAAATCATTATACATTACATCTTTGACATTAAATTCATGAATACTACTGTTAAAAGAATTATCAATTCCATCTTCTACTACAACATTATTAAGTAATATTTCATTTGAATAAGGGAAACTAATAGTATCAAATATCCCTTTATTAAATGAATTATAACTTACATACATATAAGGTAATACATCTTCATTAACATAAGATATAATATTATCTTCTTTCTCATATTTTTTATATCCAAATAATTGTTTATTATCGCTTAATAAATATTTATCAGATGAAAACATTAGGAATAAAATATTAGCACTTGCTGTAGTAAATACCCTATTTCTTGACTGCATAGGATTATTAAATACATCATAATAAAATTTATTATAAGTAACACTATGAATAGAAGAATAAGAATAATTCTGGTACATATCAATATTTCCAAATATGTTATTAGAATTTTCACTTATATCAAATAGAGTTGTAATTTTATATGAATCAGAATCTTTAGATGTAATAGAATCAACTAATGCTTTTTCATTATCATAATTCTTATAAGATATGTCATTCTTTAATACTAAACTATCTAAAGAATTACAAGTATAGGATATTAAAAATAATGAAACAATTAAATATATACTTAATAAATAATATTTTTTATATTTAGAACATACATATATTATTAATACTGTTAAAAATATATCAATATACATAAAGTTTAAATTACTATCACTTAATGGTAAAGAAAATAAACAAACTACTACTGTTATAATAGATATATATTTTATATTTATTTTATTATTTAATATATTATTAATAAATATTGCTATTACAAAAACAAATAATGGTAAAAAAGGTATTAATGCTTTAGAATCAATATACATAGTTCCATTTAATAAATAATTAAATAATGGGAAAATAATTGATAAAGATAATATTATTCCTAAAAATCTATTTTCTTTTTTCTTTGAAAAAAATAAATTTATTAAGGCAATTATTGATATTCCGCTTAATCCTAATCCATAATGATTATATATTAAATATGTAAGATGAACTTTAGGAACTAATAATTCTAAAACACTAACTTTAACAATTGATTCCATTCTTCCATCAAGTATTGCATAGAATTCTGGTAATATTAATACACATGAAAGCATTACACCAACTAATATTGGTAATATAAACTTTATTCCATCTTTCATAAAGCTTTTAAATGTTATCTTTTTATTTAATGAAATATATTTATATATTCCATAAGTAATAATACATATAATAGCTGGTATGCTGTAATAATAACTCATTAAAATTATTAATAAAACTGAAACTGTTAATAATGACTTTTTATTATTTTTAAAGTAATTGTCAACTCCAAATAAAGCCATAATTAAAAATGGCATGTAGTTTATAAACATAATATGTCTATGTGAATGAAATAATAAAGGACTAGCAAACATAAAGCATAATGTTGATGCAAAAGATACTTTTGAATCAAATCCATTGCTTTTTAAAAAGAAATAAAACATAATTATTGAAGCATACACTAATAATAATGTTGATATCATTATATAATATTTCATACTGATAAATGGGAATAAATATGATAAAAGTATAACAGGATTTATAAGTCCATAATATGCATAATTATATATATTTTGTCCAGATCCTAAATTAAGAGCTAAATTTGGAAAAAGTTTATGTGTATCATAAAATAATGTTCTAAAGTATTCAGGTATAACACTATGCTGATTAATCCAATCTAAATTAGAACCCCATAAGTATTTATTTTTTAATAATAAAAGAATCATAATAACAAATAAAACCGTTACAATCATTAGTTTAGCAATATCATTTTTACCTATCTTATTCTTCATACTATATATATTTTAACACTTAATATTATTCATGTCATTAGAAACTTTTTTATCCTTTGAATGGTCATTAATCATTTTTTCTATTGACTTTGGAGTTCTAAGAGATTTTCTATCAATTCTTGTTGGTTGTATTTCAATTCCTAAGTCTTCTAATTCAGTGAATAATTCAATAAAGGCATATGAATCTAATAGTCCACTTTCTATCAAATCAAAATTAGGATTATATACATTTTCATCCTCACATATTTTATATAATAGTTCTGATACATTAATCATATTCACTCAACTTCTTTCTATCTATCTTTAAATTTTTATTAACAGGCATTTTGTCTAATAATATGATCTTTTTAGGTATCATATATGCAGGTAAACTTTTAGTTAATTCTTTCTTTATATATTTTTCATCATAGCACGATTCCAATACAACAAAAGCTACTATACTTTTAACTATATTATTTTTATTTAGCTTGGCGCTAACAACACTATCTTTAACACCTTTAATAATATTAATATTTCTTTCTATATCTTCAAGTTCAATTCTATAACCATTATATTTAATTTGATTGTCTTTTCTACCTTTGCAATATAATTTATTATCTTTTATATAACCTATATCACCAGTTCTATAGCAGTTAATATTATTTTCTTTTGCAGAAATGTATTTAAAATATATATTCATCATTTCATCATTGATGTTAAATCTTAAATTACCTAAATTTTCTAAAATATCTTTCAATTTTTAACCTCTTTTCTTTTGAAAACTTAAAATTTGTGCCTTTTTTATACTCAACTCTTATTTATACCCTTTATTTACTAGATAGTTAACCCCTTTATAAGAGTGCCGAAAAAAGTGCCGAAAACAAAATCACTTTAAATCACTTTGTGATACTTTATAATACTTTCAAAATATAAAAAATCTTGAAAACATTGGGCTTTCAAGATTTTAATTAGTAAAATAATGGCGTCCTTGGGCAGATTCGAACTGCCGACTTACCGCTTAGGAGGCGATTACTCTATCCTACTGAGTTACAAGGACATTTTAGGACATTTATATATGTCCTTTTCCCATAGCCTAATACTTAGGAGGGAGGTGCTCTATACAGCTGAGCTACATAGACATATAATTATTAATTGTTAATCAAATTAATAACAAATATAATAAATAGATTAGTTGTTAATTTCACTTCATATCTAAAAAATTCATAAATACTAACTATTTTATCACACAAACAAACTACTTTTGATTCCGGATAATAAGGAACAACATGTGTTAAGGGAAACATATGTGTTTTAATTACATTTTCTTCGACATCATTTACATTAAAATAATCAATAGAATTATTATATGCAATTAAAGGGTGATTTTTCAAGTATTTATTATATTCTTTTTTATTAACATCTTCTTTAACAAAGAAATCATGCATCATTGCGCCTCTTGTGCATGATATATAATCTAAATGTAATTTTTTAGAAACAAAAAAACTCATCTTAGAAACTCTACTAATATGATCTAATCTGTTATTACCATGATGTATAATAGATTTCATTTCTCTATATTTATTTACTTTATAAAATTCATTATAAATTTCATAATATTCTTTTATGTACTTCTTCATAATTAAATCCATTTAGGTATATATAAATTTCTTGTATATCCTTCCATATATCTTGCATAACTGTCTAGTATCATATTAACAATACGATTGATGACATCAGTTGCTCCTTTTGGTACTTTTAGAGATTTCAAAGAATCAGATAAAATAATTCTAAAATCTCTATCATCAAAATACTTAACAATAGCTGAATTAAGAGATATTGCTCTTTTTAATTCACTTCTATTTCTTGGCTCAACAGAAAATATATATGTTTGATAAACTTTTATAACTTTATCACTCATATAATCTAAACTACTAAATCTTTCATTTATTATTCTATAATAATCAGGACAATACTTGATTATAATCTTGTTTTTCAAGAAACTATTTTCCATTAAATCACCTAGTAAGCCTTATTATATCATTAAATGTTACATAAAGCATTAAAATTATCATAATAGAGAATCCAATATAATTTAATATATTTTCAATTTTATCACTAGATTTTTTCTTTGTTATTGCTTCAATTATAACTAATAATACTCTTCCACCATCAAATACTGGAATAGGAATTAAATTAATTATACCTACATTGATACTTAAATATGCAGTTAAGTATAAAATTGCACTTAATCCTTGAGATTTAAGAGTGTCAACTATTGAATATATTCCAACCGGACCACTAAGATTATCTAAAGAAACTTTTCCTACAAATAATGATTCTAATACATTAAATATTGTTTTAAAAGTATCTCTAAATCCCTCAAAACCATAAATAACAGCATTTATAAATCCATATTTATATTCAGTCTTTCCACTGCCTATACCAAAGCTTCTAGTTTCAGTATCATTTTCAACTTTAACATTAGGAATAACATCATATGTAACTATAGAACCATCACTTTTTTCAATAATAAATGAATAATTAGTTTCTGGTTTTTTAGCAGATATTTCAAGGATAATATCATCCCAATTATCTACTTTATGATTGTTAATAGAAAGTACAGAATCCCCTACTTCAAATCCAGCATTATATGCAGGACTGTCTTCAAGAACAGCACCAATAGTTGTATTAGTAATAGGTCTTCCATATAAAAGTCCACTAATAAAGAATAAAACAATTGCTAAAATAAAATTCATTACTATTCCCATAAGTAAAACACATAGCTTTTGAATAGTAGTCTTATTTTCTAGTATTTGTTTCTTTTTAAGTTTTAATTCTTTAATATCTTTTTCAGCCATAGAAACAAATCCACCAATTGGAAATGCTCTTAAATTATAAGTTGTTTCACTGTTTTTAGGTTTATGTTTCCATAATACAGGACCCATACCTAAAGCAAATTCATCAACATATACACCACATTTTTTAGCAGTAATAAAATGTCCAAATTCATGTATAGATATAATAACACTCAAAATAATAAATAGTAATAATAATGTAATAATAAAATTCATCTTTTCTCCTATAAAAATCTTAATACTAAAGCTAATGCTATAGAAGCAAATATTATACTATCTACTCTATCAAGAACACCGCCATGTCCAGGCATTATATTTCCAAAGTCTTTAACATCATAATGTCTTTTAATTGCTGAAAAAACTAAATCTCCAAGAGCTGACATTAATGATAACAATAAAGATATTAAAATAATAATAATAGCAGAATCACTAAAATCAAAAATAGTTACATAAAATATAGTCCCAATAAATGTTGCCATTACAGTACCACCAATTAAACCTTCTATAGTTTTATTTGGTGATATTGTAGGACATAATTTATACTTTCCAATTTGAGTTCCAAAAAAATGTGCAAATGTATCACTCATAATAGTAATAAGTATTAAATATATAAAATAATATATATCTAGATTTCTAATAGTAATTAGTAAATTAAATGCTATTCCCAAAAAGAATATAATTCCAATCAAATACATAGCATCATCAAAATCATATTTATTCTTATTATGATAGAACACTAATGGTATTAAGCATAATATAAAAGGTATCACTATGTAACAAAAATCCATATTAAATGAAATAGTATTTGTTACTGAAGACATCATAATTATTGCAAAAGATGCAATAGATAAGAATTTCATAAGTAAAGGTATCTTTTTTTTCTTTTCTCTTATTGTAAGTAACTCATTAAACCCAATCAATCCAATAAGCCCTGCTCCTAAATAGAAGTAAATTCCTCCTAATATTATCAATGGTATTATTATTGCAAGTGCAACTATAGCACTAATCACTCTTTTTTTCATATTTTTCACCTTAAATTAATTATAACACGGTGAATAATAATTAACAAGAAAAAGAAAAAGAGTATTTCTACTCTTCACATAAAGATTTTATTGCATCTTCAAGATAAACTAGTGTTGTATTTTGATATAAATTACACCATTTACTTTCCATCTTATATTTTGCAAAATTATCTTCACAATAGCCGTTAGTATATTTAGAATAACTTACATCTTCATCATCCTTTGACACACAATAGTACCCATCTTCATTTTCTTCATCATATGACCAAATATATGTATCACCTTTTTCAACAAAAGTTGGAAATGCTACAATTTGATATTCCTCTTTTTCTCCACTTATTGTACCTTCTTTTAAACCAATTCTTTTTGCAAAAGACTTACCGTAACTTTCAGCTACATATACTGCATTATCAACTTCACTTTGATTAGACATTATTTCAATCATTTCATTAGTATAAATATTATTATATGTCATCAAAAGTAAATCTCTTTTTTTAATATTTAATCCTGCACTATTAGTATAGTATCCATCTTTAAAAACATATGAAGAAGGACAAACAGGATTAGGATCACTATAATCACCTATTACTGTTGTTCCATCTGAATTACATTCCCAAACTTTATAAAATAAAGCTTTATAAACTGTCATATCATTATTGTTAGATTTTATTGCTATTTTTGGAAGGCTATTTTTAGTTTTTACAAATACATAATCTATGTATGAAAGACCCCCAAGAACTACCACTATTATTAATAATGCTATTAATATATTTTTTACTACCTTCACTTAAGACTCCTATTCTTTTAAAGTTGCATATATTACAGCCTTAATAGTATGCATTCTATTTTCAGCTTCATCAAATACAATTGATTGAGAAGATTCAAATACTTCATTAGTTACTTCCATTTCAGGAATACCAAATTTATTATTTATATCTACTGCTATAGATGTATTTAAATCATGAAATGATGGTAATGCATGTAAGAATACAGCAGTATCTTTAGCATATCCCATTGTTTTTTTATTAACTTGATATGGTTTTAATAAATTAATTCTTTGTTCCCAAATCTCATCTGGTTCTCCCATAGATACCCAAACATCAGCATATAATGCATCAGCATCTTTAAGTCCTTCTTTAATGTCATCAGTTTGAGAAATAGTGCATCCATTTTTCTTAGCTATTTTTTTACACTCATCTATTAATTCTTCATCAGGACACCATAATTCTTTAGGGCCACATGCTACAAAATTAACTCCCATCTTCGCACTCATAACCATTAATGATCTGGCAACATTATTTCTAGTATCTCCCATAAAAACCAATTTTAATCCTTTAAGACTTCCAAAATGTTCTTCCATTGTCATGAAATCTGCTAATACTTGAGTAGGATGAAATGAGTCAGTTAATCCATTCCATACAGGTACTCCAGAATATTTAGAAAGTTCTTCTACTGCTGTTTGTTTAAATCCTCTAAACTCTATTCCTTCATACATTCTTCCAAGTACTCTAGCAGTATCTGCTATACTTTCTTTCTTTCCCAATTGACTTCCACTTGAATCTAAATAAGTAACATTCATTCCTAAATCATATCCTGCTACTTCAAATGAACATCTTGTTCTAGTAGATGTCTTTTCAAATATTAAAGCAATATTTTTTCCTCTTAGATATCTATGTGATTCGTGTGCATGTTTCTTCTTTTTAAAATCAATTGCTAAATCAAGTAAATATCTTATTTCTTCTTCATTGAAATCTAATATTTTTAAAAAACTTTTTCCTCTTAAATCTATCATTTAATCCTCTCTTTCTAGGGCCATACTCATACAATGAGGTCCCCCTCTACCACGTGATAGCTCTGAACTAGGTATTTCAATAACTTTTATTCCAGATTTTCTAAATACCTCATTTGATACATGATTTCTATCATACGCTACTACTACACCAGGTCTTATTGTTAATAAGTTAGCTCCATCACTCCATTGTTCTCTTTCAGCTGGTATTCTTTTTCCTCCACCACACTTAATTAGCTTTACGTCTTTGATATGTAAATATTTTTCAAGCACTTTGTCAATTGGAGTGTTAAGCTCTGTGATATTAATTTCTCCGTCTTTTCCCTTACTTATTTCAAATATTGTAGATACTTGCATTACTTGAGAATGAACTGCAAAAACATTTTCATCAACTCTAGTCATAACCGTATCTAAATGCATAAAACTTCTTTCATCTGGTATATCAATAGCCAATATATATTTAAATTTATTATTTAAATCACTAAATAAATTTTTAGCTAATAATGCTATCGCATCAGGTTCAGTCCTTTCCGATATTCCTATTGCTAATACTTCATCACTAAGCACTTGAATATCTCCACCTTCAATATGATATGCATTATATCTATCATAATATTTTGGTGCATCTTTATAATCAGGATGATATTTAAATATATATTCTGCTAATATTGTTTCTCTTTGTCTAGTAACAGAATACATTCTATGTAATGAAATTCCATCTCCTATACTTGCAAATGGATCTCTAGGTGCATATAAATTTGGAAGAGGATCAAGAATCATCTTTCCTATATCCCTAGTAGCAAAAAATCCACTACTTGGTCTATATCCTTCTAAATCTTCTGAATCAATACCAGCAATACATTTACTAATAAGTGTTCTACTATCTTCAAAGCTATTTAAATAATCATATACTAATTCAAATACTCTATCAGAAGTAACTCCACCCTCTCTTATAAATTGTCTTAAAAACTTTTCTCTAACTTTAGGATGTGTATCTAAAGCTTCTGCTGCTAAATCGACTAGATATACTACTTCCACCCCCTCAGCTCTTAAAGCACCAGCAAAAACATCATGCTCTTCTTGAGCTTTTTTCAAAAATGGAATATCATCAAATAATAATCTTTGTAATGTATTTGGTGTAAGGTTTAAAAATTCATCCCCTGGCCTATGTAATAAAACTTTTTTAAGTGGTTTAATTTCACTATAAACGCGAATTCCTGTCATATTAAAATCTCCCTTCTATTCTTAACTTAGTTTAATTATAACTTTAAATAAAAAAAAAGTAAATGATTATACAAGATTTACCTTTTATTTTAAAAAACTTTTTACCATTTCATTTTCACTATTTAATATTTTACTAGGTGTTCCATATTCTACTACTTTACCATCTCCTAGAAACAATACTTTAGTAGCAAAACTTTCTATTAATGACATTTCATGTGATACAACTATTATAGTCTTCTTTTTAGATAATTCCTTTAATAATTCAATAAAATCTTTTACGACCTCTGGATCTAATGCAGAAGTTGGTTCATCAAATAATAGAATATCAGGATTTATTGCAAGTGTTCTAGCGATAGCAACTCTTTGTTTTTCTCCACCACTTAATGTTTTGGGATATTCATTTGCTTTATCTAAAATATGTACTATCTCAAGTAAATTATTTGCCTTTTCTGATATATCATCTTTAGTACCTTTTTTAAGTAACCTGGGTGCCAAAGTAACATTTTCTTTAGCTGTTAAATGAGGAAATAAATTATAGTTTTGAAAAACCATACCAACTTTAGTCCTTATATATATATCATCTAAATCTTTATAATTTTTATTGTTTAAATATATATTTCCACTAGTAGGAGTTTCAAATTTATTAAGACATCTAAGTAAAGTAGTCTTACCGCCACCTGAAGGTCCAATGATTAATAATCTTTCTTTTTCTTTAACTTCAAAACTAATATTTTTAAAAACTACTTGATTTCCAAATTTCTTACTTATATTATTTACTTTTAGCATCAATATCTAACCTTCTTTCTATTCTTTTCATAAGGCTACTTAATATTCCAGTTATAAGTAAATAAATAATTGCTATTATAATTAATGGAAAGAAATAATCATATGTTCTAGATGCTATTATATCAGAAGACTTTGTTAAATCTATAATTCCAATATACCCAGCAACAGCTGTTTCTTTAATTAAGGTAATAAATTCATTTCCCATCGAAGGCAATGTATTTTTAATTACTTGTGGAATAATTATTTTAAATAATACGTGTTTGTATTTGAGTCCTAAAGAAAGTCCTGCTTCCATTTGACCATAGTCTAAATTATCAAAGCCACTTCTAAGTATTTCAGAAGAATATGCAGCGCTATTTATTCCAAATGCTATCATTCCAATAAATATAGGATTTATGTTAGAAGTTTTAAATATAATATAATATATTATCATTAATTGTAATACAGAAGGAGTTCCTCTTATTATAGTTACATAAAGTTTAGAAATAGAATTAAGTATTTTCATTTTGCCAGTAATCTTATTAGTGTATCTAATAATTGATATTAAACTTCCAAGAAAAACACCAATAGCAATAGCACCTAATGATATAATTAATGTGTTTTTTAAGCCACCTAAAATGAGCATATACCTATCTTCATATATAACAGTATATCTAAAATTATCAATTACATCTAATAACCACCTAGCAAATGCTTCCATAAATCATGAAGAATAATTTATAATATATTCTTCTATCTTCCCTTCATTTATTAACTTTTCCAAAACAATATTTATTGAATTTAATAACTCAGTATTACCCTTTTTAACAGCAATAGCGTATTTATCAGTAAATACTTCTATATCTAATATTTTAAGTTCAGAATTGCTTTTAACTAGTTCTAAAGCTGGTAAATAATCCATAATAATAGCATCTGACTTTGATGCTTTTACATCTTCAGCAGCAGATAAAAATTTCTTTTGAGTATTTATTTTAACATTAGGATACTTTTCAGATAACCATAAATCAGCAACGCTTCCTAATTGTACAGAAATAGTTTTATTATCTAAATCATCCAAAGATTGTATTCCATTATAATCATTTTTAACAACAATTACTTGTTTACTAGTAGCATATTCTATAGAAAAATCAACGCTCTTTTTTCTTTGTTCGGTAATGCTCATACCAGCAGCAGCAAAATCAGCTTTATCGGAATTTAATTCATTAATTAAAGAATCAAAAGCAACATCTTTAACAACAAGTTTTTTCCCTAGATAAGAAGCAATTTCATTAGCGACATCAATATCAACTCCTACTATTTCATTATTAACATAAAATTCATATGGAGCAAATCCTGCCTCAGTAACCATTACTATTTCATCAGAATTCTTTTTACAACCAGTAATTATAAATGAACACAATATTATAACAATAAATAATATAATCTTTTTCATATATACTCCTATAATAAAATTATATCATTATTAATAATAAAATCAAATAATAATTTTTATTTATGATATAATATTACAAGAGGTTTTTATGAAAAAAATATTATTAATAATTTTATTATTTATCCCTAGCACAATCTTTGCATACGAAAACGATTATTTCAATATAACAATACCAGACAATTATAAAGAAATCGCTTCAGATGAAGATTCAACATATAAATGGAATAGTGATAATGAAAATGAACTACCTAGTATTATAATCACAGTTGCTAAAAATACTGAATCAAACAAACAAGATGTTACAAATTTCACAAGTGAATCTATGGAAAAATATAAGAATGAAATTAAAAGTACAATAGATAAAAGTTTAAAAGAATATAACTTAGAAGTACAAGTTAGTGATTTAAAAATAGAAAAATTAAATATTTATGATTCACTTACCTATACTACAATATGGCCAACAAATGATACATATGGTTATGATACTTATCAAAAAAGCTATGTAATAACAACAAATAAATATATTGTTACTCTTATATGTTCAGTATCAAATGAAGAAGATGAAAACTCAGAAGAAATTATGAATATTATAAACACATTAACTATAAATGATGAATTAATTGAAAAAAAGGGTTTCTTTGAAAAAAGAACAAATCAAATAATTATAGTTGGAGTAATAGCGGGAATAATTGGTTATATATTATCAGTTATAACAGACAAAAAAAAGGCTAAAAAATAGTCTTTTTTTATGCAATATTTCTTTTCATTAATTTTAATGCATTATTCTCCTCTCTAGATACTGTAGCTTGAGACATCTCCATACTTAGTGCAGTTTCTTGTTGAGACATTCCATAATAGTATCTATATCTTATAATAGATTTCATAGGTTCTTCTAAACTATCAATTTCACTATCTAAAAGAATCTTTTCAAAGAATTTATTATTATCTTCAATATAACTTACATTATCATCTTCAAGTGTTTTAGTAAAAGCAGTTCTTTCAATTATAGAGGCTAATTTGTATTCATCTATATCCATAAAACTAGCTATTTCAAAAAAACTTACTTCCCTATTATAACTTTTACATAATAGCTCTCTTGTTTTTTTATATCTCCTATATATATCATAATAATCAGAACTTATTTTAATGTTTCTATCATTTCTTATATAATCAATTATCTCTCCTAAAATATAATTATAAGCGTAAGTACTAAATTTAACATTTAAACTTCCTTCAAAATTTCTATATGCCTTAATTACACCAACACAACCAGCTTGATAGAGATCCTCAAAATTATATCCATTTTTATATTTATTTGCTATAGAATATATAATCCCTTCACATTCTTTAATTAGTTCATTTTTCATATAGAAAACACCCCAAGATAAGTTAACTCATTCTTAGTTCTAAAGCAATACTCAAATATATTACTATTACTTATGTTACTTGATATATTATCATTAATTTCACATACAGCTAATTTTCCTTTATGATTATTGATAATATTTGATAATTTAATAAGAGAATCAATTCCTCTATTATCTATTAATGAAACATCATATAAATTAACAGTAACATTTTTAGCATCTAATCTTAATAATATTGGTATAACTTCTTCCTCAAATAATCTAACTCTACTACCTACTAATACACCTTTAATTCTAATAAATAATATTCCTTTCCTAAACTCAATGCTTGTAGTCATTTCATCACCTAAATAAACTATACTAGAATTATTTTTTTTTAGTTGAATTCGACATATTTAGATTATTTATTCATATGACATTTATCTACAATAATTTTAATTATTATTATTAAAAAGAATACACAAACAAGTATAATATTTAAATACTTATATATATCATCAGAAGTTTTAGGATTTATTTCAATATGTGATATTTCACTCACTTCACTTACCTCACTAATTTTGCTTATCTTATCTTTTCTTTTAACATATTCACTAAAGCAAAAGTTTTTATAACAATATGGATCCCCCTCATCCATTAATTCACCTTTAATATTGTAGATAACTAAACAATCATCAATATATCTATAGTAAGTAACAGAATCATTAACATCTTTAATATATCCATCATATTCAGTAAAATATCCTTCTACATACTCTTTTTGTATAACATATGTTTTATATAATTTATCTCTATATTTAAATAGTGTAATAGTTTTTTCAAGATTAGAGCTAAATACATCACTATCATATTCTAAACTAATAGAACATCCAGAAGGACAATCACCTAAGGAAAGTCTTCCATAAAATATCTCATTATCTGGTCCTGCATTAAAAGCAAGAGTTAAATATTTATATCCAGATGTAACAGATTTATAATGAATTATAACTTCCAAATCACTAACATTATATTTTTTATTAAGATTCATTAAAACATTCATACTTCTACTTGTAGTAACATAATCCTCAAATAAATTATCATTTAAAATAGTAGGATCCAAATCATTATTAAGTACATTTCCAAATTCATAGTCTACTATAATATTTCTATTTTTATCTTTAATATCTATTTCATATATATACACATTACTTATAAAAACAAAGTCTCTTAATTTAATATAATCAATATCAGTATTACTAAATGTATACAATTTAGTTTCAGATATTATCTCTCTTTCTTCTTTCATATCTGGTTCATATATACTTTCTTCACTATAATCACTATATTTAAAATCAGTAGAATCATAAATCTTTTCACCAATAGATTCTTTAATTAAATATTCAATATTTATAATATTCTCTTTAAACCATCTATATCTAACTTCACTTTCTATAAATTTTTTATCTACATCATCTGGATATTCAGTACTCCATTCAGTGTAATTGTATGCTTTAATTGATGTAAAACTAAAGCATAATAATAACAATAATATTTTTTTCATTTTATCTCCTTCTAATATAATTATTATTAATTACTATACAAAACACTTGTATTTATAATACTTTTTAATGACAAAACAAAACCCTTAAAAAAGGGGTTTATAATTTTAATTGTTAATATAGGTTAATTTTTATAATATTTGTTATAAAAGAATGCAATAATTAATGATCCAGCACTATTTCCAAGAATCATAATAAGCAAATATAAAAATGTTTTCATACTCCATACACCTGCAACAGTAAAATAATACATATTAGCTACACAGTGCTCAAATCCACATAAAATAAATACCATTACGCATAGAAATATTCCAATATATTTGCCAACATCTCCAGATACCTTCTTATAATTATTAACTGCTATATACATAAGCATTCCACAAAACAATGATAATATAAATATACTAATTAAACTATCATTTAATTTAATATTAGATATTGCTAATGCTTTTTCGGAGTAAGTAACAAATCTAGTCTGTCTAATTAAAAATCCTACTAAATAAGTACCAATAAAATTACCAATTAAGCTGTATAATAATTCCCATAAATAATTAACTTTATTAATTAATAAATATCCAACTTTTCCAGTAAATAGATTCATACCATACATACATATCATAAGTAAACCAATAGAAAATAGAAATGAACCAGCAATCTTATTATCAAGTGCTAAAAATATAGTTCCACCTATGCCTATCATAATACCAGCATATATACCCTTTAATAAATAATCTAAATATTTGCTTCCCTTCAAATTAGTAAAAAATCTTTTAACATTACTTTTTTTAAACATATTATTCCTCCATATAAATTATAGCATTATATATAAAACTAGTAAATTATTATAATTAAAAAGTATTAAGTTATTTAGTAACACTCAATACTATGTCTTCAAGATATAAATCATTGTAAAATTTATTAGAAGTTAATTGATTTAGATATTTTTGAATTAAACTTTTCGTTTCTTTGCATGATTTTCTATAGCATACTCTTAAAAACATACCGATAATTGGAAAATCATCAATTATCTTAATTAAATCTAAATCATGATATACTTCTATAATAGACTTAATAATTAAGAATGCACTATAATAATCTTCAAAAGAAATATAATTTTTAACATCAAACAAATAATCTTTTATACAATCATTTTCAACAAGATCAGTGCTACAAATATTATATAAATTATTATAATAATATTCATATTCTTGCTTAGGTGCATATTTTATAAAATCTTTTTCTAACCTATTTTCATCAATTCTAATTACATTTTTATTTTTATCATTAATTATATATTCTTTAATTTCTCCTGCAGGTATTAATTCTAATAATTTGTGAGTACTTATCTTCTTTTTGATTATATGAGGCATTAATTTAACATTAGTATAATCTCCATCATCTATTGCAAGTAAAGTTGCATATTCATGCTTACAAAAATATTCATAAGGACATGTGCAGTCCATTACAAGTTCATTATTTTTTTCTTCAATTGTAATATTATAATTATGATCTCCATTAACAGTTGCGTAATACACTCCATCAGACTTAATACAATTTAATATTTTACCATCTTCATAATAATCTTCTCCCCTATCCCTAATTATACGAGAAAAAAGATTACCATATTTTTCTACTAAACCCTTATTAACAATTTCTTTTGTTTTTGCACTCATTTTAATCACCTATTATATATTCATTATATCATAAAAAAAATTAATATAGAATATTAATTTTTCCATTTATAACATCTTTTATTTGATTTACAAAAGTATTAAAATAATTAGATTTTTTAACGCATTCTTTTACTATTAAATCATATGAATACATTTCATCATTATATGTTAATTTAAGTTTACCAATAACACTATTATTATCTAAAGGAGCTTTTACAGGTAACATTTCTTCTTCTATTTTATAATTAACATTATCAGTATTCTTATCAACTATAATATTAACATCATCTTTTAAATAATATTTAACATTTCTCAATTTAGAATTAGGTATATAAATATTACCACTATACTTTTCTTTACTAACTATATTTTTACTTCCATACATACTATACCCATATTCAAGTAGATTAATAGTATCAGTACTTCTATTATCTTTAGTATCAACTCCCATAACTATACTAATAAGTCTCATATTATTCTTTTTCATAGTAGCTGTTAAACAATATAAAGCATTATCAGTATAACCTGTTTTAAGACCATCTATGCCGTTATAAAACTTAACCAACTTATTTGTATTAACAAGCCAATGATTAACATCAGAAACCATAATATAGTCCTCATAAGTACTAGTTATTTTTAAAATATAATCATAAGTAACAAGTTTTTTAGCAATTAAACTTAAATCATATGCAGTACTATAATGATTCTCTTCATCCAAACCATGAGGATTCATAAAATTAGTATTTTTACATCCAAGTTCCTTAGCCCTCTTGTTCATCATACTAACAAAATTTTCCTCGGTACCACCAATATACTCAGCCATAGCACTAGCAGCATCATTAGCAGAAGCAATACCCATACCCTTAATTAAATTTTCAGCACTAACATAAGTATTCTCTTTAGCAAATATTTGAGTACCACCTTTACTAGAAGCATTCTTCGATATAAAAACTTGATCCTCTAAAGATATTTTATTCTTTTCAAGAGCTTCCATAGTAAGTAATAAAGTCATCATTTTAGTCATAGATGCAGGGCTTCTCTTTTCATGAATGTTGTTTTCATAAAGTATTTTCCCAGTAGAACTCTCTATCAAAATAGAACTCTTAGAATACTTAGTAATTTCTTCAGCATTTATTATACATATAGATAAGAACACCATAATAATAATTAATATAATCTTTTTCATTTATTCACCACTAAAGTATATGATTAGTTAATAAATTTATGTTTGAAATTAATATATTTTATTCTAATAATATAACTAAAAAATTATTTTCCTAAATTGTTTTTTTAATCACTATACGTAATTGTAACATAATATGTAGAGAGAAAAGAATTATGAGGTATAAACAAATATTTATAAATGTCCAAAAGGAGCAATGGAATTAATACTTGTATTACTAACTCCAGAAAAATCACTTGTTATTATAGGAAATGATGGTGTAAGAAAAATAGTTATCGTAGAAGGGCTTGCTTACCTAATAAAAATAAAAAAGCACCAAAATGTTAAACAACTATACTATTACAAAAATAGATATAACTTCATTTGCGTGTATAGCATTAAATAGCTCTTCAAGAGTAAAACCAAAACACGTAATAAAAGCTATAAATTATTGTAAAAAAATAAAAGAATCGCAATAAACAAATGCATTGATTTAACTACAACAATAATTACATGAATTAAAAGAATAACCACGAGATAAAATATTACAATTTAAACGAAATTAATAAATAAAAATCCTTCAATCTATTTTGAAGGATTTTGTTTATCATGACAAATTATTTTTTTAATAATTTGCTTACTTTTAATAATAATTCTAGTATACAAAGACTTAGTTGCATATTTTTTTGATAATTTATCAAAAGATGTATTATTCAAATCTTTAAAAAATTTTTTTCTGTTTTTTGGTGATTTAGATGATAACTTCAAACTACTATTATTTTTTAATATCTCATCAATACTACATTTCTTATATACTAAATCTTTTTTAATACAATCAAATATTTCTTTTCCAATATTCGTATTAATAATTATCGCTGATACGCCTTCTTTATTATATATCTCAGGATAATAACTCTTTACACCCCAAAAATCTCCAAGAGTAATATCCGAATATTTATTATCCAATTTAAAATTACAATTATAACAACTTTCTCTAAGTGCAACATCACATAAAAATAATTTCATATATGAATTTTCAGATGCTAATTCACATATATTTTTTTTCTTAAATTTAGCTGTATTAGAGTATGTATCCCATCCAGTTGAATTATCCCTAAAATTATATTCAATTAATTTGTCATTATTATTAAGTTCTAATTCATCAACATATTTTTTATATAATTTTGGACTTGGAACACCATGACAAAATAAATCAATGCAAATTAAATTACTATTCTCTTCTCTAATAAAAGACTTTAGTCCTGCTACTTGACAAGGAGTCCCTACAAACAATACTTTTCTAGTTTTTATATTTGATTTAATCTCAATAAAAATGTTTTTTAAATCGCTTTGTAAATATTTTGAACCTTTTAATTTTTCAAGATTTTTAATATCTTTTACAATATAATGCTCCAGTCTATTATTATTAAAAGCAGCACCAACTACAATACCATTATCAGATAAAATATTTTTTGCAATTAATTCAAATATCCCTCCAGAAGAAGATGTCTTTCTACTATTAATATTTTTATTATATCCAGCATAACAAATATTTATAGATTTATTATTATTTTTATTTATTACTGGACACTTCTTTTTGCATAAACCACAATTAATACATTTTTTTTCATCAATATTAGGATAACTAAAACCATCTATATCCTCTATCATACTAATTGCCCTCTTAGGGCAAGAATTATAGCAAGCACCACAACCAGTACAACACTTTTTATTTACTATCTCTTTCATATATTATCACCTCATATTTATTTTTTACTTGTAATCATTTTAATTTTATCTAATAATAGTTTAACATATTTCTTTTCATATGAATTAAATTCTAAGAAATATAAAAGTAAAAAATAAATAATAGAATAAATAATAATATATAAGATAAATATAAATCCAGAATCAACTAACAAGTATTGTTTAAAAATTAAAGCACCTATAGTAATAAGAATTATTATTATAAACATTTTTCCTATTTTTTTGAAAAACTTTATCATATTTAAATTTAATGATTTTTGATAATAAATATTTCTTATGATAACATTACATAATATTAATGAAAGTGATGTACCTATGGCTGCGCCTAATCCACTATATAGTTTTATCAGTGGTATACTAATAATTACATTTAAAATTGAAGATAAAAATAAAATTATAGACATAAATTTTTGTTTCTTTTTTGCTTGCATAATACTAATTCCGACATTTTGTACTAGGGGAATTATCACTGGTATCATAAGTGCTAAAGCAATAAAATATGATTCGTAATATTTTTTTCCAACCCAATATAATATGAACTTTTCACCAAATATAATAAATCCACTTAATATTAGACCAACTACAATTAATTGTATTCTACCTGTTCTAATCATCATGTTAGTTAAATCATCATCACTACATCCATTATCAATCATTTTTGTAACTTTAGGTAATAAAACTCCCGAAATAGCCGTTGAAAAAGAAATATATATTTGATTTATTTGAGATGCTATTGAATATATCGATACGCTTACTGTACCAGTAATCGTACCTAATAAAAAATTATCTAAACTCCAATTTATTTTATCAACAAATGAATTTAAAAACATCCAGAAAGATAAAGAAAAAATTTCAATTATTAACAACTTATTCAATTTGCATTTTTTTATAGATATTTTTAATTTTTTCTTACAAAATATATAATTAGAAACATTACACGCAATATTTAATATTGTTAGTACAATACACAATGCTATTGATCTAAAACCAAAATATAGTAATGGTATCATTATACATGGTGTAATAATAATTCTAATTATATTAACTATTTTAGCATATATAAATTTCTCATAAGAAGTAATTATTGAGTTATAGATACTAAAAGCAAATGTTATAACTAAATTAATAATAAGTATAATCATTAATTTTCTTGCTAATATAATTTCAATTACATCTAATGAATTTTTAAATATATTTCCTATATTAAAATAAATAATAATTCCTAATATTAAAGCAACAATTCCTGTAATTAAATATAATAAAGCAAAAGTACCATATAACTTTTCTTCTCCGATTTTATCATTTTTTTTCTTATATCTTGTAGAAAAAATTACTATTGCATTTCCAAAGCCAAAATCAAGTAACATTAAATATGATATTACAGATGTAACTAAAGAATACAATCCATATTCTGATTGCCCTAATTTACCTGTCAATATGGGCGTATAGATTAATGCTACTAATAAGTTTAAAAAAATAATAATATAGGATAACACTGCACCTATTTTTCTTTGTTTACTATCACTCATTAACTTCTCTTTCCATTATTTTAATGCTTTAGTTAAAAAGTCTTCACTTTTCTTTCTTTCATTAGCAAGTATTTTGTATGATTTTTCATAGTTGCATTCTAAATCAACTTTTTTAATTTTACCAGAAAACCTTCTATTATTCAAATCAAACTTATTAAGAAGCGTATCAATTCTAGAAGTCATGCTCTTAAGATTATTTTGTTTCCTATCAAAAACTATAAATGGTCTATTATATAATATTGCAAATACACAAGAATGAAATGAATCAGTACATATCAAAAAAGCATGTTTCTCTAAATATAGAAATTCACTTGGCCCACATACATAATATTTGCTTTTTAGATCCAATATATTAATTATTTCACATCCATTTTCTTTTGCTACTCTTTCTATTTCAACTTTCTTATCATTAGATAATTCTCCTAAAAAATAATTTAATATATATTTTTTACAATCTAGCATTTTAGGTTTAATAGACACTTTGTCCCAATCTTTAGATGTTAATAACATTGTAGGATCTACAAGAACTTCAACATCATTTCTTCCTGTTAAATCTTCAACTATTTTCTTACCAGCATCCTCTCTAACAGAAATTGCTTTAAACTTAATTAACTCTTTGCTTGCTTGTTTCTTAATATTATCTGGTAATTCACTTACTCCAAAGCTTGCAGAAAAAGATATTTTATTTCCATTAATATTGGTTAATAAATCTAACTTACTCATCCTTTTAATGCATGGATTCCATACTTGATCACTTCCAACAACATAATTATTAAATCCTGATATCTTTTTAGGAGAATAATAGTTATATATTCTTTTTGAAAACACCATATTTGATTCATTAAATTTTTTAAATTTTTTTTCTCTTAATATTTGTTTTTCACTTTTTTGTTTATAATTTAATATTTTTTTCACAATTATTTTAAATTTAGTAATTAATTGAAAATCATCATTTCTAATAATTTCACAACCTAAACCCAATTTTTTTATAAATATATACAAAGCATAATTTTGTAATCTGTTTCCAAAATTATTTAAATCATAAATGCTGATTAATGCGACATTTTTCATTTTTTCACCTTATTTTTAATATAATTAATCGAAATATAAAGTTTTATACTTCTAATACCATTGACAAATTTAAATTTATTTATTGCTTTTTCATATTTCGAATAATATTTTTTAATTTCATTTATACTTAATCCTTGTCTATATGCATCTTTTAATCTATAAACTATTAATGCTGGTAGTCTATAATTCAATAGTGCTGATTTTTCGCTTTTAGATAATTGCATCTCTTTAATGATCTTATTTATTACAAAATAATCATCATCTATTTTATTTATTTTAAAATTTGACAATTTTACATTAGATGCGTTATTGTTGTATAATACTAAATTTTCTTTCAAAAATATTATTTTTTTACTATGGAAAATTGCTTTGCTAAAAAATTCAAAATCCTCTCCCCAGCTTAGTTTATCCGTAAATGAAAGTTTGTTTTTTTGTATAATACTATTTCTTATAACAAAGCAAGATGTCTGCAATTTTAATTTATTCAAAAAATAGTATTTTAAGCATTCTTCTTTATAATATTCTTTTGTAATCTTTGTACTATTATTACTTAAAAATGAACTATATCCACAATAACATAAATCTGCATCTTCTTTAATTAATTTATTATTAATTTTCAACAAAAAACCTTGCTCATATTTATCATCAGAATCTAAAAAGCAAATAAAGTCCCCTGATGCTTTTTTTAATCCAAAGTTTCTTGCACTAGAAACTCCACCATTTTTTTTATTTAATAAAGTTATTTGATCATATTTTTTTTTCATTTTTTTGCATATATTAATTGAATTATCTGTTGAACCATCATTTACTATAATTATTTCATAGTTAATATATGATTGCAAAACTACAGATTCTATTGTATTTTCAATTGTCTTTTCAGCATTATACATTGGGATAATTATTGAATATCGCATATTTTTACTCTCCTTTATAATTTTATAATTCCCTTATTTTTTAAAAATACATAACTTTTTAATATATATCTACCAAGACTAATTCCAAATATTTTAAATATTATATTACACATTTTTACTTTATGGCTTTCACTATTTTCTAATACATATTTGTATGTTAATATTTCTTTATATTTTTTTCTACTACAATTTTGCTTATTTATCAATGCTAGTAATATAGTATATTGATAAGCAAGATAATTTAAATAAATATTTTTTAATTTTAAATTATTATATTCTTTTTCACTCCAAAATTTTATTATATAAAATAATGAATCAATATTATTCTTGCTTAAATTTGTAGTAACTGAACCTTCTCTTTGTTGCCTATAAACATATATATCTTCATTTATTAACTTTATTGAATTACAATGAGAATATAATTTTAATGACCAGTCTATATCTTCTAATAATATCTTCTCATCAAAGAAAATTTTATTTTCAATTACTATACTTCTTTTTACAAATTTATTACATGGTGATATTGATAAGTCTTCACTTTTTACTAATTCATTCAAAATATCTAGATAATTTTCACATTTCACATTATAATTTCTTAAATATATGTATTTATTTAATTTTTCATAATAATACATCATCTTATATTGTACTATGTCATCATTTAATTTTATGGATAAAAAATTGATTTTGTTTGAAATAAAATCATCACTATCAATAAACATTAAATATTCTCCGGATGAATGATTAATTCCGCAGTTTCTTGCACTTGATGCTCCTCCATTTTTTTTATGAAAAACACTTATTTCATTATATTTATCACTATATTCATCACATATTTTTCCACTATTATCTGTTGAACCGTCATCTACTAATATAATCTCGTAGTTTTCAATATTTGCATGTAAAATGCTATCAACACATTTATTTATATATTTATCAACATTATAAACAGGTATAATAATACTTAATTTTTTCATATTTCCTCCTAGAATAAATAGCACAATATTAATAACGAAGCAATAAAAACATAATAATATTTTTTATATTTTTTATCAAAAATCACATAAGATAGTGGTACATTAACTATTAAAGCAGGAAGGAAGTAAGGAAGTAATCTGTGAAATAAAATATCATTAGTAGCATTAAAAGATACTATAACTAATAGTAGTAAATAATTAAAATAAACATTGTAATTATCTATTTTACTATATTTTTTATAGAAAAACAAAATAATAATTAATATTACAAAACAAAAGAAAAAATTTGTATAATTAGATACTTGATTGAATTTGTCTATTGCTACTACATATCTATAATAATAACCGCTATCAATTAAAGTAAATATTTTAAAAACTATTTTTGAATTAAAAAACAATTTGATAAATAATGATAAAGAGACTGTAATAATAAGCTTTAATTTAAGACTAAATTTTACATTCAAAATAGGATAAATAAGAAATAATAATAATGCACTAATATGAAAACAACTTGCTATAATTATGCAAATAATATATTTAAGCAACTTTTTTTTAATAATATATTTAAAAGAATAAAGAAAAATAGCGCAAGCTATCCATTGCCGTATTATATTATAACTTGGCATTAGCATTCCAAAAGTTATAAATACTAATATTCCAAAATCATAATCATCAACGTTTTCTCTAGCAAATATGTATGTAAAATAAGATATTATGAAAGAAGAAACTAGAAAAAAAGAAAAGTGACTTCTAAATAATGCTCTTAAAGTTATAATTAAAACATTATACCCTATATTAATAAAAGAAGTAATTGCCGTTGTACTATAAAAAAGATTCTTGTATACTTCATAATCAGTACCAATAATTTTAGAATCAAAAAGCAACTCTCTAAAACCAGAAAATACTATTAATGAAAATAAAGAAAAAAACATTAAATATTTTTTGTCTTTACTATTATTACATCTTTTGGACAAAAATAATGGAATAAAAACAAATAATATTAGAATTATTTTTAAAATCACAACTTATTAACACTCCCTTTCATATATTTTTTTATAATATTCTAAAGTAATATTTAAGTCATAAATAGCAGACTTTTTTATATTACTTTTTTTCATCAAATTAACATTTACCTTTTTATTATAAATTTTATTTATAGAATCTATAAAGTTTACTGAATCATTTTGATTAACAATAAATCCATTTATACCATTTTCAACTAAATCTCTATTTCCCCTACAATTAGTAGCTACTATTGGAAGTCCAGAAGCCATAGCTTCAATTATATTTACAGGAAGTCCCTCACTTTTGCTTGAAGATAATGCTAAATCAGATATCTTTAATAGTTCTGGAATATCTGTCCTAAATCCAAGTAAATGAACATTAGATAAGTTAAGTTTGTTAATAAGTAAACCAATTTTATTATCTAAATCGTCTCTTCCAGCTAATAACAAATGCATATTTGAGTTATTTGAAAGAGGATTTTTTAATGTATTAATAAGCCACTCTTGATTTTTCCTATTTGTCAATTCAGCAGTATATATCATAACAAAATCATCTTTATTAATTCCTAATGATTTTCTTATGCTAACTCTTTTTTCTTCACTCATAATAATATTGAATCTACTAATGACTATTCCAACTCCTCCAGGAATATATTCTATTCTACTATGGAAATGTTTTTTTGCTCTATTATAATCTTCTTTATTTATCGTTATTATAGTATCAGTATATCTAGATAAAAATTTTTCAATATTATAAAAAATTATCCAGTAGAATAATGATGCACCTTTATAAAAATGAAAACCATGAGCAGTATAAATAACTCTAGTTTTATTTACTTTTCTAGTCCTTATAGATGCTAAACGAGTAATGACTCCTCCAACTGGAGTATGACAATGAATAATGTCAAATTTTTCTTCATTGATGATCTTTCTCAAGTTAATTAATGCTTTTATATTCCTTAATTTAAAGGGACTTCTTTCAAAAAAGATACAATGCTTTACATCACAATACGGAATGGTATCACTACCATTCGTTGCAACATGTACTTCATACCCTTTATCCTTAAAATATTTTAAATATGGAATATGAAAACATTTAATATGTGAGTCTACAGTGGCTGTAAATAATACTTTTTTCATTACTTTTCCTTTTTATTACTTTTTTTTAACCATGCTATTTCTTCTTGAATAGATGATTTAGATGTTGATACGCCTTTACCATCAAACAGTTGAACTAATGTCTTAAAAAATATTTTTATATCTAATCCAAAACTAAAATGTTCTACATAAAAAACATCATAGTTTATTCTATCACTTAGAGTCAATCTATTTCTTCCACTACATTGTGCCAGTCCCGTTATTCCAGGTAACACTTCACATCTTCTTTTTTGAGAAGCATTAAAATTATTATAATAATCAGTTATCCATGGCCTAGGTCCTATAAAGGACATATCGCCTTTTATAATATTTAAGACTTGAGGCAATTCATCAAATGATAATTTTCTTAAAATTAAACCTATTTTAGTTTTTTTATCTTCACATGAAGTATCATATACATCATTGTCTAGCATCATACTTCTAAATTTATATAAAGTAAATATTTTACCATTTAATCCATTTCTCTCTTGTTTAAATATTATTGGCCCTTTTGATTCAATTTTGATAGATATAGCAATAATTAATAACAAAGGCCAAAAAATAATCAAAAAAAGAATTGAAATTAATATATCAATTATACGTTTTATATATTTATACATTGAAAATCACCTTAATTGTTAAAAAGCATAAATGAGACATAGCAAAACCTTTCAATTATAACAATAAAATATCAAGACTGATACTTCTTACTTAATGTTATCATAAAAGAATATTTTAGTAAAGAAATTGTCATAAAATGTGTACATTAAAAAGGACTATATTATATAGTCCTACTTTACATCACTTTTGCTTGCAGAAACACACGATGCAAAAACAAACAACATTAATAATATTATAATCATATCTTATTATATGATTATAGCGTTACATTATTCTGTCACTAAGAAATTATTCAATTCAACTTTTACTTCTTCAACATCACTTTCATTTGGGATCATAACATAAAGTTCCTGATTTGGATAACTATATGTTTTTTGCTTTGAATCAGAACCGGTTACATTGTGAGTAGATATTGTCCATGAAGGCATACTATTAATTTGCATCTTAGCAAGTGATGTTATTTCATTAGTAGTAATATTAGTTTGAAATGTTCCCTCTAGTGCTTTTAATATATCAGTGTAAGAACTAATAAGGGTTTTAGAACTAGTTAATTTCTCTATTATTTTAGATATAACTTGTTCCTGATTTTCACCTCTATGTCTATCTCCTGTAATATAGGCATGTCTTTCACGAGCAAAGGCCAAAGCACAATAGCCATCTAAATCATTGTATCCAGGTTTAATTCTGCAAGATGTGCCATTACATTTAAATGAATAATTAACATCAGAGTATACAGTTATTCCACCAATAGCATCAACTAGATTAGTAAGTGCATTAAAGTTAACTCTTACATAATATTTAATATCAGTTTCATACAAATCATTTAATGTTGACATAGATAATTCATAACCACCTTGTAAACCTGCATGAGTTAGTTTATCTTTAAGACCAGTTGTACCATGTAATTGAACAAAATAATCTCTAGGAGTATTTACCATTAATATTTGATGTGTTGTTGGATTAACAGCCATAATAATGTTAACATCACTTAAGCTATTAGTAGGTAGTTTATCCGTTCTTGTATCTATTCCGCTAATATATATTAAGAATGGATCTTCAGTTACATCTATACCCGTTTCTTTATTAACAAGAGTAAAACTTATTTCAATTGTATCTAATTTCTTTGTTGTTTCTGAAAATTTAACAGTACTTTCTAATAGTGTATCATTTTCAACCATAGCATCATAATTACCTGAATTAACAAATAATATTTTTTCTTTATCAGTTTCAACTTCATACATTAATTCACTCATGTTAGTGACATATTCTAATGAAACAGTCATTTTTTTTCTTATATTTCTTTCTAATGTATCTTTATCATTAATATCATTTAAAAGATAAACTTTTTTATCTTTTATATCATCTAATGTATTATATTTTGAATCTTTATTAACAATTACATAATATATGTTTGTATCATATTTAGCTCCTAAATTTGCTTCTAAAAATGTCATAAGAGTATTTATTTCAATAGAAGCAAATATACTTATACCTGATATTATTATAAAAAACAAATCAGTAACTACTAAAATACCTTTCTTTGTTCTTTTATTTTTAATAAATATTAAATATATTATTATTAAAACAAAAAACAATACACCTATATAAACAAAATATTTCATTGGTAATACATTTGCATTAAATATTTGAAGTGTTAAATATAATAATGAAATTATTGATACTGCCCATAGCATTTTACTTAATATGTGTTTCTTATTCTTATTCTTACTTTTTGACATACTAATACCTCAAAAACATTCTAACATATTTTATTTATTTGTTAAAGTAGAAAGATAATAAAAATAACTTAGTATACAAAAAAATGCTTATTACAAAGCATTAATTTTTCTGATATAGTTTTAATAAATTATTAAAAAAAATCATATGATTTCTCATATAATCTTTTACATAGTATCCTTATGATCAGTTATTTTTTTAATAATATCTGTTCCATTACTTTTAGAAAATGCATTCATTATTTCAAGTGGTATACAGAATATTAAAGTATTTGATTGATCACTACTTACATCATTTATTGTTGATAATGTTCTTAGATGCATTGCACCTGGTGTTTCCGCCATAGTTTTAGCAGCAATTGATAAGTTCTTTGAAGCTTCAACTTCTCCTTCTGCTTTTGTAATAACAGCAATTTTTTCTCTTTCAGCTTCAGCTACTTTAGCTATAACTCTCTTCATATCTTCAGGAAGTGATACATCTTTTAATTCTACATTTTCAACTTTAACTCCCCAAGGATCTGTTGCTTCATCAATTATTTTACAAATTGATTCTGATAATTTTTCTCTTTCAGTTAATAATTCATCAAGAGATACTGATCCTACTACATTTCTCATTGTAGTTTGTGCTAATTGACTAACTGCATAAAAGAAATCTTCAACTTCTAATATAGCCTTAGATGCATCAAAGATTTTATAATATATAACTGCATTAATTTTAACAGATACATTATCTTTTGTTATAGCTTCTTGTTCAGGAACATCAACAGCTTTAACTCTTACATCTATCTTTTTATAAGATTGAAATATAGGCCATACAATATTCCATCCGGGTTCCATTATTTCAGTAAACTTACCTTTAGTAAATTTAATACCCCTTTCATATTGATTAATTTGAACTATGCTTTTTAATAATACTATTACAAATATTATTATTAGTGTAAATGTAAATCCCATAAACTAATACTCCTTTCATATTAATTATACTATATAAAAAAGAATAACTATATATTATTCTTTATTTTCACAATCTTTTTCTATAGTATATTCATCTACAAGAATTTTATTTATCATTTTAACGTCTTTAATGCAATATTTTTCTATATTATCATCTTTATCGATATATTTTTCTTCTATTAATTCTTTAATATATATTACTTGAGACTCATTAATATTAGGCACTAATTTTTTATCTTTTAAATATTCTCTTGCAGAAGTTTTAATATTTTTTTCTAATTTATATAAAGTATAATCACTACCAATATTACCTAGTATTATTAAACATGCACATATTATAGTAATAATGAATCCCCATATAATCATTATTTTACTATTCATTACCAATCCTTACTAGATTCATATCCACTAGTCTTATATCTATTGCATTTTAAATATGGTTTATATATAAGCACTGAATTAGTATTAGTTACTGTTACATATCCACTACATTCATTTCCAGTACTATCAACTAATTTTTCCATATAATTATTATAATATAATGTAAAGTATTTAATATTTATTTCATCTTTAATACTATCTCCACCATAATATTTATTTACATATTCTTTAGCACCTACTACTAATTTAAGTTCCATGTCAGAATAACTTCCACTACTTTGTACAGTGCTTATTGAATTTGGATTTACATCTAATAATCCCATCTGATTAAGTCCAATAGTAGATACTACTAAACACATTAAAAATAATAAAATAAATAATAATTCTTTTCTTAATCCCCAACCATGTTTATTCATATAATCACCTTACTATTTTATTATAATATATTTCTTATAATAATTCATCTATTTTTTCTAATAACTCTTTATTATTATATTCTTCTAGTATTTTTCTAATTCTTTTATGATTTTCATTTATTTTTAATTTTTCTTCATAATCATATAATTTATTACTTACAGTATTTAATACTTTACTTACATTAGCTTTAGATACATCATGGTTTAAAGCTATTTCTGAAAGTGAATAATCTTCATAATAATAGTATTCAAAATAAGCTCTTTCATTATTTGTTAATAGTCCACCATATATTAAATATAATAATACTAGTTTTTCTCTATTTTCCATCAAAACTCCTTAAATAGTCCATATATATATTTTTCTATATCAAATGTTATTAAATCGTCTTCTTTTTCGCCTAATCCTACATACTTAACTGGAATGTTTACTAATTCTTTAATAGCTAATACTATTCCTCCCTTAGCAGTTCCATCTAATTTAGTTAGTATTATACCTGTTATATTAGTTATATCTTTAAAACTTTTAGCTTGACTTATACCATTTTGTCCAGTAGTTGCGTCTATTACAAGTAATGTTTCACAAGGGTTACCTGGTACTTCATTTTCAATTACTCTATTCATTTTTTCTAATTCACTCATCAAGTTAGCTTTATTTTGTAATCTTCCAGCAGTATCTATTAATACTACATCTATTTTATCTTCTCTTGCTTTTTTAAGTCCATCATATATAACCGCAGAAGGATCTGTTCTATTATCTCCATAAAACTCTGCTCTTACTCTTTTACTCCATTCTTCCAATTGATTAACTGCTCCAGCTCTAAAAGTATCTCCTGCTATAAACATAACCTTTTTACCTGATTTAATGAGTCTTTTACCTATTTTAGCGATACTTGTAGTTTTACCTACTCCATTAACACCTATAAATAGTATTACATTTAATTCATTATCTTTTATATTTAATTTAGTAGTTAATATCTCATCATTAACATATATCATAAATAATTCGTCAACTATTACTTCTTTTAAATATTCAAAATCACTTATGTTTTCTTGTTTAACTCTTTTTTTTAATCTATCAACAAAATCAATAACAGTATTTACTCCAATATCAGCACTTATAAGTATTTCTTCTAATTCATCATAAAATGAATCATTAATTTTAGTATACTTTATACCTAATAATGATAATTTACTTACAAATTCTTCTCTTGTTTTAGAAAGACCTTCTTCATATTTATCTGTTTCTTCTATTACAGACTCTTTTTTTTCCTTTTTAAATAATTCTTTTACTTTACTAAATAGTCCCATTTTCATCACCTAAATGTATTATACTAAATAATATGTTTAAATTCTAGACAAACAATAAAAAATGTGCTATAATTTTAATACAAATTTAACATTTCGAAGGGATGAATAATATGAAAAGTGATAACAAAGAAACTTTAGTTTGTGCTTTAGGTGGCTTAGGCGAAGTTGGAAAAAATATGTATGTAATAATGCATGAAGATGAATTATTTGTAATAGATTGTGGAGTAATGTTTCCTGAAGATAGTTTATTAGGTATAGACTATGTATTAGCGGATTATTCTCATTTAAAAGCATTAGAAGGTAAGATTAAAGGATTAATAATAACTCATGGTCATGAAGATCATATAGGAGGTATTCCTTTCTTATTACAAAGTATAAATATTCCAGTTATATATACACCTAATATAGCAGAAAAACTAATAAGGAATAAACTTGAAGAAAGAAATATTCCTATGCCAAAAGTAATAACTGTTAATGAAGATTTACATATTCAAACTAAACATTTTAATATTGAATTCTTTACAACAACACACTCAATACCTGATTCATTTGGTATGGCTATTAAAACTGTTAATGGCACTATAGTTGAAACAGGCGATTTTAAAATGGATTTAACTCCAATTGGTCCAGTTGCTAATTTAGGCAAAATGGCCGCTATTGGTAATGAAGGAGTAACTTTATTATTAAGTGACTCAACTAATGCTTTAGTACCAGGATTTTCAAATAGTGAATCAGTTGTTGATGAAGCTTTAGGTGAAATATTTGCTTCTTCTACTAAATCAAGAATAATTTTAGCTACATTTGCTAGTAATATATATAGATTAACTCATATAGTAGAAACTTGTAAGGAAAATAATAGAAAAATAGTTGTTTTTGGAAGAAGTATGGTTAATAATATTGAAATAGCTAAACAATGTGGTTATATCAAAAACACTGATTTATTTATTTCAAGTGAAGAAGCTAATAAAATGGATCCAAGTAAAGTATGTTTATTATGTACTGGTTCTCAGGGTGAACCACTTGCTGCATTATCAAGAATAGCTAATGGTGCTGATAAAAATATTACTTTAATGAGTGATGATGTTGTAATTTTTTCTTCTTCTCCTATTCCTGGAAATGCTCTTTCAATAAATAGAATAATTAATAAACTATATTTAAAGGGTGCTAAAGTATATACTAATACAAGTGAATATGATGTTCACACTTCAGGACACGCTAAACAAGAAGAATTAAAACTATTAATAAGACTAATAAGGCCAAAATATTTTATGCCAATGCATGGTGAATATAGAATGCTTAAAAGTCATGCTGAATTAGGAATATTATGTGATATTCCAGAAGAAAATACATTTATATTGAAAAATGGCGATGTACTAGCATTAAAAGATGGTAAAGTATATAAGAAAACATCTATTAATATTAATGATATTTATGTTGATGGAAACAGAGTTGGTGATGTTGGTACTTCATTAATAAAAGATAGAAAAATTATGTCTACTGATGGTGTATTGATTGTAATATTAAATCTAGATGTTAAAAACAAAAAAATGTTAATTGAACCAAATATTACAACAAGAGGATTTGTTATAGTAAATGACAATCAAGATTTAATAAAGAAAATACAAGATAAAACAAGTATTATTACATTAAATGAATTAGAAAAAGATAGTTTCAATGTAACAGATCTTAAAAATAGAATTATTTTAGATATTAATACTTATATTATTGAATTAACTGGTAGAAGACCTATTATTATTCCAATGACATTAGATAACAAAAAAGATATTAATTACTAATATCCTTTTTTATTTGTTAAACACATTTCTAATTCTTTTTTTTGCTCATGATCAGCTGGAACAAAATTAACTCTTATATTAACAGCGTTTCCATTTTCAAACCATATTTCTGCATCAAGAAATCCCTTATTTGTTATTTGAGTTGAACTAGGCATATTGTCACTTAATGTAGGAATTCTAAAAAACGCTTTATCATCTCTATTATATGATAAGTACTGATGTGAATGACCATTAAATGATAACATTGTTTGATAATCTTTCATATAATTTAATACTCTAGGCACTTCATGCTTTATACCAATATATTCATTTCCACATTTAATATATGCTTTTTTATACCCCAATGGAATAAAGTCATCTCTATATTGTAATTTATCATATAAATCAATATAATCACTTAAAAACAAACTGGAATCATGATTACCAAGCAATATATAATTATCAATGTTTTTATCATAGCAATAATCATCTAATACATGATCTACTTGTGCCTCTGCGCTTTTATACTCATCTTTACATTTAGCATAATTACTTACGCTTCCTTCAAGCAAATCTCCTCCATGAATTATAATACTTATTCCATTTTTACTAGCATACTCATATGCCTCACTTAAATAATCTAAATTTTCATCTTCACTGCCTAAGTGTGAATCAGCTATTACAATAAATCTTAAATAATCTCTTTGTCCAAAATCTTCAACTTCTCTTAAAGGAGCAGTAGATGCTAAAGCAGTTTTAATATCGTATCCAATAAGAATAGGTCTATCATCATTTGGAATATTTTTTTGAGAATTATATTTATAATCTTTTGCTTTTAATATTGAATCTATTTCACTTATTTTACTTTTTAATAGTCCCAAATATCTTCTTTCATCTTTAGTTCCATATAAACATATGTGAATAAATATTCCTTTTAACATAAAATTAAAAGAATATGAATTTGTTTTAATATGAGGGCGTATAGTCTTATCAGGAATATTTCCACTGACTATATTAAGAACATCAGAATAACTTTGTCTAATTTGATACTCACCTATCAAATTATTAATTATTCCAATTAGCCTAATATTTCTTTTGTCAAACCTATATATAAGATCTCTACGTATTTCCCTTAAATTTTCTATTACTAAGGCAATATTCAGGTTCATAATATTAGCAATATCTATTATACTATAGCCATTTAAAACAAGTTTTACCATTTGTTCATGAATATTAAACTCTATTTTTCTCATAAATATCCCCCTAAAAATAATATTATAATTCTTTTATCTTATTTCCTAAATCTATAAAGTTCATTCTCTTAGATGCTTTGACTAAAATAACATCATTTTTAAGAACAATAGACTTAATATATTCTAAACATTCATCATTACTTTCAAAATGTTTAGAAATGCCTTTAAATTTATTATCTAATGCATTAGTATTTATGTATTTAGAATAGTCTCCTACCGTAACTAAAATATCTATATTACTTGAAGAAATCTTTTTACCTACATCTTTATGAAGTTTTTCACTATAGTCTCCAAGTTCCAACATATCACCTAATATAATAATTTTTCTATTTTTAAATTTAGATAAGTAGTCTATAGCAAGAGATATAGAATCAAAACAAGCATTAAAAGCATCATTAATTATAGTGAATCCTCTTTTAGCAGTTTCTTCTTTTAATCTATTTCCTAATTGCTTAAAATTAATAAAAGCGTTATTTATTAATTCATCATCTACATCTAATATTTTACCGACTGCATATGCTAATGTAGCATCTATTATTAAAGGCTCTTCATTGCTAAAAATATTAAATATTTTATTATTAATACTAAAACTATTTTTATCAATACTTTTAATATTATAATCTGATTCATTATTTATTCCTACTGTAATATTTTTGTTGTTAATATTATATTTATGTAAAAGATCATTATCATTGTTAATAATTAGTTTTTTATCTTTCATTCCATCTAATATTTCGAGTTTAGCTTTTAATATATCTTCTCTAGATCCAAGAATGCCTATATGAGAAGTACCTATATTTGTAATAATAGAATAATGAGGTCTTACAATTTTAGATAAGAAACTTATTTCTCCAAAGTTATTCATTCCCATCTCTATTACCCATACGTCAGCGTCTTTCCCATTTACAATACATAATGGAAGTCCTATATTATTATTTGAACTTCCTTCTGTTTTAAGTACACTATATTTTGTTTCTAATACAGATGTTACTAAATCTTTTGTAGTAGTTTTTCCAACACTTCCAGTTATTCCAATTACTATTCCTTTATAGTTATCTCTTTTATATCTAGCTAAATCACATAATGCATCTATACTATTTTTAACTAATATAATAGTTTTATTTTTAAATTTATTAATAACTATATTTTCATTATCAGTAATAGCTGCTCCTGCTCCATTTTCAAACGCAACATCTATAAAACTATTGCCATCAAATTTATCACCTTTGATAGCTATATATAATTCATTTTGTTTAATGGTTCTTGTGTCTTTTGAAATTGATTCTATTAATATATTGTCATCTCCACATAATAGTTTCCCCTTACATACTTTAAGAATCTCTTTAATACTCATAAAACACCTCTATTAACATTATACTTTAAAATATCAAAAAAAAATATAATTTTTGATAATTAATTATATTTTTAAGTCAAATATTTTAATTAATGAATTAGCAACACCATCAAAATTATTTGAGTCTGTGATAATGGAAGCTTTATTTTTAACTTCAGTTGTTGCATTTCCCATTGCAATAGACAGTGATACATTATCAAACATAGATATATCATTAAAACTATCCCCAATCGCAACTGCTTTACTTTTATTAATATTTAAATACTTATTTAATTGATATATTCCATATCCTTTAGAAGTATTATATTTACCAATATCAATAAAATAATAGCCATAAAATTCAAATTTAGAATCCACTAAGCACTTAGATTGATTTACTATTTTAATGTCTTTATTTAATGAAATGAATTCTTTTATTTTTCTTATTTTTTTTATATCTGGAGTATTAATAACACACTGACATATATTTTCATGATAATTGTCCACCTTATTACCATTTGTAAATGCATAACATTTAACATCAATCATTTTAGACAAGTTAAAAATATCTTCACATATTTTGTTATTAATTAAATTATAAAAAATAACTTTATCTTCATTATAATCATATACATCAGACCCATTAGTTGCTACTACATAGTTGCTAGCATTACATTCTTTACTTATTCTCATACAGTAGTTTCTATTTCTACCACTGCAAATAACTACTAAAACTCCATTATCAGTTAAAGTTTTAATAACGTTTTTAGTTCTATCACTTATTTCACATGAATCATTTCTTATTGTTCCGTCTATATCTAAATATACTATCTTATATTTACTCTTCATCATTATTTAACATTTTAATAATTTTATTTTGATTTGAATTTAGTTTTTTAATTTGTTCATGTAATTCTTCAAGAATAAGTTCACTTTTTAAATCAGCCTTATAATCATTTTTACTTCTAAGTGTATCTCTTTTAGCACTTCTATTTTGACTCATCATAATTATTGGTGCTTGTAAAGCAGCTACACAAGATAAAAACAAATTTAGTAAAATAAATGGATATGGATCAAAAGCACTATCCGGACTTACTTTAGCTAACATTACATTTAAAAATATCCAAAAAAGTAATATTACTATAAATGATAATATAAATCTCCAACTACCAGCTACTGCTGTTATTTTATCAGCTATTCTATCAGCAGTTGTTTCACTATCAGACATTTGTTTATCTACATCTATTGATATTGGTTCATTAAACAATATTTCTAATAATTGTTCTTCATCTTCATTTTCTAATTCTTTGTTTTTAAGTAACATCCTTACTATATCTTTTTTTGTTTTAGGCTGTCCCTGTAATTGTCCCATAATTGCACCTCTTTCTTACATACTTATAGTATATACCATTTTACATAAAAAAAAGATTATTTTAATTTTAAAGTGTAAAATGAAAGTAAAACATATGTATAGTGTATTTAATTATTAATAGACACTTTTATATTGTTATTTCCTAAATCATCTTTTAAATTAGTAGTATCAACTATTTTTCCTATTCTAGTATAACTATATGAAGTATTAAAGTCATCATAAAATATTACTAAGCAATTATTTCCGTAAAGCATTATATCCCCTGCTTTAATACTATTTACTTTTTCACTATTTATTTGTAATTCACTATCTAAATAATAATATTTTTCGTTACTATTTAAATCATTCATTTCAATCTCTAATGGCAATAGTTTTAATAGTTCTTTTACAGTATTATTATCTTCTAAGTTAACAGTATATTTATTGTTATTTATAATTAAATTCATTGTACTCATTGATTCATTCCCACCTACGCTTTTTCCTTTTATATTACTTATTTCATTAGATCCATTATTATTTATTAATATGCAACCATTTAATATAATTAATAATACAAATATCATATTAAATCTTAATATTTTTTTCATATTTAATTCTCCCGACTTTTTTTACCAGATTGTTTCCATGCTCTATATTCTTTTTTCATAAATACAGCACAAGGTCTATAACCCGCTTCTATTGCTGTTCCTTCGTCAGAGAAAAACACTCTTTGGTCGACATAATATTCCTTAGCAATCCACTTTAATGCATTTGGGCAATCAAACTCACCATATATTTTTAACTTTTTATGTCCACCAATCGTACCCGGTATTTTAGTACAATATTCATTATTCTTTTTATCTCTTAATCTATAACTTGTCATTCCATATTTTATAAAGTTGTCTTTTGTGTTTTTTTCACTTATATATGAACTATATCTTGTAACTACACCAAATTTATTTAATATAATTTTGTCTATCTCTTTTTCATTAAATTGATTTGAAGAATAATCAAAAGCAGAAACGTGTGCTAAAACTAGCTCTAAATAATATTCAGCATATTTTTTGTTTTTTTCACGTTTTTTTTAAATAATCCTCATTTTCTTCTAAATAATTACTTATACTTTTTCTATTTGCATCTTCTAATCTTTTATAAAATTCTTCAGTAATTTAATTATCTCCTTTAATATTACCTCTTATGTGTAGTGTTATACCATTATTACCTCTAGTTATATATTCATCTGGTTCTGTATAAGTGTGTTCTTGCTTTCCACAAATTGTACAATGTCTATCATAATACCAAGATCTGTCTAAATATCTATCTTCTTTTTCTTCCCATTCAGTAAACTCATGCCCGAATATGGAACATATTTGAGTATTAATCTCATCTAATTCCCTCCTTTTAGCTTCTATTTTCTTATTATAAGCTGCAATAGAATTAATATCTTTATTTCTAAGTAACATTAGCTTTTGTTTTAATTCTAATGATTGTTTTTTTTGTTCTTCTTCCAATTGATATAATTTTTGTTTTTCTTCATTTATATCCATATAACCCTCCTATATTCATTATATCACAACATTAAAAAAACTTGTACACAAGTACAAGTAGTTAACTAATGGTGGAGAATGTGGGACTTGAACCCGCGACCCCCTGCGTGCAAGGCAGGTGCTCTAGCCAACTGAGCTAATTCCCCATAGGTAGGCACTTGATTATAAGATAAAAAATAATCAAGCGTATTCATAGTACCATAAAAAACGTTCTCATGTCAAGCAAATTATTGATTTTATACGTTAAATTCACTTAATAAGATAATTTAATAATTCTAATCCTAATTTTATATTATCATGTTTTAATGTATTGTCTTCCGCAACAACTAATAATGGTTTGCTTATTATTGTAGTTTTAATATTCTCTTTATCTAAAATAACAGGATCTTTTTGTTCAAGGGTCTGATATTTTTTTAAGAAAGTTTTACTTATTTTTTGATTATTAACTATTACAGAATCTATCTTTCTCTTACCTAGATAACTATTTAATAATTTAATATGATCACTTACTTTAAAATTATCGGTTTCTCCTGGTTGTGTCATTATATTACAAGCATATATTATTTTTGCATTACTTGAATCAATTGCTTTTATAACATCCTTACATATTAAATTAGGTATTACACTTGTAAATAAACTTCCCATACTTAATATAATTGCATCAGAGTCTTTAATGGCGTCAATTACTTCATCATTTATTTTTGGTGTCTTTTTATAATATACTTTCTTAATTCCAAGACCAGATTCAGTTATATTATGTTCTCCTTCAATTACACTTCCATTAGACATTTTACCCATGAGAATTACATTATCATCAGTTAATGGTAATACTTTTCCTTTTAAATTTAATATTTTACTAACTTCTTTAACACCTGAAGATAAATTTCCATACATGTTTGATAATGCTGTAAGCATAATATTACCTACAGTATGACCATAAAATTCTCCTTCTTCTTTAAAACGATAATTAAATAATTTATCAACAACTTCCTCTGTTTCTGATAAAGCTATTAATACTCTTCTTATATCTCCAACTGCCGGTGTATTAAACATCTCTCTTAATTTTCCAGAACTTCTTCCATCATCAGCAACAGACACTACGGCAGTAATATCAATAGGAAACATCTTTAATCCTCTTAATAAATTTGATTGCCCTGTTCCACCACCAAGAACGACAACTTTTTTATTCATTATTTATCTCCTATAACATAATAAGCGTAATACTCTTCAAAAGTAATATTTTCATCATATATAATTTTAGCAGCTTCTTTACCAACATATCTAATTCGCCAAGCAGAAGCATTAAAACCAGTTATATCTTCAGTTCCTTTTTGAAACCTTAAAATAAATCCATATTTATAGGCATTATCCTTTAACCACTTATATTCATCACTTGAATAAGCATCATCAAATACCTTATTATATGGTTGAAAATCAAATGAAATTCCTGTTTGATATTCAGAATGACCAGGCTTAGCAACAATTTTATCAGCTTCACTTTCACCATAACTATCAGCATAATTATTATACATTTTTTCCTGATCAGAGTATGACCTGTAACCAGATGATACTAAAAAAGTATATCCACTTTCACCACCAGCACCATTTAAATCTATAATATTTTCTAATATAAAGCCGCTTATTTTATTACCACTATATGCATATCTTAATGGTACACTAACTAAATCAGATGGCTCAAAGTCACTTGATAATCCATATAATCTATTAACAAGCATTAGTTCATTCTTACTAGTATCAGTATCTTTATTAATATCTATCCATTCAATATTAGCTTCACTATTAATAATTGAAACTATGTTAGAATAGTTTTCTTTATTATTATCTTTTTTATATTCCAAATAACTATTCAAATTTTTATATAAGAAATATTTTTCTTTAACAAAATCATCAATGTCAGAATCATATTTTTTACTTAATAATTCATTTAATTCTTTTTCTTTTAAACTCCCCTCTAATACCTTTTCTTCATCCAAAGAGTATCCAATACTAATAAATTTATATTCAAATGTTTTTTTATATTCTATATTGTTAATTAAAGAAACAATGCCAAATATTATTCCTCCTATTATAAGAAGAACTACTAAGCAAAAAGCACCAAATTTATAATAATTAAATTTTTTACCTGGCATATATTTTCTCCTAATTATATTATACACTAATAATTTAATTATTCAAATATTAAAATATAATAAAAAATATTGAAAAATCAATATTTCTTAGTATAATTTGTGCCTTCTCTAGTATCCTTAATTTCTACGCCTAATTCTAACAATTTGTCTCTTATTTCATCGGACACATCAAATCTTTTTTCACTCCTAAATTTGTCTCTTAATTCTAATATGTATTCAATATATTTGTCAGTGTTTTCGTTTTTGACTTTAGATTCAAATGATAATCCCAAGACAGGATTAACTACATTATCAATAAAATTTTTAGCACTTAAAAGTATATTTTTATCTTCTGTTTTATTTATTAGTTTTGAAAGTTCATATAGATAGCTAATTGCCAAAGAAGTATTAAAGTCATCATCCATTGCTTCTTCAAATTGTTTTTTAATTTCTTCGACTTCATTTGAAGAATTAAAACTATCTTCATCTAACATTCTTACTTTATTAAATGAATTACATAAAGATTCGTAACTCTTTTTTGCTTCATTTATTTTTTCTTCATCAAAATCAGTAGGTCTTCTATAATGAGATGTTAATGTATAGAATCTAATTATTAGTGGATCGTATATTTTAAATAAATCTGGTAAACTAGCAAAATTTTTAAGAGATTTTCCCATTTTTTGTCCACTAACTGTTACTAGATTATTATGCATAAAATATTTAACAAATTTGCATCCATTAGCACATTCAGATTGAGCAGTTTCACATTCATGATGTGGAAATACATTGTCCATTCCGCCACCATGTATATCAAAAGTATCACCTAAATATTTTTTTGACATAACAGAACATTCTATATGCCATCCAGGATAACCTTCTCCCCAAGGACTAGGCCATTTCATTAAATGTCCAGCATCAGCACTTTTCCAAAGAGCAAAGTCTTCAGGCCTCTTTTTATCATCAGCCACATTAATTCTTTCTCCACTAACCGTCTCTTCAATACTTCTATGAGATAAACTTCCATACTTTGGAAATTTACTTACATCAAAATAAACATTATTTTCTTTAGTTACATAAGCAAATCCTTTATCAACTAATGTTTTTATCATATCTATTATTTCAATTATATGTCCAGTTGCTCTACAAGAAATATCAGGTCTTAACACATTTAGCTCTTTCATACAATCAAAATATGTCTTTTCATATTTATATGCTATTTGATAAGGATCAACTTTCTCTATTTTAGCTTGTTTTTCAACTTTAGATTCACCCTCATCAGCATCTCCTACTAAATGTCCAACATCAGTTATATTTTGAACATATTTAACATTATATCCTTTATATTTTAAATATCTATATATTACATCAAAACTAATATAACTTTTTGCGTGTCCTAAATGAGGATCTCCATAAACTGTAGGCCCACATACATACATGCCAACATTGTTTCCATGTAATGGAACAAATTCTTCTTTGTCTCTTGTTATTGTATTATACACCTTAAGTGCCATATGCTTCACCTCTTTCATAGATAAGATTCTACCATATTTTTATTAATTATTCTATTAATTATATGAAATATGTTTTTATAATAAGACATGTATTATTTTACTAAATATTCTAAAATTGTACAAACGCCTTCAACTAGAGAAATCAGGAAACCTATAACTGCTCCTAATAAAAAATATGATGGCTGCCAAGTATATTTTTTATTGTCCTTAAGAATAAAATATAAAGATAATCCAACAAGAAAATTAAGCACTCCTGTTATTATAAAAATAATTTTTTGAATAATAGGATAGTCATCATTATTAACTGTATTTCCTAAATCACAAAAGTCTTCTTTATATTCATTATATTCAATCTTAATTTTTTCTTGCTCAGTCAATTCTTTTTCAGTTTTGTTTTTAGTTTTATTATTACTTTTTTCCATTCTTTCCTCCAAATAAATAATATCATATTAATAATTATTTGTAAATTATTAAAACAGGAGACTACTTGTCTCCTGTTTTCTTAACTACTTTTTCATCTTTATTTGCATCATTAATACTAAATAAATCTTTCCTTACTTTTTCTTCTATTTCATTAAATAATTTAGGATTATTTTTAAATAATATTTTAACATTTTCTTTGCCTTGGCCTATCTTTTCACCTTTATAACTAAACCATGCACCACTTTTATCAATTATACCTAAATTAGATGCTATATCAACTACTTCTCCTGTCCTAGATATACCTTCTCCATACATGATTTCAACTTCAGCAACTTTAAATGGAGGAGCAACTTTATTTTTAACTACTTTAATATTAGTTTTATTACCAATTATGTCCGTTCCAACTTTAATTTGTTCTCCACGTCTAACATCTAATCTAACTGAAGAATAAAATTTAAGAGCTCTTCCTCCCGGTGTAGTTTCAGGATTTCCAAACATAATTCCAACTTTTTCTCTTAATTGATTTATAAATATACATATTGTATTAGTCTTACTTATAACACCGCTTAATTTTCTAAGAGCTTGAGACATTAATCTTGCTTGAAGACCAACATGAGCATCTCCCATTTCTCCTTCTATTTCAGCTTGTGGAACTAATGCAGCAACTGAATCTACAACAACGATGCTCATTGCTTCACTTCTAACTAAAGCTTCAACAATTTCTAATGCTTGTTCACCAGTATCAGGTTGAGATAACAATAGTTCATCAATATCAACTCCTAATTTTTTAGCATATACTGGATCTAATGCATGTTCAGCATCAATAAATGCAGCTTTTCCCCCCGACTTTTGTACTTCAGCTATAGCGTGTAATGCTATCGTAGTTTTACCACTAGACTCAGGACCAAATATTTCTATTATTCTTCCCTTTGGATACCCTCCAACTCCTAATGCTTGATCTAATGCAATAGAACCACTAGATATAACATCTATATTTTTAATACCTCTTTCTCCTAATTTCATAATGGCACCTTTTCCAAATTGTTTCTCAATATCTGCCATTACTTGTTCAAGTGCTTTGTCTTTATCTTTCATATGTTTTCTCCTTCATAACTTAATTGTAATTCAAAAAAATATCTTTGTCAACACTTTTTTACAAACATTTGTTTGACATATTTTATTTTTAGATATTAATAGATTTTAATAATTAAATTTATAATTAAATACTTAGTTATTTCTACCATTTTTATAGTAATTAAAAAAGCTAAAATTAAATTTTAACTTTTATACTTTATTTTACATCAGCAAAATATTTTTTATTTTTAACATAATATTCTATACCACTATATACGGATAATACTGTTGCAATTAATACTAATACTGAAGCAACATCTATATTCCATAACTCAAATGGTAAATTATAGAAGAACATTAAAGTTAATCCCACTAACATAATAGCTGTTTTCCATTTACCTGCTTTTGATGCTCCTACTACTCCAGACTTTTGCCCTGCTATCATTTTTATTGAATCGACTATAGTATCTCTAGATATAACCACAACAGGTATTATAGGACTAATATATCCATTAACAGCAAACATTATTAATACACCATTAACAAGTACTTTATCAGCAATAGCATCTAATACTTTACCAAAGTCAGTAACTAAATTATATTTTCTTGCTAAATAGCCATCTAAATAATCAGTTAAAGCTGCTACTAAAAACATAATACCACATATTATATATTTACTATCAACGATTATAGTTCCTTTAGATGCCACTATTTCAAATGCTGGAAAATCAATACCTATTCTTTCTATTGGGAATACCATTAACAGTATTAGTAACACCGATAAAATTATTCTACACATTGTTATTTTATTAGGAACGTTCATTATTAGTTTCTCCTTTCACTTATAACATAATTTACACTATTCATATTAATTTTATTATTTAAGTAAGCTACCATTAAGTACACTATTACTATTAGTAAAAGTATACCACTAACATATAATAATACATACTTAGTTTTTTTAGGTTTATTAACTTTTGTATAGGGAGATATTACCTTTTCAACATTAGATTTCTTTTCAAGTATATTTATTTCTCTAGTTTGTTCAAGTATATCTTCTACTGGTATTCTTGATGTATATCCAAATATAAAATCATTAAATGTATTCATAATATCGTCTTCATCTAAATTAAGATATTTAGCATACTTTTTAACTAAGTCTTTTAGAAAGAAAACATCTTTAAACGCATTAGCATTACCATCTTCAAGATTTTCTAATTGTCCTGAAGTAATATTTAAGTCTTTCATTACTTCTTCTTCAGATATACCAATACTTTCTCTTGCTAATCTGAAGCTTTCACCTATGTCCTTCACTATATCTCCTTATTAATTGTAAATAAATAATCTTTAATAAGCCATGTTCTGTACCACAAGGGTGACAAACATCTATCTAAGATTTCTCTTTCTTTACTCTTTTATTATTCATTCGTAAAAATTCCCCTACCAATTTTGGGTTTCTCACTCGCGGGGTTTACCACGTTCCACTCTAAGTATCCCTACCTAGTATCGTCACTTTGGCACTTTTATATTTACTTTAATCAGTTCTTGATTATTTCAAAGCCGTTAATCAAAAAGATTACCTAAGGTTATTTTTTCCCTTAGCGCGATCATTACGTCCATTACAGGTCCGTGTGAGCATGGACTTTCCTCTACATAATAATATGCAGCGTTTGTCTAAAAAATTATTTATTCACCATATACTACTTTTTCTAAGTCACTAATTCTTTTTAATAAGTCAACATTAGTAACACTCTTATTAGAGCCGGCTATTTCTAATTTAAATTTAAGATTTCTTATTTCAGCTTTAAGTTTAGAATTATCATCTTCTAATACTTTAATTTCATTTACTAATCTCTTAGTTGTTGTTTCAAAATCAAGATAGTCTTTTATTATTAGATCAAGAAACTGGTCAACTTCTTGTGGCCTATATCCCCTAGCATCTATTTTAAAGTCTTTATCCAATATTTCTTTAGCAGTTAAAAATCTTTTTTCCTCATACATCTTTATAGCCTCTCTTCCAGTCTAATTATACAAAATATTGTAGTGTTTTGTCAATTATATACTACTCTGTAAAATAATTATTAAAATAATCTTCAATTGATGAAAAATTATTTGCATTTATGTTTCCAAATTCAATTGTATATGCATAATTTTCATATTCAGAATTATTAAAATATTTATCAACATTTTTATAATCTATTTCAATTGAATCTATCATTACATTTTTTAATACTATTTTTATAGGTATTTCTGTTTCTTCACTTGTTACTTCGCTTTTATTATATATTTTATTGTATTCATCTAAATAATTCTTTAGTGATATATGTGCATATATAGTATTATCTTTAGTCTCTTCTCTCTCAGATTTTTCAACGATTGCTTTTAACATGTCTATATCATAGTATAAACTTTCAAAATTTGAAATTAATTTTTCATCATTAGTTTCAATTAAAGAAGACTCATCATAATCAGAAACTGATGATAAAGTATACCATTTGTCACTATAATTTAATAATCCTTCATCTAAAAAAGTATCACTAGTATATATACAAGCTCCATTTCCACAGTTAATTTCAAGCTTGCTTTCAGCACCATTAAGATTCTTATTAACTCTAATAGTATAGTTATCTACAAGAAGATCTAATCTATCTTTTAATGACACAGTAGCAACATTAGTATTATTGTCTCTAATGCTATATGCATTTTCTAAAACAAAATAACCTATTAATATAAATACTATGATTATAATAATTAATTCTTCTTTAAATTTTTTATCAACTTTTTTTAACATAATATTTCTCCTAATAAATTTCTTTTTCCATTAAGATATTCACTTGCATACATTTCTTTTTTACCAGATGGTTTAACTTTAGTAATTATTATTTCTCCATCTTTAGTCTTAACTCCAAATCCGTCTTTATATATATTTATTACTTCTCCTATTTTCCCTTTAGCTGAAAAGTTTCCTATTCTAGATTCACATATTTTCAGAACTTCATTATTTATATTTGCATATGATACCGGAAATGGATATAACCCTCTTATTAAGTTATATATATTTTTAGTAGTATTATTAAAATCAATATGTTCTTCATCATGTTTAATAACGTATGCATAAGTTACTTCATCTTCATTTTGTTTTATTCTAGTATTTGTATTATTGAATATACTTGGTAGTGTTTCCTTTAATAAATCTCTTCCTAATTCACTAAGCTTATCGTGTATATTACCTACATTATCATTTTCTAAAATAGGAATAGATTTTTGAACTATTATATCTCCATCATCCATTCCAGGAGCCATATACATAATTGTAACTCCAGTTTCTTTATACCCATTAATTATAGATCTATGAAGTGGTGCTCCACCTCTTAATTTTGGTAATAGTGATGCATGCACATTAATTGCCTTATACAAAGGTGTATATAATAATTCATTAGGTACTATTTGTCCATAAGCACAAGTTATTATAATATCCGGATTAGATTCTAGTATATGCTCATATTCACTTCTAATTTTATTTGGTTGGAATACTTCTATATTATTGTCTAAAGCAACTTGTTTAACAGGAGAAAAAGTTATTTCTTGTTTTCTTCCTACTAAAGAATCTTTTTGAGTAACTACCATTATAACATTGGTTTCTTTTATAAGCATTTTTAGAACTGGTACACTGAACAAAGGTGTGCCCATAAAAACTACTCTTTTATCTTTCATGATTATCTCCTTCTAAACTTATTAAATTATATCAAATATTAATATTAATATCTAGTTTCAACTTATTAGTAGTAAAATTATCATTAATATTATTAAGTACGTCAATCAAGTTCTTAATTTGTTTATATTTTATCATTATTACAAAATGATATTTGTTTTTGAGTCTAAATATTCCCGCCATAGCAGGACCAAGTATTATAAAATTATTATTCAAATTACTATCTAAATATTTTTTTACTGTATTAGAACTTTTAAGAGCTAAATCATAATCTTCACTTATTATTTCAATACTACATATGTAAAAATATGGAGGATATTTAAGATTCATTCTTATATTCATTTCATAATTATAGAACTCTTCATAATTATTCTTAATTACTGATTTATATACATAATTATTAGTATTGTATGTTTGAATAAGAACTTTCCCCGGTATATTAAACCTACCAACTCTACCAGATGTTTGACTAAGTAATTCATATGTCCTTTCACCACTTCTAAAATCAGGTATTGAAAGAGATGAATCCGCATTTATTATTCCAACTAATGATACATTTTCAAAATTAAGTCCTTTTGATATCATTTGAGTTCCAACTAAAATATTATACTTTTTTGTAGCAAATTCATTTATTAATATTTGATGTGCATTTTTATGACTAGTAGTATCCGCATCCATTCTAAGAACAGATGTATTATATTTTTCTTTTAATAATTGTTCTAATTTTTCAGTACCTAATCCTAAATCTTTTATAGCTTCTTCATGACATTTAGGACATATATTACTGCTTTTAGTTCTATATCCACAATAATGGCAAGAATAACTATCAGAGCTTTTATGGTAGATTAAAGATATATCACAATTAGGACACTTATAAACATATCCACAATTAGTACAAGAAAGGAACGTACTATATCCTCTTCTATTAAGAAGAATAATTATCTGTTCATTCTTTTCTAATGCACTTTTTATTTCATAATCTAGTTTACTACTAATGATATAATTATGCTTTTTAGCTTCTTTTTCCATATCAACAAGCTCTATTTTAGGAAAACTTCCACTAATTCTAGATTTAAGTTCAATGAATTCATATACACCCTTTTTAGCTCTCGCAAACTGCTCCAATGAAGGAGTTGCACTACCTAATATAACTTTTGAACTATTAAATTTTCCCCTTTCAAAAGCTATATCAATAGCATTATATTTAGGATTATTTTCTTGTTTATAGGTAGCACTTTGGCATTCATCTATTATTATTAATCCTATATTTTTTAACGGCATAAATATAGCACTTCTAGCTCCTACCACTACACTAATTTCGCCTCTCATTATTTTTCTATATTCATCATACTTTTCGCCTTCACTTAATGCACTATGAAAAATAGCGACATCACTTTTAAATACGCTCTTAAATCTAGCTACTATTTGTGGCGTAAGTGATATTTCAGGTACTAGTACGATAGATGTTTTTTTATTATTTAAAGCATCTTCAATAAGTTTAATATATATTTCAGTCTTTCCGCTTCCGGTAACCCCATATAATAAGAATTTATCTGAACAACTATTTATTATTTTATTATATGATTCTAACTGATCATTAGTAAGAATAATATTTTTTTTATTTTGTTCTATTATATTTGTTTCGCGGTATAATTCCTGTATTCTTTCATTAACAATTCCTTTTAATATAAGTTTTTTAACAGCCGAACTATTTAAATCTTTTTTATTGCATTCGCCATCTAGTAGTTTATTAATAATATCTATTTCAGCTGTATTTCTTTTATGTGATAAAATATATGAAGAAACATCAAAATCTTTATTTAATGAAATAATATAATTATATTTTCTATTTATGGTTGTTTTTTTACTTGCTTTTAGTGCTTTAGGAAGCATTGATTGATAGCAGGATATTAAATTGCATACTAAAGACTTACTCATTGTCTTTCCTAACATAAGTAGTTCATCATTTAAATAAAAATCACTCTCAACTATTTTAATAATTTCTCTATATTCAATACTATCATCATAATTATTATGTATTTTAAGTACAAATCCTTCTACTTCTTTACTTGCAAAAGGGACAATAACTTTGTGTCCTACTTTTAAATTCATAATAGAACTAGGTATTTTATAATCAAATACCTTATTAAGTGATTTAACAGAATATTCTATTAATACACTTGCTAACATATTATATACCTTTTAAAAAAGGATTATTTGCTAATTCATTTTTAACATTTGTAATCTCACCATGTCCAGGATATATAATAGTTCCTATAGGTAAATATTTAATTATTTTTAAACTCTTTAACATGTCTTCTTCATTATCATCATCATCATTACCAATAGTATCTTTAAATATAAAGTCTCCACTAAAAAATATATTTTCACGATTAAAATAATAAGAACAACTGTCTAATGTATGTCCTAATGTTTCAACCACTTTAAAACTGAATGTATCTATTATTACATCATCTTTATTTTTATAATCTATTATTTTAGCATCAGGATACATATTTTTCATATATTCTAATGCACCTACATGATCAAAATGATAATGTGTTATTAATATACCTTTAATTTTTAATTTAAGTTTATTTATTTCAAAAATAATCTTTTCAGGATCACTTCCGGGATCAATTATTAGTCCAGATATTTCATCATGTATAATATAACAATTTTCATTTAGATATCCAGTCACTACCTTACTTACTTTTAACATTATTCCTCCTTAAACATATCAATTAACATATTTAATTTATCTATTACTAAAAATCCATGAGATTCAAGTGTTTTAGAAAATCTTACTCCTATTCCACCTTTAGACTCCCATTCAGTTAAATTACCAGCATAATCATCAACTAAAATAGCTCCCTCACAGTGTATTATTTCAGTCTTTTGAATACTTTTAGGAACTATTATCACTGTTAAATCACTAAAATATTTTTTGATGTATTTGATTTTGACTTCCGCTTCACTTAATGAATTTACATGAGTCAATATACTTACTTCAAAAAGATCACTTTCTAGCACTTCTTTAATACAATTAATAGAATCATTTAAAATATATTTATCATTTACTATATTATTAAAATCATATTTGCTAATAAAATCGCATGATTCTTTTGTCCATTTTGGATCTATTCCATTTTTATTCAATTCTTTATATAATGGAGGAATTGTATCAAGTATTACTCCATCAAAATCAATATATAATCTTTTCATTTTATACCTCTAAACATATTATACTATAATAAAAAATTATTGGAAATAAAAATGTTATTCAGAAATAACATTTTCATTCACTAAGAACTTTTCGACTTTATTATCCTTTGTTTTAGCATATATTTCAGTAGTAGAACATAAATAATCAGTCTTATTTAACTTGACCATAAAATTACTATATAATGAATCTCTATTAAGTTCACCAAATGCTTTATTAGCAAGTATACCATTATGATAATCACTTACATATATTTTTCCTTTGTCAGTAAGTATTAAATATATGAATTCATCAGCACATGATTCAGTAGATACTTCAACAGAAGTTACTTTACCATCAATATAATCATATTCCATTATTTCATTATTTTCAGAATCAACAAATACTAATATGTCATCTACTATTTCAAGAGTTCCGCTAACCATAGCATCAGTATCATAATTGTATACATTTATGACGCTAATCTTATCTTTTTTAGTCCATTCATATGAAACTTTATCAATAGTTTCACAAGTATATCCACTTGTACATTCTATTTCATTTATAGTGTTATCTTCCAATTTTTCTTTATTAGGTATAACTTCATAATAATATACAAAACCTCCTAATAAAAATAATACAATTATAAATACAATTAATTTAATATTTTTCATTATTCCTCCAAAATATTACTTTACAATCTCTCCGTCAAGTGAAAAACTTTTTGCATCAGTTATTTTTACATCAATTATTTTTCCAATTGTTGACATTGGAGCATCTATATTAACAAGTTTCATGTTTTCTGTATATCCACTTACTTTAGTGTTATCTTTATCACTCTTTCCAATAATTAAGCACTTTTGAACAGTATTAAGCATTCTCTTGTTAGACTCATTACTATATTTATTTATAACTTCATTTAATCTATGTAGTCTATCCATCTTAGTTTCTTCATTTACAGTTTCTTTCATTAACATAGCAGGCGTATTTTCACGGGGAGAAAATGCAAATGTAAACGCTCCATCAAATTTACACTCATTTACAATGCTTAATGTCTCTTCAAAATCTTCTTCAGTTTCTCCAGGGAATCCTACAATTATATCTGTTGTAATAGAAACATTCTTAACTTTATTTCTTATCTGATTATATAATTTCATATATTCTTCTCTTGAATATCTTCTATTCATTAATTTTAATATTTTATTACTACCAGATTGAATAGGTAAATGAATATATGGCATTACATTTTTCTTTTCAGCAATAACATCAACCATGCTATCAGTAAAGTCCCAAGGATGAGATGTAACAAATCTAATTCTATCAATACCTATATCACTAACATCAGATAATAAGTTTGCTAAATTATAATTATCATATAAATCTTTACCATAGGCATTAACATTTTGTCCAAGTAAAGTTACTTCTTTATATCCATCTTCTTTTAATTTCTTAATTTCTTTAAGTATTTCTTCTTTCTTTCTGCTTCTTTCACATCCTCTAGTATAAGGGACTATACAATAAGTACAGAATTTATCACATCCAAGTATAATATTAACCCAAGCACTATATTTTTCTTCCCTAACCATCGGAATATTTTCAACAACATCTCCTTCAAAACTTATTGATTCAACTTGTTGCTTTTTATCATTAATTGAATTATATATTATATTAGGTAAATTATATAATTCATGCGTTCCACATATAAAATCAACATATTTATATTTATTCATAAGTTCAGTAACAACACTTTTTTCTTGACACATACAACCACAAATTCCTATAACGAGATTTTTATTTTCTTTCTTCATGTGATTTAAAACACCTAAAAAACCAAATACTTTATCGTGTGCATTTTCTCTAATTGCACAAGTATTTAAAATAATTATATCACTACCTTCAATAGTATTATTTTCTATATAACCAACAGATTCTAGCATTCCTTTAATGTTTTCAGAATCATGTTTATTCATTTGACAACCGTATGTTCTTACATAATATTTTTTATTACTTCCATACTTTATTCCATTATATTCATAATCTTTATATATAACGGATGATTTATGTCTTACTTTTGCTTTATTCATATCAGGTATATTCATATTTCTTCAACTCCATTGATATTATATCATGTATAGAAAAAAATGCATAACTAAATGCATTATTTCATTAAAAGTTGTTGAGTACTTCCATCAGGATGAGTACATGTATAATTTTCAAAACTATATATAGAACCAGGAATGTTTGTTTCACATAAATATTTCATTGTAAGTTTTTTTTCAACTGGTAATATTAAAAATATAAATATTACTGCAGCTAACCCATAAGTACAAAGTCCAAATATCGCTCCTTCTAAAGCAGTCTTTGCTCTTACAGGTGTATCTTTTTTGCTCAGGAAATAAAATATTAATCCAACTGGTGGCAAAAAGAATCCAGTAGCGGCCATCCCTCTTGTTGAAGTATCATAATTTTTATGATTACTTTTAACAGTATTTGTATTATTAGCTTCTGGTTCTACATTTCTATTTATTATTTCATCATCTATACTAGCTTTTTGAATAATTGTCTCATTACAATTAGGACATATTGTGGAGCCATCAGGTATTTCATTTCCACATTTAATACAATACATTAATATCACTCCTATTCTTTTTAATAATATCATATATTAATTTAATATTCAATAATTAATAATGATTATAATTTCTTAAAATTTAATTTCACTTTCTTCCAAAACAACTTTGTTATCTACTATTTCACGACATTTTTTTTCTAATTTTTTTAAAAATTCATCTGCAAAGTTCATATCTCTTTTGAAAGATTCTATCACATTAATATAATGTAACTTTTTCTCGATATTAATACATTCAAACAGTTCATTATAAGATGCATATGCTAAAGATTCTAATGTTTTACTATATCTTAAGCTTAATCTCGAAGCATCTAGCCCTCCCCCACTATCTAAACCTAAAGGATCAAGCCTTACCCTATCTAATTTGTCTGCATCTTTTAATATAAATAATAATTTTGTATATCTTTCTCTATATTTAGGGTCGATCATCATTAAATTTCTATTATTTTCCTTAGTGGATAAAGAATGATTTTTAATAATAAACATTATTTCTTTTCTTTCCACTTCAGAAAATCCATCTAAAAGAGAAGAATCGCCCTCTAATTTTTCAATAGATTTTGTTCCATGTAAATCATCCTCATCATCATGTGTTCTTCCAATATCATGGTATTTTACTGCTGCTAGTAATACTCTTTCATCACTTGCATCAAGTCCAAGATATTTATTATTTAATAAAGTATGCATCAAAAAATTTACTCTTCTAGTATGACTTACGCCATGCAATTCACTCCTGTATTGATTATTATCATTTAATATTTCATCATCACTATTAAGCAAAGACTCTCTTTTTTCTGGAGATAATGATTTAAAAGCATGTGATACTGTATCATAATCAGCATTTTTCTTTAATAGTTCATCTTCTTTAGAAATTAACTTGCTTCTTATAGTTTTAATTATTTCTTTATCGTATGACTCCAATTTAATACCTATTAACCATTTTTTAATATTGTCTTTTTCAGAATTAAAAGTTTCACTAAATCTATCATAAATCAAATTCATATCAGCATCATTATCTATGCCACCAATACATTCTATTAGTTCTTCAATATTAGCTGGTCTTATATATTGACAAGTTTTATATGAAACTACGTCTCCTATCTTATATCCATGTTCCAAAGCAAACTTTTGCTTAATATCAAAAGAATCAAGAACATCAACAATACTAATTGCTTCTAGTGGTATTTCATTAGAATTTAAAGGTATATTATCTAATTCATTATCTTCAGTTTCATCTCTAGATTCATGAGAAAAAAAGTCATCATATTTTTTATATTTTTTTAATCCCTTTTTAATTTTATCTCCCAAAGTATCAGAATTAAATGAGCCCTGGAAAGATGATCTAACTTCATCATCTATAATATCTTTTATCCTAACAAGAGCAAATGATGGATTAAGTGTACAGTACTCTTCTGCTACCATTTGAGCATACTCATAAGCTTCTTTATAGCCTGAAGAAGATCCACTGAACTTTTCTTTGATTTTATTTCTTAATACTCTTAAAGTATAAGAATATTTACTTTCACCCACTATAAAAGGTGCTTCATTCCCATTTTGATTCATAGGGCCTTCATATAATCTTTCAGGTGAGTTGCCTAAAGCATAATGAAATGTTTTAGTTCCTGGGCTACTTAAATAAGTTAGTTGCAAATCAGCACAATAAACATAATCATCAATAAAGAAAGAAATGCCCAGATCAGATTCTAAATTATTAAGAGCATCTCTTATTCTTAATATATGTTCACGTTCATCAATATCAAGATTATTAAGATAAGAAAATCCATGTTTAGATACATTCTTTCTTTTATGTCCATTAAAGGCATGAGTTAAATATTGACTATTAATAATATAATTAATAAAAACATCTGAAGTACTAAAATTTTTATTTAATTTTTTATATTTTCTAATTATATCTAAATAAGTACAATCAGTATTTTTATCATTTGTAACTAAATAATATTTTAAAACAATAGCTAATCTTCTATTTATTTCATTACTATCATATTCATACATACCTACAAATAAGCTCTTAATAAAGTCACTGTTATTAAATATTGTTGTTAATATATTGTTTATATCACTTTTTTCCATTACTACTCCATATATTATTTATTATTTAAACTCTTAAGCTCAAACATGATGTCTCTTAATTCAGTCGCCCTTTCAAAATCGAGTTTAGAAGCCGCTTCTCTCATTTCTACTTCAAGTTTCTTAATCATGTCCCTTAACTCTTTATTTGAATATTTTTTATTTTCATTATTTTCATCACTAACAATAGTACTTACTACCTCCTTTATATTTTTAACAATAGTAGTTGGTATTATATTATTATCATTATTATATTTTTCTTGTATCTTTCTTCTTCTATTAGTTTCACTTATTGCTTTTTTCATAGCATCACTTTCATAGTCAGCATACATTATAACATGTCCATTACTATTTCTGGCTGCTCTTCCTATAGTTTGTATTAAACTTCTATCACTTCTTAAGAATCCCTGTTTATCAGCATCCATAATGCATATTAATGATACTTCTGGAATATCTAATCCTTCTCTTAAAAGATTAATGCCTACAAGAACATCTATTTTACCGAGTCTTAAGTTCCTAATAATATTTAATCTTTCCAAAGTCTTAATTTCATTATGTAAGTACGTAACCTTATACCCAAGTTCTTTTAAATATGCTGTTAGTTCTTCACTCATTCTAATTGTAAGAGTAGTAATAAGTACTCTTTCGTTTTTTTCAATTCTTTTGTTAATTTCACTAATTATATCATCAATTTGATTTTTAGAAGGTCTTACCTCTAATGAAGGGTCAAGAAGTCCTGTTGGTCTTATTATTTGTTCAACAGGTTTCTTAACAAGTGATAATTCATAATCACCAGGAGTTGCACTTACATAAATAACTTGATTTAATTTGTTTTTAAATTCATCAAATTGAAGAGGCCTATTATCCAAAGCACTAGGCAATCTAAATCCATAGTCTACAAGTGTTTGCTTTCTCATATGATCCCCATTATACATTCCTCTAACTTGTGGAAGAGTAACATGGCTTTCATCTATAACAAGTAAAAAATCTTCAGGAAAGAAATCAATTAAAGTCGTTGGTGTTTCTCCTTTATCTCTTAAAGATAAATGTCTACTATAGTTTTCAATGCCATGACAAAACCCTGTTTCTTTTAACATTTCCAAATCATACATTGTTCTTTCTTTAAGCCTTTGTTCTTCTAATAGTTTTCCACTATTATGTAATTCTTCAAGTCTTATATTTAATTCATTCTCAATTCTTACTATAGCTTTTTTAAGCTTTTCATCACTTGTAACAAATAAAGATGCAGGAGAAATATTAACGGTTCTTAAACTATTAATTGTATGACCAGTTACAGGATCAAAAATACTTATCTTATCAATAGTATCACCAAACATATCTATTCTGATACCATTCTTTTTTTCAGCAACAGGTATTAATTCAATAATATCACCTTTTGCTCTAAAGGATCCTCTTTTTAAATCATATATGCTTCTTTCATATTGCATTTCAATAAGCTTTTCTAGTATTGCATCTCTATCAATATTATCATTTATAGATAAGTTTAACATTTTATTTTTATATTCTTCTTTTTCACCAATATTATAAATACATGATACAGAAGAAACAACTATTACATCATCTCTATTTATTAAAGCCATAGTAGCTGAATGTCTAAGTTCATCTATTTCATCATTAATAGAGGAATCTTTTTCAATATATAAATCTTTACTAGGCACATATGCTTCAGGTTGATAATAATCGTAATAAGATACAAAATATTCAACTCTATTTTCAGGAAACAATTCTTTAAATTCAGCATATAATTGTCCCGCAAGTGTTTTATTATGAGCAAGAACTAATGTTGGTTTTTGAACACGTTCAATAACATTAGCTATTGTAAATGTTTTACCAGTTCCAGTAGCACCTAAAAGGACCTGGTTCTTTTCACCAGATTTAATACCATTAACTAATTCGTTTATTGCTTCTGGTTGATCTCCAGAAGGTTTGTATTCCGAATGTATCTTAAACATATTATCTCCTTATATTTTCTATAATTATTCATCATTTTTCGCTTTGCCTTTTTTAATGATATTAATTTGATGTCACTTTTATTATTCTCTTTAACTAATTATAACATACATATTTACACATTAAAATAATTTAAAACTAATAAAGAATCTATTTTATTATAATAAAAACAAAAAAATGATGTGTTGATAATGATAGATTATTATAATAATTATTTAAAAATAGCAAACAATCATTGTTAGGCAAAAAAGATAAACTATCTAAAATGAAAAAGATTGAAATATAAATAGAAAAAATTAAAATGATAATTTTTCTATAAAACAATTTGTTTCTTACTCATAACATAATCTATAGCGCATATTATATAGCCTATTAAAATATAACAAATTCCTATAATAATAACGTTAACTAATACTTTGCTTACTCCTAATAAATTAATATCAATAAATGGATAAGTATAAGTTTTAAATATTAAGCATAAAATAAAATATATAAGAGGAAAGCATATCCATAATAGTGGATATGCTTTTTTGAAAAGCCCTTTTTTATAGAATAAAATATAATCAATAACAATCATTATAGGAACTAAATAATGAAGCCCGAGAAAAGATAATGATTCGTAACTATCAAAAGAAAAAGACATTTTTAAAACAAATTGCGCAACAAAAAAAGTTATAGTTAAACACACAATAACTAATCCATAGAAATAAGGAAAACTTTTTTTACATGCTAAAGATATAATATAATATACTAGGCATAATAAATTACTTAATGTAGTAAACATTAAAAATATTTTAATATTAAATCTTCCATCGAGTAACCCTGTCGTAAAGAGCAAAGACAAAAAACTAATTATTATCATTAAATATTTATATATTGTTGACACTTTTTTATACATTCATTTCTCCAAAACTATATATATTAATTATCTACTTACATAGATATTACCTTCATTCTTTTTTATAGGATCTTCTAATAATACTTTTTTAGCGTATTCAAAAGCATCACTAACTAGGAACCTATATTCTTCAGGATAAGTTTCATATACCTCATCAAGGATTTGACTTTCTTCTAACACTTCCAAATCCGATACCAAATTAATTGATAATAAAAATTGACTTAGTCTCCACCACATGACTGTAATAAAAGTAAAATCATCTCTATCCATTAGTCCCTTTAAGTCCATTTGTTCATTATTAAAAAACTTATCTTGAATATCTTTTGGTACCATTAATAATTTTTTATCCATATTTTCAGTAGGAATTAATAAAGCCTTTCTATCACTTATATCATCAGAATCTAAAGAATTATAAATCTTAATTTCTTCTTTACTAAGCCCGTACTTATTCGAAAATTTTTCCAAAGAATCTCCAGCTTTAAGAGTGAAATATAAATGAGGTTTAACAACAGGTATTTCACCTGTTGATGATTGATAGAATATATCAATCATATCCATATCTTTTACCATTTGAAGTAATGCAGAAACAATTATTTTTTCTTGTTCATTTAAAGTTTCATTCCCAGTTAATAAAGAAGTACACAATTCATTAGCACTTTTAAAATTCTTACTATAGTCACCAGTTAATTTTGGCAGTTGATGAAAACGCACCACAGAAGAAACAGCAGTTCTATATTTTGAAGGAACAGCAAAAAAATTAAATAGTCCGTCATGAGTTAACATTTTATATCCATATTCCGCATGATTAGATCCATTAAACATGACACAACTTCCATCAACATAATCATTATTATATATAGCTTGGTCAAATCTGCCTATATCATGAAGCAAAGCAGAAACTTTTAATACATTTCCAAAATCAACATTTGCACCTATTTTTTCTGCAATTAAAGTAACACTCTTTACAAGCCTCATAGTATGATTTAGTTTTAAATCTATCAAAGATTCTCTATGTTTCTTAATAGATTCATCAACAGAAATCTTAATTCCTGTTTTTTGCTTATATTTGTCTCTAATTACAAGTCCTTTACCTATTTCATCTTTGCTAAAAAGTAGTGTTTTTATTTTTTTTCTGCATTCTAATATATATTTATCAAATAACTCTTTATTTTCTTCATAACTTATATCCATAAGAACCTCTATATTATATATAGTATATCATAAAACAATTAGATTTACATATATTATTGACATTACTTTATATTTAAAGTATTATTACAAAGGTGAATGAAATGATAGATATAATATGTGCATGTACTGATTTAGGAGTACATATAGATGGTGCTGACAAAGGGCCAATAATAATTAATAATAGTTTAGAAAATAAATTAATTAAAAATAGAATTGTTTTAAATAAAGATGATGTAATAAAAGAAAAAGAAAAAAAGAATTTAAGAAAAAATTTTAATTCTGTTAATAATATGACATTAAAAATATACAATCAAGTTGATAAAACAATAAAAAGTGGAAACTTTCCTATAACATTAGGAGGAGATCATACAGTTGCAATAGGATCTATACTAGCAAGTTTAAATAACAATGATGATTTAGGTGTTATATGGATAGATGCACATACTGATTATAATACTTTTGATACTACTATAACAGGTAACATTCATGGATTGCCTTTAGCAAGTACATGTGGTTTATGTAAAGAATTAACAAATATGATAACTAATAAATATATTAATCCTAAAAAATGTGTGGTAGTTGGAGCAAGAAGTATAGATAAAAAAGAGTATGATGTATTAAAAGAAAATAAAGTTACAATTTATACTACAGAAGACATTAAAAACGAAGGAGTAAACAACATACTTAATAAAGCCTTTAGTGTCGCAGGTAATAATATACATATAAGTTATGACTTAGATGTAATAGACCCAAAAATAGCTCCTGGAGTATCAATACCAGAAAAGAATGGAATAACATATAAAGAAGCAATAGAAATAACAAAATATTTAAACAAAAACAAATCAAAAATCAAGTCGTTTGACTTAGTTGAATATAATCCATCATTAGATAAAAATAATGAAACATTATTAATATCATTAAATATATTAAATGAATTTATAAAAGATTAGAATAGTTTAACTAAATAAGTGGTATATCCATAATCATTTGAAAGGACTAATCCATTACAATCATTAATTAAATGATTCATAATTAAATCATTGTTTTCAATACAAAGTTTAATCTCATTATGATTAAGCTTTTTATATTCATCTAATAATTTAAAAAACAATTTTTTTCCATATCCTTGTCCCCTATATTCTTTCTCAATAAATATAAATATAGTATTATTATTAATATAATCTTTAAATATTTGTCCATAACCAACGGTCTTATTATCACACTTAATCATATACATATTATAGTCTCCATTAATATTTAATAAATCATTAATAGAACCATAATCTTTATAGTTAATTTTATAAATATCTATCACTTTAATCCACCTTCATATCTAACATCTTTGCCCCTTAATAATTCAGAAAAATTTTCATTAATAAAGACTTCAAATGATTTACATTCTTGCATTTTTTTAATAATTAATGTTTCTAAATTAGGAGTATAACACTTTAACAATATATTTCTTGTAAAATCCAATAACTCATCATCATTTAATACTATTTTTGATTTATCTTCAGTATTATATATTTCAATATTTCCAATTAATTTATAATCCACATATTTTTGACGAAATTTATAAATATAAGTACATTTATTTATTAAATATTTACAATATGATTTAATAGTATCTAATTCATTTACATCAACAGGAATGGTATATTTTTTATTTAATTCCCAAATCTTTTTAGGATCATCTTTAATTTTTTGAAGTTCACAAAGATAATGTATTTTTAATAATGAAAAACGATGCAATCCGTTCTGAGAAATTATAAATTTATCTCTTTCCAATTCTTCCACTACGATTCTTTCTATTCCAAAGCTTCTCCAAAGTCCTTCTACTATATCTTCACTGCTATAATGTAACATACTTAAACTTCTATCGCTATAACCTTTGCTTCTTCTATCAAAATACTTTTCAAGACTAGCAAAAACATTATCTGCAGAAGCATTTCTTCTGTATCCTAAAATATTAGCGATGCATACATTTTCAGTTCTTCTTTCTAAAAATAGCCCCTCATTTCCAACTACAGGATTAATGTCCATATCTGTATATATATAACCTATTCCATTAGAAATCATTTCATCAGGATTAATTCCCAACTTATTAAAAAATTTTTCAACATCACTATTCATTTTATTATTCTAATTGTCCTTCTTTTACTTCTTTTATTTTTTTAGGAAATTTCTTATCAAATTCTTCTAATTCATTTTCATCAATATGATAAACCTCTGGATCACTATATATTCCTTTTATATCTTTGATTTTCTTATTATCCAAAACCTTAATCATAAAAAATGGTGATTTCTCAGCAGGGTCTAAGCCTTCATAATAAATGCTGTATTTAGATGCACTTTCAAATCAGAATTTTTTATAATAATTATTATCTCCAGTAATTAAAACAAAAGGATACTCATATTCCTTCGCTAAATCTAATGTGAAATTTATTAATTCTTTACCATACCCCTTATGTTGATAAGATGGTAATATACTGGCTGGGCCAAAAATTAAGGCATCAATACTTTTGCCGTTAATTAGCTTTATTTTTCCTAATGCATATACTATGGATTCTATTATTTTATTGTCTTCTTCAATAATATAACTTAATTTATTAATATACTTAGTATTATTCCTTAAATTATGCACCACTAAATGTTCAAAACAACCAGGCCTATATTTGTTCCAAAATGATTTTCTAGTTATATTTTCGACTTCATAGTATTCATCTTTTTTTTCATGTCTTATATTCATACTTATCTCCATAATAATTATACCAAAAAAAATAAGTATTTCTACTTATTTCTTAAATATAAGCTTTTTAATATAGTCTAAGCCAATAAATATTAATAAAAATGTTAATAAAGTGCCAAGACATGGAATTAAAGTAATTATTTCTATTACTAATAGCCCTAAAATCATAGATAAATTATTATTATCCTTTTTCTTAAACAGTTTAGTTAATATTTGGTTCCCAATAACAGCTGCGACTGGCAACAAAGATAAACTTAGACATACCAAGTATAAAACCAATAATATTACTGCAAGTTCAGCTGCAATATATGTGCACATAAGTATAATGGATAAAACTGGTATTACCACAAATATAATTAAGCCAGAACCCATACTCTTAAATACACTAGATGTAGTTACTTTTTTATTTACATTTTTATATATTTTAGGAAATAAACAATTAATAACAACAGCAATAATCAATAAAGAAATAAATCCATATATACTTGAAGATATATTATATATTCCAGATACTTTTCCGTTTTCTGATTCATTCTCATAAATAATAATATTACTAAATTTTTCTTTATCTATTCCTTCAACATTAGCATCATCATTATATTTCAATGTTCCATAAATTGATGTATCTTCATTTATTGAAATATTTTCTGAATCAATTTCAACATTTCCATTTATAACGGCCTTATTGATATTTACACTACTGGCATATATCTTAATATCTCCTCCAATACTACCTGATATTTCAACATAGTTGCCAGCGATATAAGCATCTCTTCCTATAGTTGCAGTTTCATTAATGTAAATATTATTACCTGCTATAAAAGTATCAGATTCAATATTTCCCTTAATAATAACATTATTTCCGGCATATAATCCGTATTGATTATATCCATTGATAGTTACATTTTCAGCAGCAGCAAACAATATACCATAAACATCATAATTAGTATTTATATTATCTGAAACAGCAAACTTAGAATGATAAAATATTTCGCTTTCAGGTTGTGCAATAAGCAAGCCATCGTTTTCTTCTGCAATACTCATAGTACCATTTTCTTCAATTACTATCGGCATTTCCCCTTCATCAATCTCAGTAGCATCTAAATATATAAAAGGTACTACCAATAGCATAAAAAATAATATTAACTTTTTTTTCATATTCTTTTCCTCCTATTATTTATAATTATAGTATATAATAAATAAATAAAAATGGCAATAAAAAAAACTATTATTTATTTAGATAATCAGTAGTTACATTATTTTCAATTTCTTCATTAACATCTTTTTCATCTTCAATAATATCATAATCATCTTCATTATTTTGTATAGCAATTTTTATTTTGGCATCTCCTACTATTTCAACACCTAATTCTTTTGATATAGTATAATTAATTTTATTATCATTACTGCTTACATCAACACATGTTGGATTTTTAAGACTTCTAATTATGATTTCAGATTTATCATTCAAATCTCCATTTTCTTTTATTTTAACTCTTACTAGTTCTTGATAATTTATTTTTTTACAAACTACATCAGTTTTAGTATTATTGTCAAAACTATACCATATGTTTATATCATAACTTCCATATATTTTTATTTTATCATCCACTTTTCTGCCTTTAATATCATGATTTATAACCCAACATCCTAAAACATTGTCTATTTTTTTATCTGTTATTAATTCATAATCATTTTTAAATGTTTTTTTGCCCTTACCAATTATAGCTTTAGTAACAATTTCTTTATAGTTATTATACATAATTCCTCCTAATATAGAATATGCTAATGCCTATATTTTTGATAATAATTTTTTAGTGTTTAAAATCAATAAAATTATACAAAATATAATTATGAACATAATAAATAAATTATATAGTTTAAAAGATACTATGCCTGACTTACAAATAAAAGAATTAAATAATAAAGTCTATGTTTTTAACATACAAACAGTATCTAGTTCAGAACTATCAAATAAATACATAATGGATTATCTTTCAAATAGAAGTATTTTTAAAAATGGATTTTCCCTATTACATGATCTTAATAATAATATTCCATCTATTAGTTTTATTAAAATTAAAGAGTATGACACTATGGATTATCTCTTTAATGGATTCAGTATTTTAGTTTATAAAAAAGAAATATTAGCATTTGAAACTAAAGCTGTTTTAGATAGAGGAATCAATGAACCAACAAGTGAGCCAACTATTAAAGGTCCAAAAGATTCATTTAATGAAAATTATAATACTAATATAGGTCTTATTAGAAAAAGAATAAAAGATGAAAATTTATATATAAAAGAACTTGTATTAGGCACTAAAACCAAAACAAAAATAGGAATACTTTATATTAACAACATAGTTGATAAAGAGTTATTAAATGATGTTATAAATAAAGTATCAAGTATTAAGACAGATAAGATATTAGATACATATTATATAAAAGATTTAATAAGAAAAGAAAATAAAACAACATTTCCTACTATAAAGTCTACAGAGAAACCCAATATTATTGCAAAGTCACTAACAGAAGGTAAAATTGCAATATTATCAGAGAACTCAAATAGTGCTTTAATAGTTCCAACCTTTTTTATAGATTATTTTTATTATGATGAAGATAATTACCAAAAGCATATTTTTGCATCATTCGTTAAAATAATTAGATTACTTGCATTATTTATTACTATTTTTGCACCAGCAATATATTTAACATTAATAACTTATGATGAACAAATATTACCAACTAGTTTATTAATTAGTTTTTCAAGACAAAGAGCAGACGTTCCTTTTCCCGCTTTAATAGAAGCATTTATATTAATGTTTACATTTGAATTATTATATGAAGGAGATGCATTAACTCCAGTATCAAGGGGTACATCTCTTTCAATATTAGGAGCATTAGTTTTGGGAGAAGCAGCGGTAAATGCAGGTATTGTATCTCCAATAATGGTTATAGTAGTGGCAATTACTGCTATAAGTTCAATATTCTTTGTTTATTATGATTTTCAATCTTTCATTAGATTGTATAGATATTCATTAATGATATTATCCTCTATGTTTGGAATAATAGGAATATTATTTGGATTTATAATCATGTTATGCAATTTATGTAATATCAAATCATTTAATAAACCATTTTTAATTCCATTTAGTCCTGTATTAAATATAAAATCCAAAAAAGAACTGATAAGAAAAGGACTACTAACTCAAAATATAGATAAAGGTGGTCAATGAAAAAAATAATTTTAATAACATGCTTGTTTCTTTTAACAGGATGTACAGATTATGTAGAAATAAATGATTTAGCAATAGTAACAGGAATAGCACTAGACTATAAAGATAATGAATATGAAGTATCTACTGAACTAATAATAAATGAAAAAGAAACTGAAATAAAAGTATATAAAACAACATCAAATTCAATAGAAGAAGCATTAAGTAAAATATCAAAATTATGTAACAAAGAATTATTCATAACAGATTTAAAAGTATTAATGATTACAGAAAATATAATAAATAATAATGTTAATTATTATGATTATTTTTTGAGAAATTCTAAATCAAAAATGAATTTCAATGTATATTTAGTCAATACAGATCAAATATATGACATACTAAATATATACAAAGATGAAAATGGATCCTCATTATATGTTGATAACTTGTTAAAATTTAACAAAAGAGTCTTTTCTTCTTCAGCTTCTTTATCATTTATAGATTTGGTAAAGCAACTATTAGATTATGGAATTAACCCCGTTTATCCAAAACTTATTCTAAAAGAAAATGGACAAAAAGATGAATTATATTTAGATAGCTTAGTAAGTTTTAATTATAATTTTGAAAAAGTAGAATTAAATGAGTTAGAATCAATATTTTATGATATTATTACTAATAATTCAAAGAATACTCTTTTAAATATTAATTGTGGCAATAACTATTTTACATTAAGCTTAGATAGTGTAGTATCAAATTATAAGTTTAAAAACAATATTTTCACTATAAATATTAAATCAAAAGGGAAAATAAACTCATATCATTGCGATTACAATCTAAAAGATAGTAAATCAATGAAAAAACTAACAAACATTACAAATGAATATATGACAGAGAATATTTATAATATTATAAAAATAATAAAAGATAATAATAATGATTTTATCGGTATTGGAGATTATATATATAGACATGATAACAAATATTTTAATTTTGAAAAAAACACTTGGGATATATATATTAATAAAATAAATATTAAAGTAAATAATAACACAGACATACTATCTGTTGGTGAAATAAAAACATCTATAGGAGACAAATATGGAAAAAATAAATAGTTTTTCTTTAGGTACTTCAGTTGTAGCTTTAACGGGAGCTCCATTCTGGGGAATAATAAGTTCATATTTATTTAATACATCAAAAAACGATATAATACTATCGATGTTAATAGGATTTATTTTTAGTTTATTATTATCAAAGCTCATAATAACTATATTTAATAGAATGCCAAATAAAACAATAATAGGAAAGTTTAAAACGATATATGGGAAGTTTTCTATAATAATAAATATAATATATCTTTTAATATCTTTATCTATTTATATTTTTTTAATATATAGATTAACTTCATTTTTGTCTAGTCAATATCTAATAAATACTTCCAAAATATTTATGTTATTTATTGTTCTAATTACCACATTTTATATTGCATCAAAAAACATAGAAACAGTAACTAGAGTATCAATAATATCTTTTTATATAGCTATTTTTTTATATTTCTTTGATTCATTTAGTTTAATAAATAAAATAGAAATGCAAAACTTTTTACCATTATTTACTGCAAATAAAATAGATATATTAAAATCATCATTTGCTTTTTCAATATATTTTGCACTACCATCATTTTTTATTAATGGAATTAAAAAAGATAATATAAGTGATCCAGAAAGATTTAATAAAACATATTATACTATGTATATAATATCATTTGTAATAATATTTTTAGCCACGATAATAACATTAGGAATATACGGAGATAAATTATGTGGCATATTTGATTATTCATTATACACAGTCTTAAAAAGAATTGAAATACTATCATTCATAGATTCAATAAAAAATATAAGTATTATGATATGGATACTTTATGTAATAAATGCAACATCAATGATACTATATTCAACTATAAATGGTATAAAAGAAACATTTAATATTAAAAATAAAAATGTAATCTTAATATTTTTATTTATTCTATCAATAGTAGTTCGGCAACTATTTTTTATGAATAATAACTATATAGAATCATTTAATTATTTAACATTGCCTTTAATAGTAAATTTAATTTTATTGTTAATAATTATTATAAGTGTATTTTTATCAAAAAAAAAGATATAAAATATCTTTTAAAATGAATCTATATTAACTTTAACTTTATTACTACCATCATTATAAGCTTTAGCTTGAATTAATGTTTTAATCGCAGTGGCATTCTTTCCACCCTTACCAATAACTCTTCCCATATCACTTTCAGAAACCATTATTTCAATAGTTTTTCCTTCTTCAGTAGCAAATTCTTTAACTTTAACCATATCTGGTTCTTTAACTAATTTTTTAACAATTAGTTCAGAAAATTCCACTAAATTCATTATTTTTTCTTCTTTGATTTATGGAATTCTTCCATAACACCTATTTCACTTAGGATATTTCTAGCTGTATCAGTAGGTTGAGCTCCTTTTCCCAGCCACTCTAATGCTTTGTCTTTATCAACATTATATTTTGCTGCATCAAGTGGTGTGTAAGTACCAATAGATTCAATTATATTACCGTTTCTTTTTGCTCTTGAGTCAGAAACCACAACACGGTAATATGGTCTTTTTTTAGCTCCAATTCTTCTAAGTCTAATCTTTACTGACATATTACTTTCCTCCTTGTTAAATAATATACAACAATATCACATAAATGTCAACCTTTTTTGGTTGACGGCACAAATATTTTATTATTATCTTACATTTAAATCAAAAGAATTAAATTAAACCTATTATCATTATTATTTTAATATTGTATAATTAATATGGAGTTTATTATGTTTAAATATTCATTAGATAACAAAAGATACTATACATTAAATTATTATAACAAAATAAAATATAATTCAAAAGTATTTAAAGTTTCTTTAAATGCAGGTTTTAGTTGTCCTAATAAAGTTAATGGTAAGGGATGTATATACTGCTACAACGGTAGTGGTGAAAATAATGGAATTGATTTATTAGACCAGTTTAATAAGGAAAAAGAAATAATGGAAAAGAAGTGGCCTAATAGTAAATACATAGGATATTTTCAAGCAAATACAAATACCTATGCAAGTGTAGATGTATTAAAATCTAAATATGAACCTATACTTAAAATAGATAATGTAATCGGTCTTAATATAGCTACAAGATGTGATTGTTTGCAAGAAGACATTCTTAAATATTTAGAAGACTTAAATAAAAGAACTAATTTAGTTATTGAATTAGGATTACAAACAATACATGAAAGAACATCATTGCTTATTAATAGAGGACATTCTTTAAAACAATTCGAAGATGCTATTAAAGAACTAAGAAAAAGAAATATTTATGTTGTTGTTCACATAATAAATGGTCTTCCATATGAAACAAAAGAAATGATGATTGACACAATAAAATATGTATCAAAATTAGATATACAAGGTATAAAAATACACATGCTTTTTATATTAAAAGGAACAGAGATAGAAAAACTTTATGAAAAAGATAAATTCCATATTTTAACAAAAGAAGAATACATAGATATTGTATGTGATCAATTAGAACTACTAAGAGAAGATATAATAATAAACAGAATAACAGGTGATCCTATAAAAGAATTATTAGTTGAACCTAAATGGTTATTGAAAAAGTTTGCTGTATTAAATGACATTGATAAAGAAATGGTAAGAAGAAATTCTTATCAAGGAATAAAAAACAATTAAAATCAAATTAATTGTTTATTTTTTCACTAATTTATTAAACATTATATTTGATGTTATATTATTTAATAATAGATAATTATATATATAATTTTTATTTGTAAAATAGTTTGTATTATTATTAATTTGTTTTTTATATTTTTTGCACATATCAAGCATTTTTTTAACTAGTTTACATTTTTCATTATATGCTTCTTCATCATTTATTTTTCTTAATAATGACGCTATTGATTTAAATTCCATTAATAAATATGAATACATCAATATAGGAACACTTTTACCATCTATTTGTTCGAATATTGATTTAAAAACTTCATAATGTTGATTAAATCTTTTTGGATTTATGTCTGTTGTTGTATTACCTGGTCTATCAACTAAATAATATACTAAAGGTTCTTTAGTAAACATCATTCTTTTACAATTAGTTAAATAAACTAAATATAATAATAAATCTGTATAAGACACTTTATGAGGAAAAACTATCTTTTTAGCAAGTTTTGTTCTGTAGAGTTTAGCATGTGGAGATGGCATCAATGTAAATGCACCAGTTAATCCTTCATCTTTAGTGTATACTTTATCCTCCTCTGCAAATATCTTTAAGTCATGACATAATGTATCACTATACTCTTCCTTACCATCATCACTATATACTAAATATTTACATCCAACAACTAAGTCTAAATTATTCTTTATAGCTTTATTATACAAAGTTTCTATGGTGTCTTCTCTCATCCAATCGTCTGGATCACAAATAATAAAATAATCAGTAGTAATATTTTTAATAGCATACTCTAATACTGAACCATATCCACCATTCTCTTTTTCAATACATCTTATTCTTTTATCTTTTTTTTGATACTTTTTAATAATTGATACACTATCATCTGGTGATCCATCACTTATAGCCCAAATATCTATATTTTTATGTGTTTGATTAATAAGCGAATCTAAACATGTTGATAAATATTTTTCAACATTATATATTGGAACTATTATACTAACTTTATCATTTTTCATATTTACCTCATACTTTCATATAATTCTAAAGCATCTTTAATAACTAAATCCATATTAAAATATTTATACTTTGCAAGTCTTCCTAATAAATATAAATTACTTATTTTATTTGATTCTTCTAAATATTTATTATATAAGCTACCATTAGTTTCATTATTTATTGGATAACATGGAATATCATTCTCATCTTTATAATCTTTAGGAAATTCTTTCATAATAACCGTTTTATTTATATTAGATTTTTCCATTGTCGTGTGTTTAAATTCTGTTATTCTAGTAAATAAGTCTTCTTTAGTAGGATAGTTGACTGTTCCTACTGGTTGAAATTCTTTCTTGTTAATAGTTGTTAATTCAAAATCAAGTGAACGATATGATAATTTACCATATTTATAATTAAACAGTTCATCTATAAGTCCAGTAAATATAACTGGGTTATCATACTTTTCTCCTTCAAAATAAATATTATTATTTTTTATTTCTATCAAATCCATAATATTTGTATTTAATTTTATAGTAATATTTTTATTGCTCGTCATATTTTTTATAATGTTAGTATATCCAAGAACGGGCATAATCTGATATTTATCTTGAAAATATCTATCATCATATGATACAAAAACAGGAACTCTATTTGTAACATTAGGATCTATTTCATCAGGTGTTTGTCCCCATTGTTTCATTGTATAGTAAAGAAATACATTCTCATATATATAATTTGCTAATTCATTTATTTCTTTTTCATCACTTTTTTTAAGCTCTAGAATAGGTACTTTTTTTTCTTTCCCATATTCATCTATTAGTTTATTTTTTAATAATGTTGCTTTTTCTTTATCAAAAGATTTTTCTATGGAAGTTAAATTAAATGGAACTGGTACCAATATATTATTTACTTTCCCTAATACTCTATGTTCATATTTAAACCATTTACCAAATTGAGTAATATAATTATAAACTTCATCATAATTAGTATGAAATAAATGTGGACCATATTTATGTATTAATATTCCATTTTCATCATAATAATCATAGGCATTTCCACCTATATGATTCCTTTCTTCAATAATAAGTACTTTTTTACCATTATTTGCCAATCTTTCAGCAATAGTGCTTCCTGAAATACCACATCCTACAACTATGCAATCATATTTCATATTACCTCCTAATTTAATTATTATTTTTAAATCTATATCCTTTATAATAATCATAAACTTTATTATGATCAACCACAAAAGCTTTTTTACCTAGCTCTAACATTGGAATATCACTTGAAGAATCACTATATGATTCATTTACTATAATGTCCGGGTATTCATTATATAATCTTTTTACTTTTTCTTTTCTTTTGCAGTTCTTGCCTATTATCTTCCCATTTTCATCTGTTTTAGTTGCTATTACATTTTTAATTCCTATTGCTTCACAAAACGGTCTTATCCAAATATCATAAGATGCACTTATAATTATGTCATCATTTTTTTGATTGTTCTTATACCAGTCTTTTATCTTATATTTATTTTTATTTATAAAATTATTTATATAATCTTCTCTGTCTTTAATAGTAAACAAAAAAGATAATAGAGTTTCCTTTACTATTTCAAAACTTATATTATTTTTTTTATATTGATTATAATATTTTATTGTCTTAATAGAAGATTTAAGTACTTTAAATGGATGCCTAACAAAAGAATATTTTATTATGTCAACAAAAGTATCTCCCTCATATATAGTATTATCAAAGTCATAAATATTCATATTACCTCTATTTTAGAATCCATGCATTTACATTATATCTTTCACCAGAATATCCCCATCCTTTAGGAGAATTTACAAGTTCACCATTAATAACTAATGTTGAAGACCCGCCACCATCTAAATTAGCAGCATTGTATGCTTTATATTGAACTAATAAATCTGTTAAATCAGGCATGCTTATTCCTGTACTACCTACAGTACCATCTATAACTACAAATAAAACTGTACCATCTTGTCTTTGGGCTATTGCTGTTCTAGATCTTTTTCCATATCCACCATCACCTTTAAATGTCGCGGCTTCTCCATTAACTATTAAAAATGGTCCAAATTCCATGGCATCCCTAACACCATCTAGTATGGCTTGAGTTGCATTCATATAACCTAATACTAAAATATTTTCTTTATTAAACCCAACTATTTGAGCTTCTTTACACGGATTATAAAGTGTTTCACCATCTTGAATATATACTCCTAATGGATATACCTTATTTGAAGCTCTTTCAAAACCTCCACCATTAATTGCAATAATAGCATCATTTTCTTTAGCCATTGTTGTAGTAAGTGATCCTTTACTTAAATTAGATGTAAGTACGGCTTTAACTCTTGATGGATCATATATAGCAACAATCCAACCATTCCATGAAGAACCTGATACTTCTATTACTTTATACAAATCATTGCCTTCATCTCTTTTTAATATTTGCTCATCATAAATCGAATCATAAATACCAGTATCCGCATTAGAAGCTATTTTAATAGCTGAAGCATTTGTGTATCCTGGTGCTTCTATAGTAACATTTGCTTCAAGTCTTTCATTAATATATTTTTCACTATACATCATTCTAGCAAGATATTTATGTGACATTGTCGTCATAGCTGTAGTAATTAATCTATCACTAACATATGTATATGGTCCATAAAACACTCCAAAACAAATTAGAGCTATTATATCTATTATTATTAAAAATATTTCTATTTTTTTACTTTTCTTTTTTTTATTCATTTATATCTCCACTACTTTATAAATTTTACTATATTAAAAAACATAAATCAAGATTTATGTTCTTATCTACTTATATTTTTCAATAATAGCATCAACTATTAACCTACTAGCTTTTCCATCTCCATATGGATTACTTGCTTTACTCATTCTATTATATTCATTTTTATCAACGAGTAAGCGCTTAGTTTCACTATATATTTTTTCTTCATCAGTTCCAACTAATTTTAGTGTTCCCGCATCTATTCCTTCAGGTCTTTCAGTTGTATCTCTTAAGACTAGTACCGGTTTACCAAGTGATGGTGCTTCTTCTTGTATTCCTCCTGAATCAGTTAAAATAATATATGATTTGTTTTGAAAATTATGAAAATCAAATACTTCAAAAGGTTCAACTAGTCTAATATTATCAATTCCATCAAATTCTTCATGAGCAATATTTCTAACAGTAGGATTTAAATGAACAGGATAAACAACTTTTACATCATCAAATTCAAGTGCAATCTTTTTAATAGCTTTGAATATTCTATGCATAGGTTCTCCTAGATTTTCTCTTCTATGAGCAGTTAATAGTAATAATCGAGAATCTCCTATCCAATCAAAAATTTCATTTTTATAGTTTTTACTAACTGTATATTTCATCGCATCAATAGCTGTATTACCTGTTACATATATTTTTCTTTCATCTATATTTTCTTTTAATAAATTTTCTT
>CAZYOS010000002.1:0-55132 GCA_964649245.1 uncultured Clostridium sp.
GAATTTAAAGATAAATATCCAAGTTCTTTATCAGGAGGTATGAAACAAAGAGTTGCTTTGATCAGAACACTATCTACTAAACCAGATATTCTTTTACTAGATGAACCCTTTTCTGCATTGGACTATCAAACAAGACTAAAAGTAAGTGATGATGTATATAACATTATAAGAAATGAAAATAAAACTGTTCTAATGGTAACTCATGATATATCTGAAGCAATATCGATGTCAGACAAAATAATAGTATTGACAAAGAGACCTTCTAATATAAAAAATATACATATAATTAATCTATCAAATAAGAGTACTCCTATTCATAATAGAACAGCTAAAGAATTTTCTTCTTATTATGATAAAATATGGAAAGATATTGACAGCCATGAGTAGAGAACAAAAAATATTTTTAAATAAAATTAAATTAAATAAAGTAATTATTGTATCTATTCAAATACTAATAATATTATTATTTATATTTTTTTGGCAGTTACTTGCTAATAAACAAATAATTAATACATTTATAACTAGTTCTCCAAAAGAAATAATAAAAACAATAATTTCATTGTATAATAATAATTTATTAAAGCACATTTTTGTTACCATTAAAGAAACCTTAATTGCATTTTCATTTACTACTATACTTTCATTAATATTCGCTATTATATTATATAATGAAGAGTTTTTAGCAAAAATATTAGATCCTTTTTTAACAATATTTAATTCACTTCCAAAAGTAGCATTAGGTCCCTTATTAATAATTATTATTGGTTCAAATACAAAAAGTATTGTTACAATGGCAATACTAATATCAATTATTATAAGCTTAGAAACAATATTAAATAGTTTTAAAAGCACAGATCCTATTAAGATAAAATTACTTAAAACATACAATGCATCTAAGTATGATATTTTAACGAATGTCATATTACCTTCAAATAAAGACACAATTATAAATACATTAAAAATAAATATATCAATGTGCCTAATCGGAGTAATACAAGGAGAATTTTTAACTTCAAAAGCCGGTATTGGTTATTTAATACTATATGGTTCTCAAGTATTTAATTTGAATTTAGTAATGACAGGAATTATAATATTAGGTATTATTTCTATAATTATGTATAAATTAATAATGATGATTCAAAAAAACAAGTACTAAACTTGTTTTTAATTGTCCTTTTCTTTGTATAATTTAAATAATACCATCGTAATTATTATTAATGTAAATAACACAACACCAACAATAATATAAATTGTATTAAATAGTTTTGTTATGGAAAAATCAGATTTACTTATAGCGAACTTAATATTATTATCTTCTTCTTTAAGAATCCACGTATATTTTCCATTATTTAATGTATCTTCATTACTATCAGAAACTATTTTATCTGATGTTACCGTAAACAAAGTATCTTCATAATTACACAATGCTTTTCCTGTTAATTGATAATAATAGTTAACATCATCTTCATAATAAGAAAATGTTTCAAAACAATTTTTAAAATAATAATTAGTTTCAAAATTTGAATAATTAAATGAATAATTGTATTTAATTAAATATTCATCTCCTTCTTCAAATGATGATTCAGTATATCTTGTATTAACATCATCATTATATGCTGGTATTAACAAATTGTTTTTATATTCGATTAGTAACTCTTTTAATTCATTTTTTGAATAATCTTCAGTAAATTCAGGGTTTGTATTTATATAATAGTTTTTAAATTCATCTAATGTAAATTCAGATGTTATGGTTGATTCAATATTCTTATCATTAAAATTGTAATTTATTTCATTAGTGCATCCCGTTAATAATATTAGTAATAAAATTATAATTATATATTTTTTCATTATTACCTCCTAACAAGAAAAACTTTTCTTATTAACTGTAGAGCATCCACCATTAGTTAATTCAAAATGCATAGGATCATAGTATTGAGCTCCCCAATTACCACCCCAGCACCATCCGTTACCTTGGAAATATTTTTTGTATATAATATAATTAACATTATATTTGCAGTCTTCTTTTCCATTGCATGCTTCACAAATAAATTTATTATAATTATACCATTCGTTAGGACCATATCCCGAATAAGGAGTATATGTTTTTCCATTTACCGTTACAGACCATAGATTATTTAAATCAACAGCTAAGCCTCTACCATGATATCCTGCTTTAGGAACATAAGCACCTGCTGTTTCAAGATTGATAATAATTGGTGTTGATTTAACATAAGTACATACATTAGATAATATCGAATGAATTTGTGTAGAAATCTGAGAATTAAATCCTAGTCTTCTATAAATAGTATGATGATCAGAATAATATAAAGTACATCCTAAATTAGTAGTATCAATATATGTAATATTTGAAGAATCAATCGTACTTCCATCAACATATGAACTAGAATCACTACTTCCATTGCCAATCGAAGCTAAAATATCATTTAACTTTTGTCTTTTTATTTCAGCTTCTTTTGCAAGCTCCTCTTTTCTTCTTTGCATTTCTTGTTTTAATTTTTCTATTTCTAATTGCTTTTCAGCAGCTTCTGCGCTTTTCCTTTGAGAAATATACTCAATATTAGCATTTGAATAACAAGTAGTATATTGATTATTAAAACCTATTATATTACATAAAATTCCTATAAAAGTGGGTACCAAAAAAACTATAACAGCAGAAACAGACTTTTTAACAATACTACTAGTTATTTCACTCGAAGTCTTATCGCTAGCATCCATTATTCCTCTTACAAGAGTAAACATTAAGGAAACTATCAAGATAATTGGTACAAATGTACATACAGCTAAAATTATGGTTTTAACTATATATACAACTTGCAGTATTCCTGAACTTTCACAAAAATTAATTGCTAATAAATTAATCATACATACACTTCCTACTATATTATAACAATTTTATTTTCTTTCTTCAATAAAATATGACATACATTATTGATAAAATAATAATAACACATATATTATTATAAAGGAGGAATTTATGAATAAATGTAAATGTGATTGTAACAATGAAAGATTTATATGTCCATCTGTATATACATGTTTTGGGCCAACAGGTCCTACTGGCCCTACTGGTCCCGCTACAATAACTGTAGGAACTACTGTAACAGGAAGTCCTGGTACTAATGCTAGTGTTACTAATCAAGGAACAAATAAAAATGCTGTATTAAATTTTACAATACCACAAGGATTAACGGGTGCAACAGGACCTACTGGTCCTACTGGAGCTACACCAACTATATCTTTAGATAGTATTTTAGTATCAAATGATGGATTACAAACCGTAACTACAAATTCAGCATTAAATTTAGGGACAGTTATTAATACAACAGGAACAAACATTACCTTCACTGCACCAAACACAGTTAATATAACTACACCAGGAACATATTATGTTCTATTTGAAGTACTAGCAGCAAATACATCTACTTCAGGAGATGTAGGTGCTTCAATGGAAATTAATGGAACAATAGTACCAACTGCATCAGAATATGTATCATCAACAACAACACAGACACAATTTGTGCTACAACATAATATAACAATAACATCTAATTCTACAATTACTATAAATAACAATTCTACAGTATCAAATAATTATCATGATTCAAGTATATCAGTCATTAAAATAGCATAATGAAAGTAATAGTATATGCAATATCAAAAAATGAAAGCAAATTTGTAAATCGTTGGTTCAATTCAATGAAAGAAGCAGATCAAATATTTGTTTTAGACACTGGATCAACTGATGATACAATAAAAAAATTAAGAGCTAAAAATGTAATTGTAAATGAAAAGAAATATAATACATGGAGATTTGATATAGCAAGAAACGATTCTCTTTCATTTGTGCTTAACGATGTTGATATTTGTGTATGCACTGATTTAGATGAAGTATTTGAAAAGGGATGGAGAAAAAAATTAGAAGAAGTATGGAATAATAAAATAACAAGATGTGAATATACATACAACTGGTCATTAAAAAATAACATACCTACAGTGTCATTTGTATATGATAAGATTCATAGTAGAAAAGACTATATTTGGAAAAATCCAGTTCACGAAATATTAATAAATATTAACAATAATGAACTAAGAACTAAAGATGAGAATATTGTTTTAAATCATTATCCAGATGAAAATAAAAGTAGAAGTTCGTACCTATCTTTATTAGAACTAGCAGTAAAAGAAGACAATAATAATGATAGAAATATGCATTATTTAGGTAGAGAATATATGTATCGTAAAAGATATAATGAAGCAATAGATACATTAATAAAACATTTAAATCTTGCTACTTCAGTTTGGAAAGATGAAAGATGTGCATCTATGAGATTTATAGGTAGATCATACAAACTGCTCAAACGATATAAAGAAAGTGAAATGTGGTATAAACTAGCAATTAAAGAGTCGCCTCATTTGAGAGACCCATATATAGAATTAGCATTATTATATTACGAATTAAATAATTACAAAAAAGTAGAATACTATATAAGAAAATCATTAAAAATTATTAAACATCAAAAAACATATATAAATGAAGTATTTAGTTGGAATGAATTTCCATACGAACTATTATATATAAGTTGCTTTTATCAAAAAAAATATAAAGCAGCACTAAAATATATAAATATTGCATTAAAATATAATAATAACAAGAGAATTATTAATAATAAGAATATTATAAACAAATACTTATAAATATGAGTATTTGTTTTTATATAAATCTATGATAAAATATAATTGTGATTTAGAATGAATGATGATAGTAAAATAAAAGAATTAAGCAAAATAAGATTAAAAAAATCAGTAGTAGGATTATTCTTTGCTGTGCTTTCTTTTTTATCTTATCAAATATTCTATTTATCAATATTTTTTGCTATATTGGCAATATTATTTTCAATTATAAGTCTTTTTGAAAAGCAATGGTTTGGCATATTTGTAATTATTATAAGTATAGCATCTATTATAATATACTTCTTATACTACAAGCCTAAATATACAGACCCAAATATAAAAGAAAATATTTTTATAGGTACTTGGACGTATAATACATCTGGAGGAACATATGTATTTAGTGAAGACTATACATATTATCAGTATATTACTAATGACATAACAGATAATTACTGTTTAGGAACATATAGGTACACTTATGGTATAGAAAACGCATATGGAATAACAACATATCAAGATTATGATTATTATTACTACGTTATGAGACTCAATCCATCAGAATGTATTATTAGTGGAAAAACGCAAGAAGACACAACAAAATTTAATAAAGATATGATATTTGGATTCAATAAATTTGACAGCAATACAAAATCAATAATTATTAATGCTTCGTCAGAAAATATATTTCATTTAACAAAAATAAAATAAAAACAATCAAATGTACTTCTAAATTAGAAAATACAATGATTGTTTTTTATTTGTAAAATTATGAATCGATTAAATACCATGCATAGAATACACTATTTGCATAATTATCAGCATTGCCATTTGCCGTATCTAATGGATAATTAATAGTAAGGCCTGCATTATTAGGCAAAAATTCAAATCCGGTTAGATAAGGCGGAACTACTCCAGCAAAAGTAACGGTAGTTAGATTTGTTGCGCTAGTAAATGCTCTTTCAGAAATAGCAATAATTCCAGAAGGAATAGTAATTCTTCTAAGCCTTGTATTACCAGTAAATGAACCACTCGCAATTACTTTTACCGTACTAGGAATAGTAAATGTATTTCCACTTAATGATTTAGCATTAGGCACTTTTATTAAGGTTTCCATGTCTTTACTATATAAGACTCCATTACTTGAAGCAAAATATAGATTGTTAGTATTAACATTAATAGTAGTTACATATTGATTTCCTGATAAGAATGCATTACCTACATTCATTACATTAACTCCTAATGTAACCGTTGTAGCATTAGTAACATCATCAAATGCATCGGTTTCAATTTGTCTTACGGGATACGTTACATTACTAATAGTGAATGTATCTGGAACACTAATATTATTACTTGATAAATAACCAGTAATTTTTATATAATCTACGTCCGCGTCAACAATTTCATATACAAAATTTTGATAAGTATCTCCCAATTGCCTGATGTTTTGTAATCCCCATAAACTGTCATTTGAATAAGCATCCGTATACCCTCTAGGTACATATACGTACAAATAACTTGTATACCATGTATATCCAAAGAAAGATTGTGGTGTTCTAGCTGGTAAAGTGGTTTCAGTTATTTGAGGAGGAACTTGAGTATTAATGTTAATTCTAGTTAAATTATTAGTAGCATATGAATTATATAAAGCATAAGCACCAATTGATAATACACCAGTACCTAATGTTGCTGTTCTTAGGTTAGTACAGCCATTAAATGCATAATCTTCTATGTAAGTAACCGAGTTAAACGTAATAGTTCTTAATGTAGTTGATTGTTCAAATGAATGAGCACCAATAGTAATTAAATTGCTACCGCTCAGTGAATATACATTTCTTCTATAGAATGCATAATCCCCAACATCAACAACAGTAGAAGGTAATGTTAAATTCCAGTTTACCCCAGAAACTACATTAACTAAGTAGTAAGCTCTCTCACCGATACTTCTTACGAAGTAGTCATCTTCTCCTATTACTATTCTTGATGGTATTGTATAAGAAGAAGATATATCAGCACCATGATATTCAATGAGAACCCAACCTGTAGAACCATTAATATTAGCAAGTTTTACAGAATAAGCTCCAATATCATATCCATTATGTGTATAAGATCCTTGAATTATACCCGTTTCATAAACATAAGGATCAAGTTCAGTAGGCAATATTTCTTGATATGCTTCAACCATAGTCATTGCACCCGCTGTACCAGAAGGAACATAAACTCTTAGTCTACTTCCTATAACTGTTCCACAATTAGAAAACGCGGTAGGATCAATCGTAATATTAATAGTACTTGAATAAGTTGTGTTATTAAATATTATTCTTGCAACATTTGTGTCATTTAAGAATGCATTTGCAGCAATACTAGTTACTGTACCAAGGTTAATAACTATCAGGTTGGCGTTATTTTGAAATGCCGATTCACCAATAGAATACAATCCTTCAAAAGTTGCTGCAGTTAAATTACTTGCACCATTAAATGCATTTTCTTTTATATATAAGCAATTATTAGCAGTTATGTTTCTAATACCAGTATTATTTTGAAATGCTGATACACCTATATTTAACAAATAATCACTGCTTATATCATAAGATGCTGTTCCATCAAATGATGCATGTCCAAATGCATAGTCTCCTATTGAAATAACTGGTATACCAGAAGTTGCATTTTGACTAATTGAAGTTATAAATACAGACAAGTCAGAAATTGAATGTCTAACTCGAATTGTAAGACTATATGTTGCACCTGGTTGTATGATATTATTATGAGTTACACTCGTTAGTACAGCAGTATTACCACTAATCACAGCACCATTATTATCTGTTGATATTCCAGATATAGTTCCAGAGTTCGGCATATTAATTGTAACTCTCCATGCAGTAGTAGCAGTAGTTCCATTATTAGTAATATCAATAACAACATTTTTTACATAGTCGCTTCCTTCAATCCATCCAGTGCCATATGAAACCTCACTGCTTAAAAATCTATCATTCAAATCTAATAATGTTGGGAATTGATAACTACCATCTATTGTACTTCCGTGATATTCAACTATTTCATATCCATTGTTACCATTTATTGTAGTATTTTTTATTGAATAGTCTCCGATATCTATTTCATCAATTAAACCACTAGGAATATAACTTCCAACTATATCATCATATGAATAAAAGTAAGGCTGATACTGTGTTGGAAAATGGGCTTTATAAACATCAACAAATTCTTCATTAGTTGTTGTAACTCCATTTGAAACATAGAATCTTTGCCTATTCTCGGTAGATGTTCCAATATTACTAAATACATTAGCATCTATTGATAATGAAGGACTACTAGGAGAATCAAAGATTACTTGATATAAATACGGTGCATTTGTAATAGTATTCGCACCCATGGTTTGAACTTTACCAAAATTCATTATGTATAAATTATTTGTATTTCTAAATACTCCTGTTCCTAATAAATTTAAGTTATTAAATGACCCTTGAGTAATAGATGATCCAGAGAATGCATAATTATCTATTGTAACAACATTATTTAATGTTACATGTCTAATTCCAGAGTTATTAGCAAACGCATTCTTTCCTATATATAAGATATTACTTGATTCAATATCAAATGTAGTACCAGTTTCAGTAGCAACATGAGAATAAGCATTTTCTCCAATAGATATAACATTATGAGATGTTGCATTAGGAACAGTAGTTCTAATGCTTGATATTTCAATATCTGTTATTCCATTAGTTGTACTCTTAATATGGAAATTAACTGTTTTAGAAGCACCTGCAGCTAATTTACCTATAGAAGCATTTCCATTCTTAAAAGTTATAACACTTGTTCCATTTACCGCTGTAACTCCTGCACCAGTTTCACCATACATACCGCCATCAATAACAACATCAACTTCCCAAGCACTTATTTCTAAATCACTCGTATTAGTCATTGTTACAGCGACAGAAACATCTCTTAATCCTGCTCTATTTACAAAATATGAAATATCTAAAGCATCAGTACCAAGAGTAACAGTCGCGGGTAAAACATAACTACTATTTAAATCAGGTCCGTGATATTCAATTATTTCATAGTCAGTAACATCACTACCAGAAGCATTCTGTTTAGTTACCTCTCTTACGGAGAACAAACCAATATTATAATTAATTGCTCCAGTGTAATGGCCAATAATTGTACCAGTTGGATATATATAATCAGCTAAATCTGTAAAAATACCTCTATAAAAATCAAGTAAATTGTTTTCATCAGGTACATACATTCTAAATCTATTAGCAATATTAGTACCTGTGTTTTCAAAAGCATCACTTGCATAATTAACATTTCTAAGAGTATTAGTAAAAAATACACTAGTCAAATTAGGTGTTTCAGCTGCAGCTAAAGTTCCAACTTCAGTTACAGGACCTAGTTTAAGTCTGTAAAGTTCATCACAATTATAGAATGCTCTAGTTCCCAAAGTTTTAAGTTTCTCAAAGAATCCATAATGTATAGTACTTCCTTCAAATGCCGATTCACCTATAGTAGCAACTTTTGCTGCAACTACATGACCAATATCAAATCCATAAAAAGCACCTTTGCTAATGTTTATAAGTTTTTCAGATTCAATATTAAATTCAGAACCACTAGCAACAACTGTATTCTGATAAGCACCTTCACCTATAGATACAACATCTTTTGTTGTTCCGTTTGCTGTTAAATAAGTTGGTAAGTTTGAAGTTAAATCAGGTCCTTGATAACTAATTATTTCATATCCAGTCACACTGGCATTATTTGTATCTCTAACAGTAACAGTTCTAACTGTATAATTAGATAAATTATAAGGAACAGCCATATACTGATATGAACCAACATCAATTCCAGTAATATAAATATAATTAGCATTATCAGGAAATTTTTCTTTATATAGTGATAATACAGTTTTTCCACTTGCAAGAGTAGCATCTGGAACATAAAATCTAAGTCTACCATCGATATAAGCTCCCCAATTATTAAAGAATGCATTAGTTCCCACAGTTAAATCAATTTCTTCAGTATTATTAACAAGTAAACTATTACCATTGTTAATATAAAATCTTTGCATTTGAGGACAATTAGAAAATGCATAATCTCCAACAACAGAAAGAGTACCTACACTTGCTTCATATAGATTAAGAGAATTTGCAAATGCATAATCATCGATAGTTATAACATTATTAAGTTGAATTGTCTCTATAGGAGTATTATAAAATGCATAATTTCCTATATAAGTAGCCCTATTAGCAGTAATACCAGTTAAATTAGTTTGATAAAATGCATAATCTCCAATGTACGTAACATTATTAAAGTACTCTACAGCAGTTAAATTAAGTCCATAAAATGCACTAGGATCTATTCTAGTTATAGTATCGGGTAGAGTTAATTTAACACCACTCGTGTTTACAATATTCATTTCTCTAAAACTATTATTTCCAATTTCAGTAACATTCTTTGAAGAGCCCTGATATGTTATAGTTTCAGGAATTCCCAATGTAGTAGCAGCAGCAGATAAATATTTATTAACAACATATGATATTCCAAGTCCTGTATTAGTATTAAACACAAAATATCTTCTATCATCATCTAAATTACCACTTATAAATAAATATTCAGGAGAAATACCTTGAACATTAGAATAAGTTGATATACTTCCATTTGGAACGAATATTCTAGCACTTGTTCCAAAAGTATTAGTTGCTAACGTAGGTGGAACAGAAGAAACAAATTTTACATATATAGAAGAGTCAAAAGCCGCACTTCCAATAGTTGTTACTGTACTAGGTATAGTAATAAAATTAAATTCATCATCAGTTGAAGCAGGAATAGCTCCTAGTTGAACTCCAGAAAAAGCATTATTTCCTATTTCAGTAACAGTTTTAGGTAAAATAACTGTTTTAAGAGTAGTCTTATTTAAAAAAGCATTATTAGGAATTTTATTATTAGTAGTTCCATCAGTAACTCTCGAATTGTATAAACTAATATATTCTAGTGAGGACATTGCACTACTGTTAGCATAAACGAAATCTTCAAGTTCAAAATACTGTGCATTTAATGTCCATATAACGAGTTTCTCAATATTATCTATATCCTGTGAAATAGTAGTAGATCCCTGATTTTCGAAGTAAGCTTCAAGAAGTCCCTGTAATGTATCCGGAGCCGCCTTAATATAAACTATATATGAATTTAATTCATTTTCTATAGGAACAACAGATATATCATCTTGATTCGTTTGAATATCACCTATATCAAAGTTTTCTGAACCTCCAACAGTAATATCACCAGATGTAATACCTTTAATTATCAAAGTATTTCCACTATTAGGTGCTAAATATGGAGCAGCATTAGATGGCAATAATATTCCATAACTGCCTAGTATTCCATAAATTTCTCCTAAATTATATACATAAATTTGAGCTTTCGTGTATGTTTCTTGTAAAGTCATATTACTAAAGTCCAATTGAGTAACTGATCCATTGTTTACAACTTCTATATTAGTTGAACCATCAGCAGCTGTAATATTTCCAACTACGACTTCGGGTCCAATAGTTATTCTTGAGTTAGAGTCAACAATCATATCTATAGGTACTAGTCCAGTTGAACTCTTTACTATATGAGCAGAATCTAAATATAATCCATCAGTTTCACCATCTTGTATTACATTAACATTAAATTCTCCACCAACCACGACATCATATGAATTTTCGGATCCTACAATTGTTACATTTGCTTTTGGAGTATTCAATATAAAATTTTCTCCAACATTTAAACTTCCATATCCAGAAGCGTTAATAGTAAGATTTCCAAGATTAGCAAATTCATACACTAAGTCCTGTGAAACATTTAAATTAAATCCATTAAGATCCAAGTTAACGCGCTTTGTTATATTTAATGTACCAGACAAATTAATATTATCCATTAATCTAATAGTATCACCAGCAACTGCTGAATTAAGAATTTCTCTTAATTGAGTTTCGTTTTGAACATCAAGTATTTGTCCTTCTCTATTCTCTGCAGTAATTACGCCAACTTGACTACTATATGCATTTAAATGAATAGATAGACTGCTATCGGAATATCTTCCAGTATTAACTCCCGAATACATACCATAATCAAGTCTATATATTTTACTACTTTTAACATTTTCAACCGGAGCTGCAACAGTATCTATTTTCATTAAATTATTAAGCAATGTCATATTTCTAACAGGTATAGCTGTATCATTTTCCATAGAAGCAGATGGTTGATGTGATGCTGCATAAGCTTCAAGTTTACTATCATATGTTCCTAAAACAGTATCATTTACCGCACCAGTCACTTCATATAATCTATAATATAAAATTCCAGCAACTTGTGTTAAATCAGAAGATGGAGTAGAACTAGTAGATACTTCAATGTAATGGCCTTCTAAACTAAATGCTAATGAAAATTCCATATCTAAAGTACCAGTATTTTCAACTTCAATATATTTAGATCCTACTGTGATATTACTCATATTAGTTTCATACATAATTGTTTGTACTTCATTATTATCAGATATTTCAATACCATCTTCATCATATTGCGTTATGTTATGTGAAATACGACCTGTATTAAGTAAAGCCCCTGCTCCAGCAAATTCATCATATAGCCATGCAAATGACTCAGTTAAAATAAATGCTACAAATATGATAATAGCCAAAGATTTTCTAATATTCTTATTTTTCAATAATTCTTTAATATTATTAGATGCAAAAAAGTATTTTATATTTGTAAAACATTTATTTATTGCACTACTAATACTATGAATTATTTTTTTCATAAAATCCTTTCTAATCTTCAATTATTATAATATCTGCCACTTTTTCACTATATTCTTTAATTTCATCAGATAGTTTTGAATTAATTAAAGTATTTTCTAATCCTCTGCTAGGAGTAGAAACTTTCTTTTCCTCCTTATATTTCATTATTTCATTTCTTAAATCATCACTTATAATAGTTTTTTCAAGTTCACGATCTATTTCTTCTTTAAACTCTCTACTATAAATTGTTTTTTCAAGTTCCTCATTTTTATTTTTAATTTCTACAACCATATTGTCTGGCTTTTTAGTTTTAAACAATGAGAATTTTTTCTTATTTTTGTTTTTATAATCATTTAACAATTGTATTTCTTCTGAAGTTAATCCATTTGGTTTAATTTCATGTTTAATATTTGATAACTGCTTTATTAAAATTATTATTAATGGAATAAATACTAGTATCACAAACCCAATTTTCGATCTAATAATTTTACTTACTAGACTTATTAAGAACATTCTATAAACAAGTTTCCCATATATCTGACTTCCTTTTACTACGGGGTCTATCATATTTGTTACCGTTCCTTTAGTATAAAATAAATACTCACCTGTATCAGAAACATCAACTGTTTTAACCATATGTGTTACTGTTTTTCCTTTAAAATCTGATTCCAATCCTTGGTAAGTAACTATATCTCCTTCTTTTATTGTTTTAGGTTCAACCTTTTTAACAAGTATTACATCACCAACTTCCAAATTAGGTGACATAGAACTGGTCACAATTACGAATGTTCTGTATCCAAATATACCATCTTTTTTAAACACAAATTTTTGAGCCAATATAAAGACACATATCACTATTGATAATACAAATAATAAATTTTGAATAAAATTAAATATTTTTGTCTTCATATTATATCCTTTCTATGGTTTCAAAAAATTAATATGCTCTATAGATAAACTTTTATCAGCAACCTCATTAGCAGCAGTTTTATCAATTGTAATATACCAATATATGCTTTTTGTTTCTAAAGGTTCTACTGTAAAATTATCAATAAATTTAAGTATTTTTTCACCACTTGTTGATTCTTCAATGTTTTCACCTAAATTAAGTTTTTTTATCATTGGAGAAGTAGTACCAAAATACATTTTAGGACTTAATGCTGATACATCACCAGTAATATCTGAAAAAACTATTGAAGTAGATGCTCTAGTGTTGCCATTATTTGTTATGTCTATTCTATATAATTTTGTATCATTAGGTGCCATATTAACAACGCTAAATATAGGAGTGGTAATTAATTGATAAGTTAATGTTTCAGAATTATATTCATATAATTCAACATCAATATCTAATGTATTAATTATCAGGTCTCTATTATAATTAACAATTTCACCTTGAGAGGCAACAGTAACCATCCATGCTACAGAAGCAGCTATTAATAAAATTGTTATTATTAAATTAAAATATGATTTTATATTTTCTTTCATATTTACCCCTAGTTAAACACTACTGTTGTTACATAAGATTCAGGACTCACATTTGCAACTGCTGCATATCTTACATATACTGTTTGTCCTCTGGCAAATGTCATGGATGAATTGGTTACCGCAGTCCATGATGTTGAACTTGAACTCGTTGTATTATATTCCATAGAAGTATCTAAATTAGTTATAGTTAGTAATGAGTTGTTAGCATAAACGTTTGGAGCATCTCTTAATACATTAGCACTTCCGAATTTAATAGTAGCATCTATTGTTGATGAAGCAAGAATATTTGTACAATCAAGATCCCCTCCTTCAAGCCATATTTTAACATTTACTTTTACAGTAGTATTTGCAGGAATAGTAAGAAGAATTTTATTTAAATCTATCGATGCATCATCACTGGTTCCTCTTCCGCCATTTTTTTCATCAAATGTATATACAGTTTGATTCCCTATAAGATTGGAAGAAGTAGATGTATCAAAATAATCAAATTCACCGATTGCTCTTACTGCCCTTGTTGTATATGGTGCAGCTGTCGTTCCCTTTTCTGCAGTATCTCCAAATATATATAATACATCATAATTTTCATCTCTTATTGTAATTGCTACTCTAATTGCATCACTTGCAGCTCCGGAAATAGAAGTATCATTATGTAAGTACACATGTTTCGCATAATTTTCGGTTTGCAAGTAGAAATCATAATCAACACAACCATATTGTTCCATATTTAAATGCCCATCTGCTTCAGGATTAATAAGTACATATTGAGGCATATTATTTGCAAGTCCAGCACCAAAATCTATTGTATAAAATGTTAAACCATCAACACTTGACATTTGTTTCAGTTCAAATAAACTGAAATCATTAAATATTTCTTCCAAATTAACAACAGTTCTTGCAGCACTATCAGGAGTTAGCCTAATTACCAAACCTTCAGCAGCACTAACCTTTATATTGTTCTGAGTAATACTAGGATTACTTTTATCAGAAAACCATGCATAAGAAGCAACAGACAAAAGAACTGCAACTTCAACTATAGCAATTATTGTTGATGAAAATGTAGTTTTATGTTTTATTTCTTTCATAGTTTTCCTTTCTAATATTAATTTTAATATCTAATATTCTAATATCGTTTTACTTGATGCAAAATATTGCATGTTTTCACTTTTTCTTACATATACAATGTCTCCGGTTTCAAATGTAGGATTGTTGTTTTCATTGTAAGTAGTCCAATTTAAGCCATAATCACTTGAATACTCCATACCTTCAACATAGCCATCTATTGTATTTCCTGTTCCTACTAATACAACTGGTGCAACATTATCAAGCCCTTTATTTATTGCTGAAAATTGAAGATTCATTTTAAATAATCCTCCAGTTAATGCGGTCACATTATCTCTGTCATTTCCCTCAATCCATATCCTTACTAATACTTTTCTTACACCTGCATTTTCGTTAATATCTGTAGTAGTTATTACAGGGTCTCCACATGCACTTTGATTGGCAGCTGACGCACATATTTCATCTTTGACATTTATTACATCTTCGATGGTAACTGGATTGTTAGCGGCCTCGATATATTTATAATCTTGTGGGTTTGTTGAATTTATATTAGCAGTACATGTCCCAGTACAACTAATTTCATAATTCTTATTAGGAGCCCAAACTAAACTAGCTTCCGAATTCATAACATATTCCCCATCAATCAATTCATTTTCTATAAATGCAATTCTAACTGATGATGCAATTAAGTCTCTACTAAAATCACCATCAATACTTATTCTTTCTACATCACTACCTAATAAGTCAGTAGACAAAGTGCCAACAGCAGGAGATACATATGATGAAGCATCTAGAAATATTGATGCATTAGCAGCCAATTTGAACATAAGACTAAATTCTAAATAATCGCTTGTACCATTAGCAGTAGTAAATGATACAGGAGTTCCATCATCTCTTTTATTTGAAGGAATGTACATATTAATTCCATTGCCTGTTATTTCGTGTTTAAATTCAAAATCACCAGGAAGATTTAATGCTGTTTCAGTAATCCATGTTTCTCCTGAATCAAGAGAAAGCAACAAGTTATAATGAGCATCAGCCCTTAATGTTACATCATTTGCTTTAACTTCCTTATTATCAGTAAGCCATGCATAAGTAGCAACTAAAACAGTTACTATAATAAGTAATAATTCTAAACCAGCAATCCAAGTTTTCTTATGTGATTTAAACATCTACACTCCTATTCTAAATTATTAGTTATTTTCAACATATCTTTTCTATATTTTTTAAAATATTTTTTAAATATAGCTTCAATTCTATTTTCTCTCTTAATTTTTTCTCCATAAGCAAGTTTAAATTCTTTATTAATAGATTTTTTAAATTTAAATTCATCTATTTCATCATTACTATCTACATAATCTTTTATAGCTTTAGAAATAACATATTCACTATAAGATTTCTTTTTAGTTCCCTTATCCTCTTTTGAATTAAGAACTAAATAATCAATTAGGAAAGCCTGATCCATGTTATCCTTAACTTCACCCGTAATATCATAATTATTATCTTCATTAACTTCTTCTTTAGCATTAACATTATATCTTTCAATAAATTCCCATAATTCTAATGCCTTTTTGAAATCATTATTTTTAAGAATAACATTAGTTTTTCTTATTGGAGATTTAACAAATACTATATTAGCAGAAGCAAGTTCTTTAAAAAATGCACTATGCATAAAGTCAGCAATTATCAATTGAATTTTTTCTAATCTTTGATCAACTGTTAAGCCGGAGCCATTTACCGTTAGATCCTCAAATACATTACTTTCCATATTCAAATTAATTTTAACTATTTCTTTACCAAGTTTAGTTTCAGAATTATAATTATATTGTTTATTAACATTTGAACTTGATCCACCAGTCATAAGCTCTTTTCTTTTAGCAATAAACATTGAAAGATTCATAAGTAGCGTATATATAAATCTATTTTCATATATATCATAACTTTCTTCTTTATTTATGTTTAATACTTTAGAAGGTGTAATAGTATCTTCTACTGGATCATATTTTTGTATAAAATTTGTATGAGTAGCTAAATGTACAACACTCTCTTGTGTTAATTTTTTTGCCTTTTCAACATTAACTACCTCTTCTTCTTGCTGAATAAACTTTTTTGGATTTCTTACAATGTTATCTAAACTAGGAATACATTCCTCAATCTTATCAATCCAACTATAATCAAATTGAACTTTTTTTTGACTATCATGCATTAATAATTTAGAATTAGCATTATCGATAAACTCATTTTTTGTTTTTTCATCAGCTCTATCAATTAATCTATTTATTTTTTCCATAACTCACCTACATTAATTTCTTAAGTCTTTCTAAATATGCTTTACATTCATTCATATTTTCTTTTCCAAACTCTGTATTTAAGTATGAAATATATCCATCAATTTCATCTCTAATAAATGAAAGATTTAATTGTTCAAATTTTCTTAATACTTTTTTACACAATATATAATCAAATCCATCTATTTCTTTTCCACCACAGCCAACGTATACAGGAACGAATTCCTTAATATGTTTAACAATTCTGTTACCAAAAGCAAGTCTAAAGTGTTCAATAACATAATCATCCATTTTTTCTAGTTTATCAAGAATTTCTTGACTAACTGGATGCTCAGCTTTAGCTTCATCAAATTTACTTTCAAGATATTTACTGCTTATTTCTAATTGATCAGTAGGAGGAGCATCAAATGGCACACCTTTTTCATTTATATCTATTGGCATTGCACGGTCGTAAACCTTATCAGTTACCATAAATGTTGAATCATCATTATTTATTGTTCCAATATACCACATATTATCAGGTATCTTTAATTTACCTTTTTCTATTTTAATTGGATCATTTGGCCAAACATTAGGTACTAGGTCTATAATCCACTCATCTCTACTAGGCATTTCAAGTATAGACAACATTTCTGCAAAATAATATTCAACACGAGCTATATTCATTTCATCTAAAATTGTTAAATAAACTATATCTTTATATTTTGCTTCATACATTTTACTTAAAACTTCTGTTTCGTTAAACTTTTTAGTAAATTCGTTAAAGAATCCAAATAGTTCTGTCCTATCTCTCCATGATGGCTGTACTGAAGCAATTACTGCATCGTTTTTAGTAAATTTACCCCAAGCATATGGAAGAGAAGTTTTACCTGTACCAGAGATACCTTGTAAAATAACTAATCTAGTAGCACCTAAAGCTGATACAAATAGTCTAATAATATCAATTCTATAATATAATCTCATTTTTGAAGCAGAAAACAATCTAAACTGTTCACATAATTCTTCAAGAGTAAATTTATTATTAAAGTTAGGTGGCTTATATCCCTCCATTGCAATATCAATTTGGGTAAGTTTATAGAATCTACTTTTTTCTCTATCAGCAGAACTAACAGCAGATTCTTCTTTCTTTTCACCAGTTCCAGCATTTTCTTTATCTTCAGCTACATTCTCAGGTAATGCTTCTGTAGCACTTACTCCAGGTTGCAATCCAATTTGGCTTACTTTCATAGCAAGTATATCTTCTTTTTCTTGAGTTAATTTATAGACGGCTTGATTTAAATCACCTATTTCTTGTAATAATGATTCTTGCTCAACTAAAGTTTTTCTTATTCTTATATATTTTCTTACTAAAAGCACTATCATAAGTATTATCATTGCAAGTATTATTAAAAACACTAAAATAACTAATCCAACTACTACCCAAGCAGGACCAGATATTTCGCTTTTATATCCATTAACAATATTAAAATATGCTTTAAAATTAAACATATCATATAAACCTAATCCTATGTTTTTAAAGATTCTTATTAAACCATTAAAAAATTGGGACATAAAGTCAAATAGAAATCTTATAAAAAAATTCATAAAAATACTCCTATTATACCTATTATTCAGTATACATACTAAGTATATCATTATTCGACATTATTCTCAACAAAAAAAATAGGTTTTTTATAGATTTTAAGCAAAAAATCTTATCATAAAAAAAGAAAATCAAGCAACTTGATTTTCCCTCTTTATTTGTTCTATTAGCTCTCTCTTTTTTTCTTCCATTATAGTACTAATAAATTTATATATTTGATATATAAATAGTATAAACAATGGGAAGACAATGAATACAAAGAATCCTACTCTTCCTGATAAGAATGAGAATATAGTACCTAAAACAGGTATTCTTGTACCAGTGTACATGGATACTACTGAACTAGGAAATACATCTTCAGAATCGACTGTTGGATTATTATCTCCTTTTGTAGTATAAGAAACAGATCCACCTAAATCATTAACAGCGGTAATACGGTGAGTTTTAATAATTAAATCCTTACCCTCATATCCAACAAAAGATATTACATCACCTTTGCTTAAATTATATGGATTTGCAACTGCTTTAGTAACTATCAAATCCCCCGTCATAATTGCTGGTTCCATTGAACCAGATTGAATGTTCATCAACATGTATCCACCAACTTCAGGAAGACCCTTTTCATTAGTCTTTAATGAAGCAAATGTCATTACTACGGCAATTACAATGATAATTACCAAGAGAGTATTTCCTAAAACTGATAATACTTTTTTCATTTATTCACCTATATTTAAACCTATGGTGTTGCTACTTTAGCATTTAAATTAATAGTAACTCCAACAGCAGTACCAAGTGTAGCTGTATTTTCACAGTCAACATCTTGTCCTTCTATCCAAATATAAACTCTTACTTTTGTAATACCTTGTGAAACTGTAACAACAGTAGGATATCCTGTAAGTGTACTACTATTCCAAGCAGTTGCACCAGTTAATGTTCCATCAGCAACAGTAGTTCCTTTATTAAAGTGTCCATTACTTGTTTCAGTTTGTATTAAATTACCAACTCCACTTGTTTGAGATGGTGTAGCTAAGAAATTAGTAGTACTAGTTAAATCAACATTTGTTCCAACTGCAGTAGCACCCTTATAAGCTTTAGTTTGTCCAGCTGTTACATAACCTCTATTAATAGCAGTTGCAGTATGTGTATCAGCATTTGGTTCCCAAATTGAGTAAGCAGTATTTGTTGCTAATGCCCAAGCAGCTGTAGCACTTGAAGCATTACCAGAATTAATAAATCCTACTCTTATTGAACTTTTAAGTCCAGCGTCTTGTCCACCTTCGTTTATGCTTACAGTTGAAGTTGGAAGTAACCCTACCTCAACAGCATCTGGATTAGATGATTGAATAAAGATATCAAATGCAATAAAATATGCATTTGCAGCTTCAGTCCATGTTGCACTTCCAGCAACACAAGCAGAAGGAGTAGTGAATGTATTATCAGAACAACTTCCGTTTGTTTCGGTAGCGGCAGTTAAATTTATACTTCCATCTTCTTGTAATTGTCCATAATACATTTTAAATTTTCCAGAATCCATTGTTCCATCAGTAGATACTGGTTGTAAATAATCACCGACATTTCCTGTTATATTTGTAGCATCAGGAAATTGTGTAACTGAACCAGTATAATAAGCATTTCTTATATGATCAGTTGTAAGTGTTGTTTTCCAATCGGTAGCATCAGTAGATACCTGAATACCATTAGTAGCAGATACTTGAACATCAATTCTACCTAATTGAATCAATGTGTTAGCCGTAAACCATGCATAGGTTGCAGTTGATAAGGCAACACCCGTTAATAATAGCATAGCAAATGCTATTATAATGTTTTTCTTTTTCATTTTAACCTTCTTTCTAAGTATTTTATTTGTCTTCTGCTAAAGACAAAACCATTTTCATTTCACCACCGAGTATGGCATCTACACATTCAAAGTCATTTCCTTCCATAAAAATAACTATTGTATATTTATCCACCTCATTAGGTATAATATTTTTCCTCTGTTTTACAAAAGCTTCGGTATTACTGGGAAAAGGTATGGTTCCTTCTTCCGTTTCACCAGTTCTTGCACTTTTTTTTGCATAAACCTCTTTTGGTTCATCATTAGTGTACATGATGATTCGAATAGCATCATCTACATTCTTAATAACTGAAAGTATATCAAGCGACATTACATAATTAGTCGTTTCGGTACCTATATTTTTGACAAAGAATGTATAAGCCATATAATTATTTCCATTATGCTCACCTTCATAATCGGTAGCAATATTTAATGGAAGCCAACTCTCAGTTATATTGTCCATATAATCTAAAGCAGTCGCTTCAAGTCTCAAAGGAGTTTCTTTAAAATCACTAGTGGCAGACATAACTATATGCTTATTAGCACTTAAGTTAGGATCTAAAGTAATTGTGAAATTTCCTTTTTGATTAACAACATAAAGTACACAATATAATGTTGATAAGAATAGTAATAAAAACAGAAAAATTATAAAACATACTCTTCCAAACATATTTCTTCTGTATACTTTCTTTGCTGTTGTATTAGCAAACAATTTATCTTTCATTTCTTGTCCTCCGTAGATGCTATTGTATAATATTCAATTTTATATTTAGATAATATATTCTTGTTAATAATATTTGTTACAATAGGTATCATCTTGTTATCAATTATTTCTGATAAACGTTTACCAAACATTTCATTTTTACTATAATTTATTAGTAAAAACTTAAAATCTCTAATATCTTTTAAATCAAAACCATTTTCGACATTTTTTTCACTAAATCTTATAGCTAAATTAATATTATTATTTTTAATAATATCAATCATATCACTATATTTTTCAAGTGAATCCAAAGGAATAACTAAATATACATAATCTTTTATGTAATTTAACCTATTAATTATATATTGAATATTAGTATTATTTGATATAAATCCAGTATTAATTTCAATAAATAATTTAATAGGATTATTAGTTAAAACTGACATGCCTAAGAATAATGAACTTATCTCAATCTTAATTTTATTAAGACCAGTTTTAATAATTTCCCTATCACTTATCCTGTTAATTTCTTTCCTACTATCATCTTCAAACTCTTTAAAATTGTATTTAATATCACTTATACACATTTTTTCATTGTTAGCATTTTTAATTTTGCATAAACTTCCAACAAATTCAGAATATGTATTAAGACTATCTAAAAAATCAGAGTTCTTAATAATAGTTTTTTCAAATAACATCTTAATTAATTCAGACTTTCGATCTAATTTAATTAGCAATTCAACATCAACAAATTCCTTAAGATAATTAATAATGTCTTTGTTGATTTCGTCAAAAGATACTTTTTTGCTTTGCAATAACGCTTTATCATATTGTAAAGCAATATAAATAGTAGTGGCAATGTCAATAACTGACTTTCTATACTTCAATTCATTTAAATCATTAGTGTTATTTTTTAAATCAAATAAAGTATCGACTTCAATTATACAAAAGCATATTTCTTGTAATTCTTTATTCCTAATATTTAATTTGTTAAATATATCGAATATTGAATTATTAGTTTCTTTTATATCATTATCAAAATCATACTTGTTAAACTTTTTAAGAATATAATAATTATATAATTTACTTTTAATGCTCTTGTTATTACTGATTTTACAGGGTAATATTATATCACATATACTAGTAATAAAATTTAATCTAAATTTTATGTACTTATCAAGTATACTTCTACTGCCCTCAATATACCTAATCTTCAATGTCTAAATTATAATACTTCCTTTCATTTTAGCCTCCTACTATATATTTGATTATAGCAAAATTATAATTGTAATGCAATAATAATACAAAAAAAGTATAATATTTCATACTTAATTATTTTTAATAATATACTTATTAATATACTTAACTACAACAGGATTAAGTTTAGCTATACTTGCATTATTAGAATTAATAATAACTTGGCATGAATCTATATAATCATCTATATTATCTTCATCAAGTTCAATATTAATATCTATTAATTTATATCTATCCGCTATTCTTAAAGCAACATCATCTTTTTTAACAAAATCAAATGTATTTATTATCTGAATGGTAGAAGAAGTAATCAGTGCATGAAAATCATCACAAATCTTTTTTCTTTCTTCTTTTGATAAATTAAGCTCATATTTATTAATACTATCGTTTAACACATATACACTATTTTTAAATAGTAAAAAATCATCTAAAATTGTATACGTTTTACTTATTATTGTAGATACTTTTTCTCTAAATAAACATAAATCATAATCCACAAATCCATCTCTAATCAAACTTATTGATGCATTAAGGCTAGTATCAAGTTCATCTATTTTTTTTGCAAGTACATCAAGTTTCTTTTGTTTTTTCTTTTCTCCAAAAAATAATGAACTTTTTCTTCTTGTTAATCTTCCTCTTTCAATAGTAACTTTGCTAAGTTCAGAATATATTTTATTTTTATTATCAAGTTCCTTTTTTAAATCATTACTTTTTGTTGTATATACTGTTTTGTATTCTTCCTTTTTATCTGCAATTTCACTAACTATGGATATTAAATATTTGAATTTTTCATAATATTTATATTCCATTAAATTTTCTTTTAACTGAATAATATTATTTATAAAATCGATTTTATTACATGTTTCATACTTTTCTTCACTAATAAATTTTGTCACAGAATCTTTATATAGAGAACTATCTTTATCTAGGCTATCTGCATCTATTTCACCATTTTTAATAGCATATAATATATTAATAGGATTTTGCGAATCATCAATACTCTTTTTAAGTATTAAGTCATTTAATTCTTTTCTAGCAAATGATTCATCTATTTTATTATCTTCAACATATTTTTCTTTTTTCTTTTTTAAAAATTCTGCTATGCCTTCTTTTTTTACAAATATGATAATCTTAATATTTAATAAAATATCATTAAGCAAATCATGACTTGTCCAATATAATTGATCAAGTTTGTCCTTCATAAGCAATAAATAATCTTCTTTTTCCCTTACTTCAAAAAATCTAATAATATATTCTTTAACAGGAGATGATACATTAAAATCATTAGGTGTCAATGGCATTTCATAACTTTCAAATAAAGAAAATAATTTTCTTAATATAGTATTATATTCACCTAAATCTTCAGGATACTCTAAAGCATATAATAAAGTGCACAAATCGTAAAAAACATTTGTGCCACTATAATTATCAAGTATATGAAAGTATTCTTTTAAAATATTAATTCTTTCGGAACTCTCAGGTTTTTCTTCAATAGTGGGCATATTGGATAATAATATATCTTTCAAATCATTTGTAAGAGATTCTTGTAAACTTGTTGCCTCACTTAAAAGAACTTTTAGTGCTTTAACATCTTTAATGTTTTCAGCTAAAAGTTTTTTACTTCTATCTTCCATTGAAGAGACAGTTGATTCAATTTTACTTAAATCACTTTTCTGCATTTTTCTTTTCCTCTGTCTTTATTGTGGTAGATAGTTTATTAATTATATTTGTCATCCGAGTTAATAACTCATCAATTTTATCTAACTCTTCCTTCATATATCCTCCTACATTGATAAGAATATAGCAAACTTCTCAATTACTTTATTATCTATATTATCATCAATATAATAGTTTTCATTTTCTTTTGTTAATTTATATATTTTAATTGCATCTTTTGTCTTTTTACCTATTTCTTCAGTTAATACATAATATTCCCTATTGAACATCAATTGTGAGTACACATAGTAAGATACATCACTCACATCTATTATTTTCCCAGTTAAATTATTCATTTTTATCAACCTCATTTGTTTTAGATAGTGACTCAAATACCTCATTCCACATTTTCTCATTCTCAGTATATACTTTTTCTTCATGGATATCAATTATTTCTGGTACATCATTTAAAACATCTTCTTCCTTTTGTTTAGGCTTTTTAGGAATATCAATACTTTTTAAATAATCAATTACATTTTTAACTTTTTTTTCATATTCCGTTAAGGTTTTTTCATTAATGTCATTAACTTTATCAATTATCCTTTTCATATTAAACTCCTATTATAAGTATACTATAAAAACAACAAATATTAAAATGTTTTTATATAAAATAAATAATTTTACACAAAAAAAGGAGTAAAACTCCTAATCAACTGAATATACTTGAAAATAACCAGAAAACGATTTGCCTTGATCAAAATTTTGATTTTCATTTAGACCTTTAACTTTAAAAGTAAAAGTATATTCTTGTGTTGAAGTTGGGCCTATTACAACTGTATCAGCAATAAATGATGTATTTCTTGGTACCATAGTATAATCCTGTGAATAGCCTTCTCCTGTTGATTCAATCTTATATAGGAAATTATCACTAGTGAAAGTATAATTAGTAACTACCATTTCAATTTTATATCTTACATACTCTGAAGACCTGTTTGTAATTGTTATCTTCTTAGTTGCATATTTAGTAACATTACCAGTCTGATCTTCAGGAAACAAATTATCAATAACAATTTGTTTGGAATCAATAAAATCTATAATAAACTCTGCAGTTGCTATATCTGCTTGATTATTTCCTATCGCAGTGGAAGAACCAGTATTGTTTTCAATAACAGCTATATTTTTAACGCAATTAAGATCACAGACTCCATCTCCATCTGTATCACAATGAAGATTACATACTCCATTATTATTTGTATCAAAATTCAAGTCAGCATTTCCATCATTGTCATTATCAATATACATGTTAGCCTTTCCATCACCATTTAAATCTATGTTGGTGTCTGGCCATCCATCCCCATTAACATCACAATTCAAATCACAGACTCCATCATTGTCTAAGTCTTGATTAATTAAATTAAAGTCTGCTTTTCCATCTCCAGTCGTATCCACATTAAATACAGCTTTTTGATTTCCTTTATAATCAATATTTACATATGGTTTTTTTCCATCATTAGAAATATTAATATTTTCCTTATCATCTTTATCGGTATCAATATTTAAATCAGCAATTCCGTCATTATCTATATCTAAATTTAAATGTGCTATTGATAGGTATCTTAATGTGACATAAGTTGAACCAAGTGCAATGAAAGTAAACAATCCAAGCAATATAATTATTAATATTAAACTTCCTTTTTTGTTTGTTTCGAAACTAAAGTTCATTTTATTGCCATCTTTAGTTACAACTAATTTATATGGTAATCTTAAATTATTATCATCAGGATCACAACTTAATTTTAAACATTTAATGGCAAGCTTTCTTATTATTGAATAATCAATATCATCATAATCTTTATAAAGGTCAGTTAAAACAAGAGCAAATACTCTAGACTGATCTTTTACATCTAGGCCTTCTAACTTATATAAATCAACAGTATTTGATTTATATACATCGTCTAGAAATGAATCATCAATAATATATGAATCCGCAGTATTTTCTTTTTTAATTTCTGGTTGTTCAGTAGTAGCAGAATTTTGATTATCAGAAACTATTTCTTCGGAAATATTATTATTTTCTTCATTACTCATTTTAACTCCTTTCATTTATTTCTGTATTTTATTAAATATTATCACAAATCTTGTTAATATAAAAATCATTTGCTTTTATAAACTTATCGTATATTTTAATAATATCTTCTTCTTTATTCTTTCTTTTCTTTATAGCAGATTTTATCTCACTCATTATAAAAGTAGATAATTTTTTTTCAGATATATCAGATATATCTATATATTCTTCTAATAAAGCTAATATTTTTTCAGCAAGAGCATTGCCTGAAATATCTTCCCTATTTTCTTTTATATTCATACTTATATAATCTAAATAATATGTTAAATCAAATTTATTCTTAATATTTAAATTGCTTAGATTTTCTATTGTTGATGCCTTATATATAGGTTCCCCTATTTCACTATTCATTAAGAATTCCCATAATGTTAATGCTTTTTGAAAATTAGTATCCTTTAATATAATATTTGTCTTTCTAATAGGAGATTTAACGGGTACTGCTTGAGACAAACTTTTAATAAAAATACTATTTTCAAAATCAGTTACAATATTTTGAAGGTTCACAATTCTTTCTTGCATTTCTTCTTTATTAAAATCTTTAGGCAATTCATTTTTTAAAGATTCAAAATTAACTGATATTTTAATGTTTTCGTTATTATATGATGATTCTCCATTATATTCTAATGAATTAATTATTTCAATATGAGGTTCTTCTAATTCCTTCTCAGTATATTTTCTAATAAATCTACCTAACTCTTTTATTAGTGTGTAGATAAATCTATTCTCATATAAATCCCATGTTTCTTCTTTTTGAACATTTAATACTTTGGATGGTTTAATCATTCCATCTTTATCAATGTCTTGAATAAAATTAGTATGCTGTGCTAAATGTTGTATTGTTTCAGTGGATATTTTTTTTGATTTTTCTACTATAACTATATCTTCTTCTTGTTGAATAAAACGTCTAGGATTTCTAATAATATTATCTAAATATGGAAGGGCTTCTTCTACAATTGGCATCCAACTAAAATCACGAGAAACAGTATCAGTTTTTCGACTATATTCTAGTTCGGAATTAGTTTTATCATTAAATAATTTAAAATCTTCAGCACTAATTTTACCAATTATTTCTGTAATTTTATCTGTCATCTATTCCTCCAATAACTTTATATATTTTTTTTAAGGTTTAATAAATATTTTACACACTCTTTCATATTTCCATCGCCAAATGTTTGGTTTAAGAAATCAATAAATCCATCAACTTCATTTCTTATATATGACATATTTAGTTGTTCAAATTTTCTTAATATTTTGTGACATACCAAGTAATCAACAGCTACTATTTCACTACCACCACATGCAACATATACTGGAATAAACTCTCTCATTTGTTGTAAAATACGATTACCAAAAGATAATCTGAAATGATCAATAACATAATCGTCCATTTTAGAAATTTTATCAAGAATATCTTGACTCAATGGTTTAGATTTTTGTGCTTCATCAAATAATTGTTCTAAATATTCTGATGTAATATGAAGTTTTTCAGTTTTAGGGGCATCAAATTTTGGTGCTTTGTCATTAATATCTATAGGTAAAGCACGATCATAAACTTTATCAGTTACCATGAATGTTGAATCATCATTATTTATTGTTCCTATATACCACATGTTTTTTGGTATTTTAAACTTGCCATCAATAAGCTTTTTGGGATCGGTTGGCCAAGGATTAGCAACTAAATCAATAACCCACTCATTATAACTAGGCATTTCCATAATAGACAACATCTCAGCAAAATAGTACTCAACACGGGCTATATTCATTTCATCTAAAATAGAAATATATATTTTATCATTATAAGATGCTTCATACATTTTACTTAATAATTCAGTTTCATTAAATTTTTTAGTAAATTCATTAAAATATCCAAATAATTCAGCTCTATCTCTCCATGACGGTTGAACAGGGGCTATTACAGATTCATTATCTAAAAAACTACCTGCAGCATATGCAAGAGAAGTTTTACCTGTACCAGAAATACCTTGTAAAATTATCAATCTATTAGAAGCAAATGCAGAAATAAATAATCTGATTAAATCAATATTATAAAAAAGCTTTAATTCAGATGCAGCATAATTTCTAAAAGAATCGCATAATTCATTCAATTTTATTGTGCTATTAGTTGGTTCTGGAACGTAATTTTCCCATTTTTCGTCAATTCTACTTAATTTATAAAATCTTTCATCATGCTCATGCTCTAATTCTTCAATTTCTTCTTTTTCTTTAATTTCTCCATTTTCATCAGTTGAAGGAATTTCACCATTCGCCATTGCTAAATATTTTTCATTTTCTTTTTTTAATTTTATATTTTCATAATTAAGATTTTCATTTTCTTCAAGAAGCATTTCATGTTCATGAGACTTTCTTCTGACTCTTACTATTCTTTTAAATATTTTAATAATAATAAATATTAATATAGCTACTAAAGCGACTAAACAAATAATAGCAAGAACAACTATAAATACTTTTGCCCCAGTTAAATCACTTTTGTATTTTCCTATAATATCTATATAATTAATTACATTAAACATCTGTAATAATCCTTTAAAGACTCCTTCAAAAATGCCTATAAAGCCTTTAAAGAAAGGTGCTAGAAATTCTAAGAAAAATTTTTCCACATTACCCATTATTTACCTCCATAAAATCTAATTTTGTAAAAATTAAATCATCCTCTTTGTATATTTTTTCATCACATTTTTTAATATACTTAATCTTTTTTGATTCAATATTTTCTTTATATTTAGTAATATATTCTTCGTTTGCAATTAAAATAACATCATTACTAAATTTTATGTTACTTACATCTTCTAATTTATTACAATCAATAAATATTTTAATACCATATGACATTATTTTATTTAATTCTTCACATTCTTCATATTCATCACTATCAATTATTAATGATATGTGACTACATATATAACGGTTTTTTAAAGGTTTAATGAAAGTGGATATCATAGTTTTCTTTTTATAAAAATTCTTATTTACTTTAAAAGCCATACAAATTCTCTGATCATATAATATGCATTTTAATAATGATACTATGGCTAATTCATAAGATATTAAAATAAATGTATTATCTATTCCTATCTTGTTATTAACTTTTTCAATATCGCTTTTTTGAAATGTTTTTATATCATCTAATATATAATTATATTTTACCTGATACAATCTATTATTTTCATTTAATAATAAGTAGTCATTATAGGAACTATTATTAATAGATTTCCTTAAATATGATCTTAATCTCTTATCATCCTTTGTATTTGTTTTAACTAAATCCAATAACTTATTCATATGTATTTTAGTCTTGTCATCTTTTTTATAAATAAAATTTTGTGATACTTTTCCCGCAATACTAATAATAAAATCTGATTTATTAGGTACAATAACAATAGCATCTCTTAATCTATTTATTAAAAAAGCAAAATAGATAATATATGATAAATATATTATCTCAATATTTTTATTTTTAATATCCAGTTTCTCTTTTTCATAATGTTCTATTACACATTGTAATATAATTTTAATATCATTATCTGTTTCAGAGTCAAACTTATAATGTTTATTTACTATACTATAATCATTAGAAAGCATCATATAATACTTGCTATAATAAATATCTAATATCTTTTTTACAGTACTTAATTTACTAGGTATTATTACATCTAATTTGTATTGAAAAACAATTAATATTTCATTAATATAATCAACTAATTCAGACTTCTTTTTAGAAAAGTATTTATCTAATACACTAGTCATATATTCTCCTTATTATTCTTTATTAAGTATATCAAACAATGAAATTAAATGCAATATTTTATAAAATAAAAGATAGTTGCCTATCTTTTATATATTTCCATTTTTATTTCTTAAACTTAACATTTTATTTTTCAAAAGTAATAGTTTTAATATCTTATAAATATCATAAGATATAATTGCAAGTGATGGTATCATAACAGCTATAATCCAGCCGCCCTTACTAGCTAAAAAGAACTGCAATCTTCCAAGTTGAGGAAAAACTGCTACCACTTTACCAACTACATTATCAGGAGATACTTTTTCATTATCTGCTTTTTGATTAGCATCTCCTTTAGTTTGAAAAACCAGTCCTCCTAAATCAGGAACATTCAGTACATCTGCTACTCTATGCGTAATCGGAGTACCCCCAAAAAAATCATTTGTAGAAAAGAAAGTAATAACATCTCCTACTTTTATTTTAGAAGGATCATCTTGCCTATATGTTAACACTACATCATATACTGCTATATTCGGTGTCATACTTGGACTAATTATAGTATACAATCCAACTAGTGGCTTGTGTCCTTTTGCTTCTGCAGCCTTTCCTGATACGACATAAAATACAAGAAATAATCCTATTATAACTAAAAGCCCTACAATAAAGTATCCAACTGTTTTAGAAATAATATTTAGTATTTTTTTAATTTTTTCTTTTTTTGTTAGTTCCATAATTCACCTAATCTATCGCCTTTTCCAAAGTAATCATTCCATCAAATATCCCACTACTTTTTTCACCAGTATACTTGATATTTAAAGTATAATAGTGTACTTCATCAGGTGATATTTTTCCAGTACCAAGTGTAGTGCTTTCAGCAGGCATATTTCTATTAGATATGTTAATGACTGTATCATTTGAATCCTTGGTTTTAGTATAACAAGATAAAGAATAAGTAAAATCATCATTTTCACCATCAAAAGCTTTAGAATTTACATCGAATAACAATTTATAATTAGCACTATATTCATAAGAATTATTACTAATAGAAAAATCATAATTATAATCTGTATTAGGCTCTAGACCATTAAAAATTATTTTATTAGAACTATTATAACTAATTAATAAACTTACTTTTTTAACAACAATGTTTATATTATTTTCTTTTTCATTTTTCGTTTTATAATAATTATAAATTATTCCAGAAGTCATAGTTATTAAAACAAGTAATATTATAACAAAAATTATCATTAACCTTTTACTATCATTTTTCATTCTATCTCCATATAATATATAATATCAAAAATAATATAATTATTCAATAAATATAAAAAAAGTAGACATTTGTCTACTTGTGTTTACAATTATATATGCGCGCACATATTCAACGGATAGAGTTGAATAACATACAATATAATTATTAAGATCCTGAAGTAACAGTAACACGTAATCTACCAAGGAATGCTTTTCCTTGAGCAGCATTTTGATCAGAATTATCATCCTTAAACTTAATAGTGTAAGTATACTTGTGAACTGATACTCCTGTTATTGTTCCACGATGTGCAGCTGTTAATTCATTATTAGTTCCAACTAATGGTACTGGGACAAAATCAGCTGATGAACCAGTTCCGGTAAATGCAGCAACATCACCAGTCAAGAATGTTGAACCAGTTGCAGTATATTCTATCTTATTAGTAAACCAATCACCAGATGTACCTGTTGCGCCTTGAGATGTATTAACTAGTGCAGATAAAGTATTAGTAGTAACATCTAACCAAATAGTATAAATAATATTACTTGAAAGATTTGATGTACTGTTAGATATAGTAAATGTTTTAGTTGCTATATTCCCTGTCTCACCTTCAGGTCTAATATTTGATAAATTAATAGTATCGCCATCTTCAAAAGTAATGCTACCTAAAACAGCAGTTGTTACTATAATACTTGATGCGTTATCATTTCCAGAAACAGTAACAGAGAACCACGCAAATGTAGCACCTATGATTGCAACTAGTAATGTGGCAATTCCTATAACTGATAAAAATATCGTTTGACCCTTGTTATTATCCATAACTCTTCCTCCTTTACTATATTAAGTTTATCAGCAATTGATTTTTTTTTCAATACTTTTTCACTATTTTATGATAAAATATTTTTTGTGAGGTTAAATATGAAAAAAATAAATACGTTTATAAAGAAATACTACCCTGAGATATTGTCAATTATTGTTCCAATCATTATTCTCTTAGTAGCATCTGTATTTTCAAAAATATATCCATTAGGCACATATTCATTCGCAAAATATGATGGTTACTATCAATACCCAGGATTCACATCATATTTTAAAAAAGTTTTATTAGGACAAGAAAGTCTGTTTTATTCGTTCAAAGGATTATTAGGTTATAATTTTTATGCAACAGCTATTTATTACATGTTTAATCCTACAAATTTATTATGTATTTTTTCAAATAATAATAATATTTTAATATATTATACATTTCTTGTATATTTAAGGATTGCATTATGTGGATTTACTATGTGTAAATACTTAAGATATAAATATAAAGATAAGCCTAATATGTACCTAGTTATTTTTAGTATTGCCTATGCTCTAATGGCATATAATGTTTGTTACTTTTTCAATTTTATGTATTTTGATGTTGTAGCATTATTTCCAATTGTTATGATAGGCTTGGAAAAGCTAATATATGAAAAAAAGGTAACACTTTATATAATATCATTAACAATAACAATCATTTCAAACTTTTACATAGGGTATATGGTATGTATTTTTTCAGCGCTTTATTTTATATATAATTATATATTACTTGAAAATAAAGATAAAAAGATAATTAAAAAATTTATTATTTCAAGTTTATTAGCAGGTTTAATGTGCTCAATTATACTATTACCAGTTATTTACGAATTATTTCAAGGAAAAGTAGAATTATATAAAGATTCTATACAAACAAACTATTTTGATTTTAATTTAAACTTTTTAAACTTTTTTTACAAAGCTACTCCTGGTTCAACTGTTACTTATGATATTAAATATGGAACTGTAAATATATATTGCTCTCTATTAGTAATAATTTCAGTAATAAAGTACTTCTTTAATACAAAAATATCAACTAAAGAAAAAATAGTAACTGGTTCATTTATTGCATTCTTCTTATTAAGTATTAGCTTTAATTTAATAGATTATTTTTGGCATTTAATGCAAAGACCTATATGGTATCCTAATAGATATATATTTACTTTCGATTTCTTTTTAATAATGATAGCATACAAATCAATAAAATATAATTCATATGTAAAAATGAATTGGGTTGTAAGGTTAATAGTTTGCTTTGCATATATTGCATTAATGTCATATCCTGCTAAAGAAGCTGCATTTATTGATAAATTAATGCCATGCATATGTTTTATTGTTACAATAATGTTATTATTTGAATATGTATTCTTCTCAGATAAAAAGTATGCTTGGATATTAGTACTTTGTTTATTTACTGTAGAGGTACAACTAAATACAATAATGACCTTTAAACAATTATCTAATGCTTCTGAAATAGAATCTTTTCAAATAACAAACTCCTCCTATGAAAATGCTGTTAAAGCTGCTGAAGAAGATGCAAAAGATGAAATATTTTATAGATTAGAATTTTCTAGAAACTTAAATTATAATAACCCCGCTTTATATAATTATAATGGAGTAGCAATTTTCAGTTCAATTAGAAATGGAAAAATAATGGCTTTCTTTGATGATTATTTTGATTACACAATCAAAGATAGAGCAAGTATTGAATTTAACATGTCAAATCCATATATGACATCAATATTAGGAATTAAATATTTTAATGGAACTGAAGGTACAAACTATTATGATTATATAGATGTTGGAGAGATTAGTATACTTAAAAATAATGATGCATTAAGTTTAGGATATATGGTAAATAATAGTATTTATAATTATGAATTCAGTAAAGATACCAAAGTTCTTAATATTAAAGAACTTGAGAACAGTATGTTGGACAATGAAGAGCCTGTGTATACTGTATTAGATAACTTCATATATAATGGTACAGAAAGAGTATACTCAGAAGAAACAAAAAAGACTACTATAAATAGAATTCCAGGTGTTGAATCACCATATACGTCTATTGTTGGTATTGCTCCATATGATGGATTTCTGTATTATAATAAGAGTTCTGCATTTTATACAAATGCCGTACTTTATATAAATGGTACTGAAACAACAATTTATAATATTGAAAATACTGCTCCCTTATTCTTACATGAAGGTGATTCATACGAAATAAGATTTACAGCAACTGTTGATTATGAAATAAAACATGCAGAGTATTATTTATTAAAATTTGACACTTATAAAAGTTTTATAAATGAATTAAAACAAAATGAGTTAGAAATAACTAAATATGATAAAGATTCTCATCTAGAAGGATATGTTACAAGTACAGATAATAAAAATGTATTATTTACAACTATCCCATATGATAAAGGATGGACTATAAAAATTGATAATAAAAAAGTATCATACAAATCATGCTACAATGCATTCGTATGTTTAGATTTAGAAGAAGGAAAACATAAAATAGAATTTAATTATATTCCGAAATATTTTATAATTGGTTCTATTATAAGTATTATGTCACTATTAGTATCAATATTTTATATAAGAAAAAATAAGGTTAGAAAATAGCCTTTTTTATCTTTTTATAGTAATCACAGGTCTTATGTCCAATAAATTATTTACTGGTTCACCAAGAAACACTTCGCCATTACTTATAATAGATATTCCACTATTATTTTCTTTATATGAATTTATGGTCCAATAGTTTCCATATAATATTTCTTTGTTTTTAATACTATCATATAAGTAAGAATATTCATCATAAGATATTATTCTAACTTTACTTTTAGTGTATGAATCACAGCTCCATTTATATTTTTCTATTGTTGACTTCTTATATCCCCCGCATCCATCATTTGAGTCGCATCCTAAAGTACCACTAGAATTATTACATATTTCTACTTCTACTAGTGAAGACTGAATATCATTATTTAATGAATAAATATATTCACTATTTAAATAAGTATTAATTAAAGAATCACTCCATTTGTATTCACTAATTTGATTAGAGTGACTTAATTTTTTATTAATTGGATTTATTTTCATAAGAGTTATTTCTTTATTATAATCTTCAATCACAATCCATTTTTCATCATCAATGATAATTGTTGAGCCAATGCAATATAAATTATCCTTGGAAAACTGAGAATTATTACCTAATAAACAATTTACATCAAAATTTATTGTTTCACTTAAATATCCATTTTCGTCTTTAAACCATATATAATAATTACCAGATTCAAACATATTAACAACTAATTTATTTTTGTTTAATTTAATCCATTTCCCTGTACAATCATCATTTTTAGATACTAAATATTCAATTATCTTACGATTGAAATTAAAAGTAATTTGTGAGTTGTTTTTATTTATTTGAACAACTATATTATTGTCATCGCAAGAACTAGTAATGTTAACTTTTCCAAATGCAGTTTTACTAATACATCTGTTCTTAGTTTTAATTTCTAAAACTATATTATTATACTTATCCTTAATAATATTTCCTTCCCCATTAATATAATAGTCAGTTGAAATTATATTACTATTAGAATCATATAGAACACCATTTTTATAATAATAATTATCACTCTCTAAAGTACTTACATATTTAACCATAATTTTAGTCTTATTCTTTAGGGAGATATTTATCATACTATTATTAAACACAAAAAATATACATAATAATGCAATAACAAATATTCCTAATAAAAATATTATATTTTTAATTTTCTTCATATCAAAATTATATCACATAAAAAAACCGAATTAAATAATTCAGTCTCCATATTCTATATTTATTTTGTTAAGTGTCTCTTCATTTCCTATTATATTCATGTACTTTTGCTCAAAATTATTATCATAATCATATAGATTACCTTTTTTAATATCATTAATAAGCTCTTTAAACAATAATGATTCATTAACTGAATAATAGATATCTATATATTGATTATCACTATTCATATTACTATAATATGAAGATTGATAACTAGCACCATATACATTTATAATTATTTCATCATTTTTCATATTCTCATCAATTGTCTTATTAATTTTATTGCATTCATAACAGTTTACATTAAAATTATTTGTACTAGATATATTAATGTTGTAGTTACCTATTAATTCTTCTTTTTTATTATAATCAGTAAAATTTAAATTAGTTACTTCTAGTATACTTACTCCAAATCCAACACCACATAGAACTAATGCTACTATAAAAGTAATAAATGATTTTGTAAAGCTTCCACTCTTATTAAAAATAAATCTAAATATTACTTCAGTTAACCATATTGATCCACAAAGTACACCTAAGCATAATATTATAGGTCCGAAAAATGCAACATATTTAATTGAAAATATTATCATAAAAGCAAATCCAACTGAAGAAAATAATACTCCTATAATACTTGGAATTAATATAAATGCGGAAAGAAATTTAATTATTATTAATAATAAATCACCTATTGTATCAAAGAAAGATTTTTCATTTTTATTTACTATTTTCTTTTCAACAAATACTTTTTCCTCTTTTTTTGAGTTTCTAGTACTTTTACTATTTTTTATTACAGTTTCTTCTTCTACATATTGATCTAGCATCTTTTCTTTAAGCATTTTGATAAAAAATAAGAATGCAAGAATAATATATGAAAGATTAATAAAAATTGATAATATTGTGTCAAATATTTTTTCTATTCCTTCAGGAAGAATATCAAATGCATTTTCAATCACTTCACAAAGAAATTCAAATGGTATTTTCATAATAGCACACATAACTATAAGTATAAAAATATAAATTATTAGTTTCAATACATCTTTTACACTACCATGAGATAAAACTTTTATTATCTTATTACATACTTCTTTAACATTATCAATAACTTCATCAACAAAATTACTAACTCTATCACTAGAATGATTTTTATTAATTTTATAAGCACTTAGTATTTCACTAGCTAGCTCATCTATATCACCAAATTCTTTTATAGCTTCCTTCTCAGTAGACCCAGATTTTATTTTTTCATCAATATGTTCACTATACTCTTCAACAATATCTGATATTTCACTTTCTTCTAATATTGAAATTTTTTCTTCTAATTTTTCGAGAAATTCCTCTTTGTTCATATTATTCACTCTCCTTTATAAACTTATTAACACTACTTTCAAATTTCTTCCATTCGTCTAATAATGAAGTCATTCTATTTTTTCCAAGTATCGTTAAATGATAGTATTTTCTAGATGGTCCTTCTGATGATTCTTTCAAATATGTTTCAAAATATCTTTCATTTGTTAATCTTTTAAGTATAGGATAAATCGTTCCTTCATTTACATTAACAACTTTGCTTACCTCTTCGACTAGTTCATATCCATATCTGTCTTTTTTAGATACAAATATTAAAACAAGTAATTCCATAACACCCTTTTTAAATTGCGTATCCATTGCTTCACCTCATGTACAATGCTATCACCACTACTATGTTTTGTCAAGTAGTATTTTATACATTGTATGTAAATTGCATTATTTTTATACTATAATTTACTTAGGAGTATTTATGAATAAAATAGAAAAATTACAAGAAATGATAAATGAATCAAATAATATTGTTTTTTTCGGAGGTGCTGGTGTATCAACAGAAAGTGGCATAAAAGATTTTAGGAGTAAAGACGGTTTATATAGTATGAAATATAAATATTTCCCAGAATCAATATTAAGTCATACTTTTTTTATGAATGAAACAAAAGAATTTTATATCTTTTACAAAGATAAGTTAAATTGCCTAAATGCATCTCCTAATATTGTACATAATTATTTAAAAGAGCTAGAAGATGCTGGAAAACTAAAAGCCATCGTTACACAAAACATAGATGGATTGCATACTAAAGCTGGATCAAAAGTAATATATGAATTACACGGAAGTATTTATAGAAACTATTGTATGAAATGCCATAAATTTTATGATGAAAAAATAATATTTGATAATAACAATTCTATTCCAAAATGTAAATGTGGCGGAATAATTAAACCAGATGTTGTTTTATATGAGGAACCACTAGATGATAACATTTTAGATGGTGCTATTAAGGCAATATCATCATGTGATCTTCTTTTAGTAGCAGGTACTTCATTAACAGTTTATCCAGCCAGTGGTTTAATCAACTATTTTAAAGGTAAAGACATTGTCATAATTAACAGAAGTACAACAGATTATGATAAAAAAGCATCATTAATTATTAATGATGAACTTAAAAATGTTTTTTCAAAACTAAAAATTAAATAGAAAATCTTGAATCATTAATTGATTCTTTTTGTACGCTTTTTATAGCAAATATAGCAGAGATAATTAAAACAACAATAAATCCAACAACAGAGTATTCTTTTTCAATAAAAATAATATAATCATACAATCCATGAATAAATAACGGAATAATAAGAGCAAGTAATTTATTTTTAACTGATGGTACTCCTCTTAAATCATTTATTTTTGCTTTGTTTAAAAATAATCCCATGAATACGCCACAACAAACATGAAGAGGAATTGCAGTTATTGCTCTAACTAGTCCAGTAGATACTCCATCAGGCATTACATAAAAGAAATTCTCGAAACAAGCAAAACCCAATGAAACAAAGGCCGCGTAAACTATCATATCAAAAGAACTATCAAATTCTTTATTGTTATATCCTATTTTATATGTAAAATAAAATTTACATCCTTCTTCAACCAAAGCAACGCCGACAAAAATAGATATAAAAAGTTCATAATAGTTTAAATTCTTCGCATCATATGCAAATATTGGTGATACAAACGTTAATGCAATTGAAATTAATACAACAGCTATGCAAGATAATATTCCTCCTAAAAACAGTCTAAATAAAAGTTTAAGAGGTTCTTTTTCCCTATCCTTTTTATAAATATAAATTGCAAATACAATAATTGGTATAACAGAAACGGCTATTAATATTAAATCATTCATAAGTACTCCTATAAAAATTATATCAAAAATCAATTATTTATAATAATATAATAAAAAAAATTTACACATACGTGTAAATTCTATAATCTATATATTATCATTATTCATTTTATTTTTAAATATTAATAAAGACAAAATGCATATTATAATAGTTGCTAAAAAGGTAATAAGTAAAGGTAAACACACTTCTCCATAATTCCCTGATAGTGAATTTCTAGCTACATCAAGAGTATATTTAAAAGGTAATATTTTACATATTATTCCAAAAAATTTCCCTACCATACTAGTGTCGAACCACATTCCACTCGTAAAACAAACTAGTTGTAGAATAATAGATGATACAGCTGAAGCATTTCTACTATTTGCAAGGCAACCAATAAGTACACCTAAAAATACATAAAGTAAGCTCACAGGTACTAACAATAATATTGTATACAAAATATTAATAGAAATGTCTAACCCTAAAAATAATGATGCAGAGAAAAATATAAGGCACTGAATAAATGCTATAGGAATAGCAGACAAACTATATCCTAATATAAAATTTATCGGCTTCATCGGAGAAGTAAATAACCTTTTTAAAAATGATGTATTTCTATCATTAGCTATTAATTGTGCTAAAAATAAAGTAATAAAGCAAAATCCAAATATTATTATAGCAGGAGCAAAATTATTAATATTATAAATATCATTAGGTATTTTAAATTGTTGAAATACAAATAGTAAAAATAATGGTAAAAATAACAAGAATACTATATTAGTAAGATCTCTTATTATTTCTTTAATATTTCTTTTTGCAAAGACAAGTGATTTCATTATTTTTCTCCTTCCACTATTTTAATAAAAGCTTCTTCAAAATTTTTTGTTTTGGCTTTCTTAATAATATTTTTTGGACTATCAGTAATAATGATTTTACCATTTACCATTATTGCTACTCTATCAGATAATTCTTCTGCTTCTTCCATATAATGTGTAGTTAAAATAATTGTTATCTTTCCTTTTAAATCATTAATTAATTTCCATAATTCTCTTCTAGCTAAAACATCTAATCCTAATGTTGGCTCATCTAAAAATAAAATTTTAGGTTCTGTTATAAGTGCCATAGCAATTGATAATTTTCTTTTCCATCCTCCAGATAATGTATTTGCTTTTTCATCTTCAATATTTTTAAATTTAAACTCTTCTATTATTTTATTTATCTTATTTATATCATTTATTCCATAAATATTAGCTATAAAAACAATATTTTCTCTTACTGTTAAATTGGGGGCAATAGCTGTTTCTTGTGGAGATACACTCATTAGTTCTTTAATGCTATAGGTATCTTTTAATATGCTTTTATTAAATATTAAAGCATCTCCACTAGTCGGTTTACTTAGACAAGATAACATGTTAATTGTAGTTGTTTTTCCAGCACCATTAACTCCAAGTAAAGAAAAAAGTTCTCCCTCATTTATAGATAAATTAATCTTATCAACGGCTACTTTATCTCCATATTTTTTTTCTAAATTTTTTGTTTGTATTGCTATACTATTCATCATTATCACCTTTAAGTATTTTTTCAGTAAAATCATCAAACACTTCACTTTTTACTATAGCAATTCCTTGTTTTATATCTCCTAACATTACAAGTGAATCTCCAGGTTTAATATTAAATACATCTCTTGCTTCTTTTGGTATCACTATTTGTCCCTTTTCTCCCACTTTACATATTCCAAATAAATATTTTCCTTTTGGATTTTCCATATTTTCTCCTTTGTATAACTTTTCATACTTTTCATACCTATTATACAATAAAAAAGAATAAATGTCTACATTATTCCTCTTATAATGCCAAATGATATAAACATCATTATAATACTTGCCATTATTACTCCACAAAGTATTGAAAAAAATGCTTTCTTTCTTTCCATATTGAATACTGATGCTACTAAACAACCTGTCCAAGCACCAGTACCTGGTAATGGAATTCCTACAAATAATATTAATCCTAAATATCCATATTTTTCTATACTTGTTTTATTTTTATCTGCTTTCTTAAGTAACCAATTAGCAAATTTATTCATCCACTTTACTTTACTTTTACTCATCCATTCAATTATTTTATTAATAAACAATAAAATAAATGGCACGGGTAATAAATTTCCAATCATTGATATTATATAGCTTTTTAAAGGTGTTAGTCCAAGTAATGATGCTGCTATCAAACCGCCTCTAAGCTCTAGTATTGGCATAATAGATATTATAAATACTATTATTTCCTTTCCATATTTAAGAGCGCTTAATCCAGAAAAAGCTCCTAATATCCAATTAATAATTCCTTCCATCATTCCTCCGTGTATAATTATTATAACATACTATATTTAATTTTATTCATATATTATTTCATTATACAAAAAAAGAATAATAATGTTTATTCTTTATTCCATAATTTGTAGAGCTATTACTATACCAACAAATGTAGTTACAACAAAAGTCAATAACAGTAGTTCTAATATACCAATATATCCTTGTGTCTTACTTATTACTTTTTCAGATTTATATCCATTAAACTTAACAGCAGGTATTTGTTTAATATTATAATCAATTTCTTTTACAAAAGAGGAATCAATTCCACTAATGGTTAATACATTACCATCGTTTGAATAAGATTCAAATTTAAATTTTGATGTGCTTTTAGGCATTGGGCTATAAACTGTATCTAACATAGGATTTCTTTTAGCATACCCCACAATAGCTGGTATTAATAAATTCTTTTTAAAGTACTCATCATACTCAAATTTAGATGTTAACATTACAGTTTGATTACCATCTTCAATCCAAATTAGTTTATGGCTACATTTCTTACCCTTTATTTTAAAATAAGAGTGAATACAAATATCATTAGAAGTGTCTTTTTTATATATGCTTCTAATTTGTGATAAATATTCTTTATACGAATCAATTCTATTATCGCTATCGATTTCACTCATATTAAAACTCCTTATTCTATATCTAAATAATATCACTTTATTACGAAAAACGCAAACTAATTAACAAATAATTATATTATTATGTTACTTTAAGTTATAGAGACTTTTTTCATAATTATCAACATAATATTTAATATTTTTTGTTCCTTTTTTAATTATTTTGTGTCCTTCTTCTTCAAGTTTTTTCTTTTGATTAGACACTCCACCAGGATACTTTGGGTTTAATTCTCCATTTGATTTTAATATTCTCCAATATGGAGTGATATTTTCAGTTCTTTGGAAACTTGCCCATGCACAAATATTTATAAATATACCGGCTGTTAAAGGACAAGTAATATCAGCATTGTTTTTACAAGCAATATATTTTCTAATTTCATTTATGGTAATTATTTTTCCTGAAGGTACTTGTTTCATAACTTTATCATAAAATAATGGTGGTGCTATAATCATTTTTTCTCCACCCCATTTTTTAATAGCATCTCCTTTGAGAAATACTATTTTCGGCATATCTTTACTATTATGCATCATTAAATTAAAATCTTTACTATTCTCTTTTGACATATTTACTCAATCACTTTCTCTAATAGAAGTTTTTTACTAAAACCACCATTTTTATTTCTTTTTTTATCAGCTTAATCAATAATATCTTGTAAACTATAACCATTATATTTCGCCATTGATATAATTAATTCTAATTTATCAGACAATTCTTTTTTCGCTCTTCACTAGACTGAGCATGTTTTACTTCTTCTAATTCTTCACTATCCTTTTTTAATAAATATTCTAAATATTTTTCTTCTGATAACGTTCTTACGAAAGGAGTAGCACCATTATTTTTAATAATAGTAGGTATCTCATCTCTTATGAGTTTATCATATATAGTTTCCATGTTATTGTTATCTTTTCAATTATTATTATAACAAAAAAAGATGATTGAGAAAACATCTTTAATTACTAATGGCAGGGGTAGAAGGAATTGAACCCTCATAAACGGTTTTGGAGACCGGCATTCTACCATTAAACTATACCCCTATGCACAACATCTATGGAGTATTTTACCATAAACACACAAATAATTCAACTTACTTTTTGCTAATTTCCTTAATACCACTAAAAAACTTACTAATAATGAACACTATTCCAAGTAAAATTATAAATATTGTTCCAGATATTTTTAAAGATTTTATTAATATTTTAGAATACTCTTTTCTTAATATACTAATTCCAGAAGCATTAAAAAAATCAGTTTCACTCAACAAATACTTTTTTTTATCATTATTATATTTATATGTAAAATAAATATATTTATTTTGAAAATTCCATTCAGAATTATATACTTTTCCTGTTCCTTTCATTAATACAGCAATCTTATATTCAGTATCACTTATTTCAATAAAACTAATATTTTCATCATACGTAAGAGTTCCTTTCCCAATATTATTTCTAATATTAGAATAAAGTTCACTACTATTTAGATCTATATATTTATATATTTCTCGATTATTATTATTGTAACAATCAATAAATTGTGAAAATAAAAATTTAATGTCTTCTTCTACAGTGGCACACAAGAATACATTAAAATTCAAAAAAATAATCAATAAAAATATAACCTTTTTTATTCTTTTCATATTATGATTATATCACTAATTATTAAAAAAACATATAATATTTTAGGAGAGTAAAATGTTAATAAATTATACAACAAAAGAACTGGATTTATGCGCAAGACTTATGAGAGCCGAAGCATTATCAGATGGAGATTTAGCAATGTTAATGGTCGGTAATGTAATTGTTAATAGAGCAATAGCAAACTGCATAGACTTTAAAAATATCAGAGCAATAACTGATGTCATTTATCAAAATCCAGGAGGATTTGTAGGTACTAATAGTTCTCTATTCAATAGTGGTTCTTCGACTACAAAAGAAAAAGAACTTGCAAAAAGAGTATTAAAAGGAGAATATTATTATCCTGCTACTAACGCTCTATGGTTCTATGCGCCTGGAAATAGTGAATGTAAAAGTACTTGGTTTAATCAAATAAATACAGGAAGATATAAATCTCATTGTTTCTATGCACCTGATCCCGGGGTATGTAATGAACTATATTAAAATTAAAAATTGCATTAAGCAATTTTTTAATTAGTTGGAATTAATAAGGATTGTCCAATAGATAGATTACTATTTGTCAAATTGTTTATAGTCATAAGTTTATTTACACTTGTTCCATATGTATTAGCAATTTTCCAAAGAGAATCACCTTTTTTGACCATATAGCTGTTATAATTTGTTGATCCAGGTATTTTTAATACATCTCCTATAGTTAGTAAATCTGATGATAAATTATTAAGAGTTTTTATATCGTTAATTGTTACCCCATATTTATTTGCTATGTTATATAGATTATCGCCAAGTTGAACAACATAATTTATTTCACCGGTTGATGAATTTGGAATAATTAAGACTTCGCCAACAGATAAGTTATCAATAGTTTTATTATTTGCAGTTTTTAAATCTAAAATATTCACACCATTTTTATTAGCAATACTATACAATATATCTCCAGACTTTACTACATATGTTTTTTGGCTATTTACACCCAAGTTATCTGTTTTAGGTATAAATAATTGCTGATTTATTGTTAGATTGCTATTAGTTAAATTGTTAATACTTGTTAATGTGTCAACTGTAGTATTATACTCATTAGCTATTTTCCATAAAGAATCTCCACTTTTGACTTTATATATTAAATAATCCTCTGGAATTATTTCATTCTCTGAACTTGCTACTTTTATGGTATCTCCCACTTTTAACATATTACTTGATAAATCATTTAGTTTCTTTAATTCAGAAACAGTGATTCCATACTTATTTGCTATACTCCACAATGTGTCTCCTTTTTTAACAGTATAGAAGTCTCCTCCTTCTGGGGCAATATATGATATACCTTTATAATCTAAAACTGATTTTATTACAGCTTCTGCATATTTCTCATAATTATTTTTAATTTGTTCAACATCGTCTTTTGGGCTGTCAATAAAACCATACTCAACAATAACAGTTTCATTTTCAGGTGTATCCCTATGCATGAAATAATAGTCTTTGCTTGGATTACTTGGTAATCTTTGCTGATAATATTTTCTTACATTTTGTCCTTCATTTTCTAGTGCGTCTAATATTTTTTTTGATAATGTGCCATTGTTTCTAAGAGCATATATGACTTCAGCACCATCGCCACCCCCTGCATTCAAGTGATTGGAAATAACAACTACATCTTTACCACTACCATAAAAATTTTGTACCTTATTTGTTCTTTCACTTGGAGATAAAGTAACATCAGTATCCCTTATTAAAGAAACAGGTACACCTAATTTTTTAAATCTATCATACATATACTTACTAATTAATAAGTTATAATCTTTTTCTTTTATATCATTTGCTACAGCTCCAGGATCATTTCCACCATGTCCAGGATCTATAACAATACCTTTTAAAGCCATTTTCTTCACCTACATTATTGTATGAAAAAAAGTTATTATTGTGCCTAAGCATTATGCCAACTTATATTATTCACAAATAAAAACGCAGAATTTTAATCCACGTTATTTGACATATCTATTCGGTTTCTAATTTTTTATTTTTATCACCTATACTTAATAGTAAATTTAATAAAATACCAAAAATTGCAGCACCCGCAACGCATGGAACATTTAACCCAAATAATGGTATATTTCCACCAAATACATATTGTCCACCTATTCCAATAACCATCATGGTAGCAATTACAGCTATATTTTTTGAATTAAACATATCTACTTTTTTATCAACCATTATAGCTAGTCCTTGTGTAGCAATAGCTCCAAATAAATATATTTCTAATCCACCTATAACCGCAAGAGGTATTCCATATATCACTTTAATAAATGGTGTAAAGCATGATATTACCATTGCAATTATAGCCGCTGCAATAAGTACTGGAACCGAAAACACTTTAGTAATTGCCATAGTACTTATATTTTCCCCATAGTTTGTACCAGCGGGTCCCCCAATAAGTCCAGAAACCATATCACATAAACCATCACCTATTAAATTTTTTGATAATAACTTGCTAATTCCATAATTCTTTTTACTTTTTTTCTTTTTTGCTAAATCATTAACACAAATATCTAATTGATAGATATGTGCTGTCGACTCAGGAATAGTAGCAATCGCTATAGGCATAATTGCTATTATAGCAGCCCAAGACCACTTAGGCAAACTAAATGCAGGAATAGAGAATATTCCATTTGATGAAGTCCAAAGTGATGCATTGATAGCAGCCTCTGGAACACTTCTAAATAAATTAACATCACCAATTTTGCATATTAAGAAAGCTGTAAAGCACCCAGTTAATGCGCCTAACAATAAAGGTAACTGTCCAAGAAATCCTTTAAGATATTTTGAATATAATATTGTTGATAATAATGTTATTAAAGAAATTATCCATACATAATTACTACCTAATGCACCAGCAGTAGCACTAGGAGCAGCATCAGAAAGTGCATTTCCTGCTAAAGTTAATCCTATAATAATAGCGGTAGAACCCGTAATAGTCGCAGGTAATACTTTTTCAACAGAATCCTTTCCAAAATATTTTACTAGAAGACCAGCGATAATAGATATAAGACCTGAAGCAATAATTCCACATTGAGCATAACTAATTAATTCAGTTGGTAATATACCAGATGCACTAAATTGAGCTAATTGATCAACTGTTCCTTCTGCAATGACCATACTTGAAATAGCAGTTAAATACGCAAAGCTAGATCCATAATATAAAGGTATCTTTTTCTTTGTAATAAGAATAAAACATATAGTTGCTAACCCACTTGCAAATATTGTCGTTGATATTTGAAATCCTGTAATCAATGCAACAGTTACAGTTGCAGGAAACATTACTATGACTTGTTGTAGTGCATATAATAATAATTTCCAAAACGTTGGTTTTTCATCAGGAAGGTAACCAATAACCTCTTCTTTTTCCTTTCTTTTTTTCATAAAACTCCTTTCTTTCTAAAAAAAACACCAAAGCCAACGCTTTGATGTTTCTTTACAATAATAATAAAGATGAAAATAGTAAATCACATATATCACATAAATAATTATTTATAAATACATAATTCATATTTATCACCTAGTAAAGATTATCATAAATATTTATTAAATGCAACAATTATTTTAATAATTTAAGTTTAGTTTCAAAATCATTAAAAGTAACAACTTCTTCTCCAGATTCTTTTTCTATCTCACTTATAATTTCAGAAAGTAATATTGAAGGTTTCATTTTTCCTTCATATGTACATAAATCTCTATATTTTCTTAATAATTCAGATTTAAATTCAACTCCTCTTAAAAATGTGCTGTCAAATGTATTACCAAGTTCCTTAATATTATCCTTATATGTTTCGTAAATATCATATGGTGTTGGATCATATAAATCTGTATCTATAATAGATAATAATCCATTATCATAAATCAAATTTCCCATATTTATATCATTCATCAATAATCCTTGTTCAGATAATCTTTTAATTTCTTTTTCTAATCTATCAGTAGCATTAATAAATAATTTAAAATTTTCTTTACCATTTATTTTATAAAGTACACTGCCACCTATATATTTCATAGTATATCCCCTAAAACATTCAGCGCTTTTCTTTCCAAGATATATTAGTTCTTTGGGGAATGCTACAAAATCACTTTTGAATCCAACTAAATATTCAAATATGCTATGTTGTTCTTCTGTAGTACCTTCATCAAAACTTTTAAATACATCACCATCTTTTGTTCTATAACAAGTATTGTTTACGCCATCAACGTCTTTCATCATTCTGTTTTCATAATGATTTAGTTTTCCATTCGTTTCAAGTATCATAACTTATCCCCCCTAAAATATTGTATAGATTATACCATATTTCATCTAATAAGTCAATTTTAAGGTTTATATACCTAACAAACTAATTAAAAATAAAGAATAAATTCTCTATTTTTAATCGGTTTCAATCTCAAGCAATTCATTATCTAAAATTGAATATAGATATGTATATACTTTTTTATTTATTTTTTTTGATACATATTCTTTATATATTTTTAATTGTTCTGTGTATTTTTTGTCATTAATATTTTTAAGCTTATAATCAATTATCTTTATATAATCTGGGTATTCTAATAATAAATCAATAATTCCATGAAATTCTTTATTGTCAGTAACAGTTATAAACTCATGTTCTTTATATATTTTAGCAGTACTTATATCTCCTATTTTAGATACTAAATTGTTAATAATATCTATTTTAGAGCCATAAAAATTATTTTCTTCTAATATTTTATGCACTTCAGCACCATATTCCAATTTTTTTAATTCATCAGTTGTTAATAACTTGTTAATTTCCTTAGATGCATGTTTTTGCTCTAACTCAGAATTCTCAATATGTATTTCTTTAACATTAATTTTAAAGTCAGATTTTTCAATATTAATCATCTTATTTATATTGTTATATGATTTAGTTAAATTAATATCATCAATATTAAGTATTCTATTTTCAATATTTGATTTTATCGATTCAATAATACTTAAAAACGAATTATATGAGGATTTTACATCATCATTTAATATAATCTCATCTTTTGACAAACTAGTTACTATTATCATCTTCTCTTTGGCTCTAGTTAAAGATACATAAAATAATCTAATTCTTTCTGATATGTCTTCTTGATTATATTTAGTTTTATATAATTCTTTAACTATCGTATTGCCTATACCATCATCATAAAATGGTAAAATAAACCCTAAATCTTTATCAAAACTTATTTTATCATTTAAATCCATTCTATTGTATTTATTTGTATAACCAGAGAAGTAACAAATAGGAAACTCTAGTCCTTTTGATTTATGTATATTCATTAATTTAACATTGTTAGGAACTTTAGCATTAAGTGAAAAAGATATATCACTATCATTTATAACCATATCATTTAAATAATCACTAAATTCAATTATAGAATATCCTAATTTTGACAATGAATCACCTAAATATTTTAAATAATCAATTCTAACAATAAACTTCTCAATATCTCCTACTTTAATTACATTTTCATAAAAATCAAATTCATTTACTATTTCTACAATTAATTCACTATTAGAATATGAATTGATTTTTTCAGATATATTTTCACATTTTTTATATAATTCACTATTTTTAAAATCATTATTAATAAAATATTCAAGATAAGATTCATCATCAACATTATATAAATAGCTTCTATATATAGAATAAAAATCATATTTAAATTTTTTATCGAATTCCTTATTATATATTTTAATAATTATATTAATTATATTCTTTATTATTAATAAATCTTTTTCATTAGTAATCTTTTCATCATAATATATTACTAATGGTATTCCTAAATATTCAAATATTTTCTTATATAGTTCAAAGTTACCTTTTCTATCTATAAGAATACAAAAATCATCATAGCGAGCATTTCTCAATTTATTACTAATTTTATCGACAACTTGATAATTATTTTTTATTTTTTCTTTAATATCATTTGCTATAATAAATGCTTCGTACTCACTATTTTTATACTTTTTATTACTACGTTCATAATTATATATTTCAAGATTCATATTTTGTGATGTTTTATTCTCAGTATATATATTATTACCAAAATTCATTTGATGAGATGTTTTATAATCAGCTCCTCCAAATGAATCAGTCATAACTAAATTAAATATATCATTTATATCATCTAGAACTTCTCTTCTACTTCTAAAGTTATTTAATAAGTCTATTCTTAAACCACCAATATTATTTGAGTAATCATTATATTTATTTTTAAAAATTGTTGGATTAGCATTCCTAAATCTATATATTGATTGTTTAATATCTCCAACCATATAAACATTATTATTACTTATAAGTGATATAAGCTCTTCTTGTATATCAGAAGTATCTTGGTATTCGTCAAGCATTATTTCATTAAATGTATTTTTAAGTTCTTCTCTCACATCATCATGTTTTTTTACTAGTTCAATAGCCATCTTTGCTATATCATTAAATTCATACTCATCATTCTCATTTTTATAATTTTTTAACCTTTTATCAAGCTCTATTACAATATTAATAATTGCTTGAGCATAAGATTTAGTAGATAAAAGAGTATCTTTAATATGATTTTCATCTTTATATATTAAAGATTTTTTTAATTCTTTAATTTTATCACTAATTAGCTTTTTAATATTTTTAAGTTCATCGCATGAATTTCTTGGTACAATTGGAAGTTTCACCTCTATAGTATTAACCACTTCATTGTAGCATTTTGCTTTTATTAATGAGCAAAGTGAAGCATATACTTTTTCATAATAATCATTATTACAATATGATGATAATTCAGTTAGTCTAATATTAATAAAACTAATTTTTTCTAACATATTATCTTCATAACTTTTAATTAATTTATCTATATTGTTTTCACTATAATAAACATTAATATAATTATTTAAATATTCATTTTTATTTATTAATCTATCAAGTTTTTCATTAATATCAATAATACCTTTTTTAACATTAGAATCATCTTTAACACAAAAATCATTTATTAATTTTATAAAATTATTCTCTTTGGTTTCATAATTTTCATCAAATATAGTATCAATTATTTTCTTTCTAATCATATCACATATCGTTTTTTCAACTATACTTATTTTTGGAGAAACATTTAACAAATAATGGTATTTTCTAACTATAGAAATAGAAAATGAATCAAAGGTTGTTATATAAGATGAATCTATATAATCGAGTTGACTCTTCAATATTGGATCTTTAGATATAGCCTTTCTAATTCTGTCTTTCATTTCTGTAGCGGCCGCATTTGTAAATGTTAATATTAATAGATTTTGAATATTTATTCCACTTTTTAATTTAGTAATTACTCTCTCTGTTAATACAGCTGTTTTTCCACTACCAGCACCGGCACTAACTATTATATTTTGTCCACTTTCATTAATAGCTCTTTGCTGTTCAATTGTCCAGTTAGGCATCATCTTCACCTTCTTCCACAACTATATTAACTTCATCACTTGCTGATTTATAGCATATGTCATTATATTTGCAATACTTGCAACTAATATTATTATCTTTATATATCTTAGGATTAATATCGAATTTAGCACTTAAGATATTATTAATACATTCATTTATAACAAAATTAACTTTTTTAATTAAGCTTTCAATTTCACCATTTGTTAAAACTTTAGATGAGCTTGAAAAAACTCTATCATTTGTAAATTTTAATCCTTTAATAATATTAGAATCTTTATAACTACTATCAAATAATTTAATTATATCTTCATCCATATTAGAATAGCCATTAAGTTTCATACTATCTTCTTTTTGATCAGTTAAACTAGTATCTTTATTATATTTAATCTCACCACTTAACACTTTTTGAAGATAAAATCCTGTAAAAGTTGCATTTTTAATAGAACTATTTACTAAATACAAATAAACTGGTAATTGAATATTTAACCCGTAATTTAATAAATCAAGTTTAATATCAGAATCATATGTTTTATAGTCAACTATAGCTACATATGTTCTACCTTTATCTTCAAGCATCATTACTTTATCTACGTATCCTTTAAAAGCAACATAAGGATTTTCTTTAATTAATATTTCAAATTTATTTTCAGTTTTAATATTATTCAAACTCGTATATCTCAAAGAATCATTAATATATTTTAATGAAGAATCCATATCATTGATTAATTTATCTATAAAAAATTTTTCTTTTTCTGTTAGTATTTTTTGACTAACAAAATTACATACTTCATCTCTTACATTAATATTATTTTTAATACCTATTTCCAATATATGATGAAATATTGTCCCTATATATGCACTAAATGTATCTTCGTAAGGATCCAATTTCAATATATTGTTTATATAATATTTAAATGAGCATTCATTATATGATTGCATACTTGAATAAGAAAGTAATAATTTATTATTTATTATTTTATTAAACGAATCAGGTAATATTCCACTGAATTTATTATCATATTTTCTATAAGAAATATCATAATTAGAATTTAATTTAGTAAGTTCATCACTACATATATTGTATTTGTAATATTTATCTAAATCTTTACACAATTTAACTTTGTTAGCAATAACAGAATATGAATGATTAATATCTTCATGTATAATGTTACAATCTATATCATTAATTAAATTTGAAATTGAATAACTATTATTATAACTCTCTTTTTTATATGTTATAACTAAGTTCTTAATATTATTAATATTATTTATTGTTGCAATCTTCACCATATTCGATATATCAATAGTAGTACTTAATTCTAAAATTGTTTTATCATTATTAGAAAGATAATCTTCATCTTTAATAACTTTTGGAATAGAACCTTCATTAAAGTTTAATAAAAATACGTATTCACTATCATCAACATAATCATCGTAATCAATTAAATCTATACAATTTACCAAAGTATTACTTTTTACACATGTATCAAATAAATCATGAATTATCATATCTTTAACTTCATTCTTATTTTGAGTAAATGAATATTTATTTATAACATCTATTATTTGATTAACAATATTATCATTATATTTATCAATTAATAATTCAATTGTTTTATTTATATCATCATCAAAATTATCTATAAAAAACTTTCCAATAATTGTACTTGCTAATGTAGTTTTATTATCAAGTTCTACTGGTATATTATACATTTTAAATATTCTTGTTATTGAATAATTGTATTCTTCGGAAACATTTGATAATTTTATCTTATTAATATCAATACCATTATTAATAAGTTTGCATATACTAGAAGCAACATACTCCACTTCATTTTCTATATGATCAAACTCTATGACATCATGCTTATATTTTTTTGTTTCTTTTTCAATTATTTTAACTTCAGTTATTTTTTTTAGTGAATTAATACTTTTTTGCATAAATTTATCTAAAAAATCAAATCCGAAAAATAATATCATTTTATTTTTAATATAATCATTAAAATATTCATCTGTTATTATTAAATTATTTAAACTTAATTTATTTTTTATATTTACCAATTTATCAATTTTATTTTTATGATAAACTTTATCATCTACATATATAAGTGAATTTAAATATGTTAGCGCAACATCATATTTAATATTATATTCTTTTATCAAAAAGTTAATTGCCTTTATATCATATGAAAAATACATAGAATTATATAATTCTTTTATATTAAAAAATTTAACATTATATAATCCATTATTCTTATTTAACTCTTTTAATATGCTTTTTTTGCAATGATCATTACAAACTATAATATTATCATCCGTTAATTCATTAATAATATTCATACTATCCTCATACTAATTATCTATTTGCTCTTCAAATGAAGAATCATGATATTCTAGAGTAAATCTTTTTTCGTTTGTAAGGAAAATTGTACTTAAATAATTTTCTTGTAAATCTATTATTCCATAATTATATTTAGTATCACCATTATATATGTTTTTAAAATCTTCAAAAGTTGTAAGATTAAAATAATCAAATGCAGTATCTAAAATTTCATCACTAGATGATGATAAGACACACTTAACTAAAACTTTATATAGATTATAAGTTACCTCTAAATTATTTTCACTATCTTCATATACAAGCGGAAACGAATAAAGTAAATCTACTATGTTTGATTCATCACTATTACCATCAAAATATATGGAAAATTCACCTATTGAAGTAAAATTTGGATAATTAATATCATTAACTCCACTTTCTTCATATAAAGAATATCTTCTACCATATCCAGCATTTATATTAATACCGGTTACAACTAAACTATAAGAAGAGTTATTGTTAATAAATTCATCTATTTTACTATTAAAGTCACTTCTTACACCTATTTTTTCAGCTAAAGAGATATGTTCAACATTTTCATAAGTGCTTTTCTTGGTGCATGAACACAATAGCATAGTAATCACAAATAATATAAATATTCTTTTCATTAGTTTCATAGTAAACACCTCTATTTAATTGTATCACATATAAATAAAAAATGATTATCTAAGTTTTGTCAAATTGTAATTATTATGATATTATAGATATGACAAAAAGAACTGAGATACCTCAATTTTTTTAAAATTATAGGTAAAAGTCTATTTGTTTTTGTATAGACAATTTGAAGAACATAATTTATAAATGATTTTACATAATTTTGTTTCGCAAGCAATTATGCATTTATAATGATGTTTACCTTCAGATTGTTTTTTTCTAAAAAACAAATAGACAGGATTACTTTTATCTGCATGAGCTGATATTTGAATAATTGTAGTAACAATATTAAATAATATAGTTCTACCAAATTTACATCCTGTTTTTGATATTGAGCCATGATAAGTAGAAACACCAGATTGTGATGTTACTGAGTCAATTCCAACAAATGATATAAATTGATACTTATTATCAAATCTAGTTATATCACCAACTTCAGCCAAGAATAATGCAGTACTAAATTCTCCAAATCCAGGGATAGAATTAATTATTTTAAATAAATCTTTGTCTTTCATTTCATTAATTAATTGTTTTTTAATCTTGTTTATTTCTGCTTTATGATATTGAATCATCTCGATAACTTGAACTAGATTTTGAACTTGATAAGAATCAAATGCAACATAGCATAGTGAATTTGAAGCGATACTTTTCATTTTTAAAACTTTATTTTTAAATCTAAAAGCCTGAGTAGTTCCATTTT
>CAZYOS010000003.1:0-212 GCA_964649245.1 uncultured Clostridium sp.
AGAAGCATATTTTTTTAAACTATCAAAATACCAAAAAAAATTAGAAGATTATTATGAAAGTCATCCTAATTTTATAGAACCTATATCAAGAAAAAATGAAATGATAAATAATTTCTTAAAACCAGGATTAGATGATTTATGTGTTTCAAGAACATCATTTTCATGGGGAATTCCTGTAACATTTGATCCAAAACATGTTGTATATGTTTGGG
>CAZYOS010000003.1:222-25046 GCA_964649245.1 uncultured Clostridium sp.
GATTATTTGTACTACTGGGTAGCCTACTGTGGATGGCTTCGTGTAGCAGTGATAATGATGAACTATTTAAAAAATATTGGCCTGCAGACTTACATTTAGTAGGAAAAGAAATAATAAGATTTCACACTATCATTTGGCCAGCTATGCTTATGAGTTTAGATTTACCATTACCAAAACAAGTATTTGGACATGGATGGTTAATAATAAATGGTGGTAAAATATCAAAATCATTAGGTAATTATAAAGACCCAAGGGAGTATATTGATTCATATGGAGTAGATGCTGTAAGATACTTCGCACTAAGAGAAGTACCATTTGGAAATGATGGAAACTTTAGTGAAGAATTATTAATAAGCAGAACTAATTCAGATTTAGTAAATACATATGGCAATCTTGTAAATAGAACAATTGCTATGTCAAAAAAATATTTTAATAGTGAAGTATTAAATACAAATATAAATCAATCAATAGATGATAATTTAATAAGTTATGCTAAAATGTTGCCTAAATTAGTAGAAACAAAAATGGATGAATTAAAAATAAATGAAGCATTAGAAGATATTTTTGAATTACTAAAAAGAGCAAATAAATATATCGATGACACTACTCCATGGATATTAGCAAAAGAACCAGAAAAAAGTGATAGATTAAAAACAGTACTATATAATATTTTAGAAAGTATTAGAATATCTACTATATTATTACAACCATTTATACCAACAACATGTGAAAAAGTATTTCAAATGTTAAATACTAAAAACACAAGTTTTGAAACATTAAATTTTGGTGAATTAGAAAACATAGTTTTAAATGAATCAGAAATACTATTTAATAGAATAGAAATAAAAGCTGAATAATATTCAGTTTTTATTTGAAATATATTATAATAATAATATGAAAAAGAAAGAAATAACAATTTTAAATACAGATACAGCATTATTAAAACTAATAGCCGTTATCACTATGTCAATAGATCATATTGGAGCTATATTGTTTCCACAATATCTAATATTTAGAATTATTGGGAGAATATCATTTCCATTATTTGCTTACTCTACATTTATTGGATATTTCAAAACAAAAGATTTAAAAAAATATTTGGTTAGAATAATTATTTTAGCAGTAATAAGTGAACCAATTTATTTATTAGTATTTGATAAAGGATACTTTTCTTTAAATGTATTTTTTGCATTTTTCTGTGAACTACTAATACTTAAATGTTTAGATAAAAAAAATTATTATTATTTATTTTTAATAGTACCTATAATGATACTTATAAATGTTGAATATGCATATCAATTATTATTTTTCATTCCAATATTTTACTATTGTAGATATAATGAATTTATTTTTTCATTATCACTAATTACATTCTATTTTAATTTCTTTTTAAGTAACTCAATATATAATTCAAGCCCATCTTGCATAAATGGATTTGGATTACTGTGTTTACCTTTAATACTTATTAATACTAAAACTAATATTAAAATAAATAAATGGTTTTACTATTTATTTTATCCCGTTCATCTCTTGATTTTGTATGCAATAAAGTGTATTATATTCTTTTAGGAGAATATATGAAAAGAATTATTGATATGCATACTCATTCAACAGCTTCAGATGGTGATTTAACTCCACATGATTTAATCATGCTTGCTAGAAGAAAAGGAATTAAAACGATAAGTATTACAGATCACGATACTCTTCAAGGAAATATAGCATTAACAGATGATGATAAAAGAAGTATTGAATATATAAACGGAATAGAATTGTCTGCAAAAATTAAAATAAATCCTGAAAATAAAGTTCCTAGAATGCATATATTAGGATATGGTATAGACCTAAATAAAGGCAGATTAAAAGAAAAAATGCAAGAATTACATGATATAAGTATATACTCAGTAATATCATATTTAAATCAATTAAAAACAGATTATGATATATCATTTAGTGAAGAAGATGTAATGAGTCTTTTGAATACTGATAAAAATATAGGAAGACCAGATATAGCTAAACTATGTATTAAATATGGTTATGCAAATAGTGTTAATGAAGCTTTTGATAAATATTTAATAGATGTATATGCTAAAACAAAAAATAATAATAGAGGAATAAGTCCAGAAGAATGTATAAGTTTAATTAGAGAGTCAAATGGTATTCCGGTTTTAGCCCATCCTCATTCATTATTACAAAGCTATAAAGAATTATCCAGTACATTAAAAGAATTAAAGTCATATGGATTACAAGGCTTAGAAGTATATCATTCATATCACACTAGTCTTCAAAAAGTGGACTATTTAAGTTTAGCAGTACAAAACAATTTGTTAATTAGTGGTGGAACTGATTACCATGGAGTAACAGTAAAACCTAATATAGAAATAGGTAGTGGAATAAATTGTAATATTAATATAAGAGAATTATCATTATTAAAAGAGTTGAGAAAGAGACAATAGCATTATAATAATGCTATTTTAATTTACATAAATAGAAATAAATGCTATAATTTATTAGGTGAGTTTTATGAGATTAAATGCAATTTTAATAACAATAATGTCAGGAATAAGTTTTTTTATAGGATACTTAATTACAAGATTAATTAGTAACAAAAAGAAACTTGTTGTTTTTTCTATAGGATTTGCATTTTCAGTTTTAATAGGATTAATATTATTAGATCTTTTGCCTGAATGTTTAGAAATATTTGATAAATGGTATATAGTATTAATTTATGCCTTAGTTGGAATTTTGTTATTGAAAGCATTAGATTTATTGCTTCCAGCTCATGAACATAGTAAGAAACATAGTCATATTGAACATATAAGTTTAATATCATGTATAGCAATTATACTTCATAATATAATTGAAGCAACAGCAATTTATACTACATGTTTGTCAAATATTAAGATTGGATTATTAATGGCTATAGGAGTAACATGCCATAACATACCACTTGGTATTCAAGTAACTTCACTAACAAATTCTAATAAAAAAGGAATAATAATGACATCTCTATTAGCGTTATCAAGTGCAGTAGGAATAATCATATTAACAATATTTAAAATTAATTTAACAGATAATATATTGGGAATGTTGATAAGTATCACTTTGGGAATGCTAATATATATAGTGTTCTTTGAATTGCTATGTGAGGTAAAAGAACATATTAAAGAAAAAGAAATGTTTTATGGGTTGTTTTTTGGAATAGCTGTAATAGTACTAGCAATGATAATTTAATGTAAAATTTAATGTTAAATAAATATGGAGATTAATTCTTCATATTTTTATTATGATAAAATATAAATGGTGTAATATGAAAAAGCATAAAAAGATAGGATATGTTAATATTAATAACAATATATTAGAAATAATAAAAAATATATTTCCAAATGTATTGTTTTGCAATATAAGAAAAAGTAAACATAAAATATATGATATCACTTTATATGATGAAAATACTACTATTGAAGAAAAAACAATGTATGAAATGTTTAATTCATATCTTATAAATGTATCTAATAGTACCATTTCAAATATCATTGAAAATATTAATAATGCACTAGATAATGTAAGAATATTATCTGATAAACAAATTTCTTATATAAGTGTTATTAATAAGTTTCATTATATTAATGAAAAAATAGAGTTACTTATGGGTGACAAATCTAGTCATTGTTTAAAAGTAGCATATTTGCTTAAAAGTTTTTGTGATAAGACAAGTATGAGCTACGAAAGAACTTTAGACTTATATATGGCGGGACTATTTCATGATATAGGCAAATACTATATTGATCCAAGCATTTTATGTAAAAAAGGAAAACTGTCTGATTCTGAATATGAAGAAATTAAAAAACATCCATTAAAAAGTTATGAATTATTAAAAGGATATCTTCCTGAAGAAGTTCTTTTAATGATTAGAGATCACCATTTAAGAGAGGATAATTCTGGATATCCAGAAAACGAGGAAGCATCATCTGAATGGAGTGAAATATTAAGCCTTTCTGATAGCTTTGATGCAATGATTTCTAAAAGAGTATATAATACTCCAATGACAAGAAATGATGGAATAAGAGAGCTAATTTTATGCTCAAAAAACGAATCTGAAGGTGGAAAAGGAATAATGTTTAATCCATATTTAACAAAATTATTTATTAATACATTATAAAAATAATATGAAAAAGAAATTAAAAATAATATATGAAGATAAAAATATAATTGTAGTAAATAAAGAATCAAATTTACTTACTATTAGTACAGATAATATAAAAGATAATACTTTATTTCATCAAGTTTTTGAGTATATTAAAAGTAAAAATAAAAATAATAAAATATTTATAGTACATAGACTAGATAGAGATACAAGTGGATTAATTATGTTTGCAAAAAGTGAACAAGTAAAAAAAGTTCTTCAAGATAATTGGAATAATGTTACTAGAAAGTATTATGCTGTAGTTCATGGTGTATCAAAAGAATCTGATACTATAAAATCATACTTAAGAGAGACTAAATCATTGTATAGTTATTCATCTAAAACAGGTTCATTAGCTATAACAAGTTATAAAAAGGTATCCAGTAATAAAAAATATTCATTATTAGATATAAATATATTAACAGGAAGAAAAAATCAAATAAGAGTACACATGAAAGATAACAATACTCCAATAGTGGGTGATAAAAAGTATGGAATAAAGGATAATAGTAAAAACATGCTTCTTTTTGCATACTATTTAAATTTTAACCATCCTATTAGTAATGAAAATATTGTTTTAGAATTAAATATACCTTCTTCTTTTAAAGAATACTTTAAATAATATTAATAATATATTATAATATAAGAAAGAGGTAAAATGAAAAGTATATATATAGTATTATCACATTCAAATACAATAGTATCTAAAATAATTAAAAGAGTGACAAAAGATAAATATTCTCATGTATCTCTTAGTTTAGATGACAGTTGTGAACAAATGTACTCATTTGGAAGAAAGTATATTCATTTAGCCATTATTGGTTGTTTTAATGTAGAAAATATTAAAACAGGAATATATAAAATACATAAGAATTCTACTATGGCTATATATAAATTAGATGTTAATGATACTCAATATAATAATATTATGAATAAAGTTGATGAAATATCAAAGAATAGTAATGGATATAATATAATAGGATTGTTTTTAGCTTACTTTCATAAAAGAGTAAGAAGAAATAAATACTATTGTAGTGAATTTGTATATGATGTTTTATCTGATAAAAGTATAAATGTTGTTGATAAAAGCTTTAATATATTTAAACCTTGTGAATTTTTAAAACTAAGTGATTTAGAACTTGTTTATGAGGGCCGTGTATGTGATTATAGGAGGATATAATGAATATAATAAAAGAATTTATTAATTCAAATTCTTATACGGTTACAGTTATAGGATTAATAATTGTATTTGTATTTTTACTAGCATATTATGTATTATTTTCTTATAGTATATATAAGATATCTAAAAAGCAAGATATCGATAATAATTGGATGACTTGGGTACCATATCTAAACTTTTATTATTTGGGTGTTATTACTAATAAAAATTATAATGGACTACTTATGCTTTTATTAATTTGCTTAACATCTTTTACAAAGGTAATATGGATTGATATAATTATATATATATTATTTGCAGTTATATTTTCACTTACTATTAAAAAGATATATAAAAATTATTATACAAATATAGAATCATTAACTATTTTTACGATAGTGAGCCTAACTTTACTTGGACCAATAGTATTATTTATTAATAGAAACAAAAAAATAAAGAAAACAAATTAATATTATTTATTTTCTTTTTTTATTAGCTTTGCATGTAATACAACTTTTTCATTTTCATTATAGCATGTAGACAATGTTAAAATATTATCGTTTTCAGAAACACTTGTATTAAAATTTAATGCAGATCTATTCTTTAATGTATTAATAAAAGTTTTAAATTCATTATCATCTTTAAAACTAGTAGTTATATAGTAACTTTCTGTTTTAATATGATATACACTAAATACTTGCCATAATGTATTTGATTTTTCTGTTGATAGTTTTATTATATGGTTATCAGTATTGTTATACCAATCACTTTTTAATATGTATTTTAATGATCCAAACATAGTTTTATCTTTTCTAGCATGCCCGTATATTATTGTGTTTTTATCAAAATTTTCTGCATCATTTCTATAGTCCATAAATATCCAACCGGCATCAGTATAATTTTTTTCAAAACTATGAGTTAAATAATAACTATTATCAGATGTTTGAACGTAAGGATAATTAATATTAGTACCATTGACTTGTATCCAGCCTCTAGTATCTTTGTTGATGTTCTTTAATTCCTCTATATCAACATTAATCATATTCATTTTAATATATGACCAATAAATACTATCACTTTCAATTTTCTCTGTACTAATAGCTTCACCTGTAGAAACTTCTTCAACAATAATATTATTATTTATATTATCTATTTCAGTACTAATTAAATTATTATCTTTTTTCCATGAGACAAAGTGAATTAAACTATATGTTAACCCATAAATACTAGATAGTAGTACTAAGGCCAAAATTACATTTTTGTATTTTATTTTTTTTAGATTAATCCTCTTCATATAGTACTCCTAGTAACATTATAATATATTTTGCATTTAAATAAAATAATTATTTTGCTCCAAGACCTTTATATGTTATTGTATTTCCTTCTGTATCCGTAACACTTTTACTAACACTTATTATTCCATTAGGTCTATTAAATTTAGCACCTTCGTTCATAATTCCTTTAACTATTTCTGATTGTATATTAACTCTTTCTGTGAATGATTGATTATTTGTAATATTATAATCTGTATATAACTGATCATAACCAAGCCATATCGCTATAGAATAATCACTTGTAAATGTAACAGTCCATGAATCTTGTATAATTTTTTCTGATAAGCCCAAACTCTTTAACATTTCTTCGTCATAACTGCTAGTGCCTGTTTTAGTTGCCATATCTGTATTATACATTTTTGATTGACTACTAGTAACATCTTTTAACATATATGACATTAAATAAGCAGTAGTTTCTTTCATAGCTCTATGACTATCATAAGTAATTTCTTCTTCAACTTCATCATTGTTATATTTATATACTATCTTTCTTATTGAATGTGGTTCATTATATGTTCCACCATTACCAAATGCGGAATATGCAGCAGCTAAAGTAATTGGACTAACCCCGGTAAAGCCACCTATTGAATGAGCTTCATTAATATAGTTTGAATCCAAGTCTAAGTATTCAGGTGTTATTCCAAGTGATGTAACAAACGTGTTAATATTAGAATTATTTACTCTTTTAAATGCTTGCAATGCACATGTATTTCTTGATCTAACAAGACATAATTGTAAGCTTAATGATCCTTGATACTTTCCATCAATATTTTTCATATAACCACCATATGTATATTTAATAGGTTTATCTTGAAAAATAGTGGCTGTAGTCCAATTGTTATATTCGATACCAGGACCATAATCAAATAATGGTTTTGCAGTACTTCCAGGATGTCTTTTAATTTGAGTGGCATAGTTAAAAGTTAATTCGCTTGTTTTATTTCTTCCGGCTCCCACAGCAACTATTTCTCCATTGCTATTGTCGATAGCACCAATGCCAACTTCTATTAAATCGTCTTTAAATGAATAAGAATTATAAAAATTATTTATTGTGTCTTGTCTATTTCTATTCATTGTACTATAGATATTCATAGATACTTCATAGGGGTTATCTCCTGTTCTATTTATAATTTCTTCAACAACTGTATCAACAAATCCTTGATATGGATTAATATTATTATTTTCAATTAACAAGTTTTTAACATTGATTTGTTTTGCAATAATCGCTGTATTAAAATCTATATAACCATGTCTTAGCATCAAATCAATAACAGTATTTTTTCTTTTATTAGTTTCTTCAATGTTAATATTAGGATCATACTTGCTAGGGGCTTGAAATAATCCAGCAATAGTAGCTGCTTCAACTAAACTTAAATCTTTAGCATGTTTACCAAAATATGTTAAACTAGCTTGTTCAACTCCATAAGAACCACTTCCTAAATAAGGCGTATTAATATAAAATTCTATTATTTGCTCTTTACTATATTTTTTATTGATTTTAAATACTGAAATATAAATATCAGTAAACTTTCTTATTATTCCTTTAAACCCATCTGCTTCAGTACTAGTATATATATTTTTAGATATCTGCATTTCTAATGTAGATGCACCACCAGCATCTTTTCCTCTTAATTGACCAATAGATGCTACTGCGAACCTCGGAACATCAAATCCTTTATGCTCAAAGAATCTTGAATCTTCTGTAGCTATAATTGCATCAACAAGAACGTTAGGTAAATCATCATAACTAACTAGTTGTCTTTTTTCATTACCTATAGTAGCTATTAATACATTATCTGAATCATATATATTTGACGATTCATTTTTATATAATAAATTACTATTAAAAGAAGGAGCACTAATATAAATATAAAATGAAAATCCAATAAAAAAAAGAATACTTAATAATAGTATAGATATAATGCAGTAAATAAAATAGTGTTTATTATTCTTACTCTTTTTTTTCAATTTAACCACCCTAATTTATAATAATATTATTAACAATATTTTTAAAAATATTTATTATTTGAAATTAATTCTTTCCTCCTCAACAACTAAAGGTCTTTTCATTAATCTAGAATTAATATTTAGTATGTATTCACCTAAAAATCCTATAAAAAATAATTGTATAGATCCTATTAAAAAAACTCCAATTAATAATGGTGCTTGACCTGCTTCAAAATCATTCCAATTTAATAGTTTTAGAAATAAATATACAACAGCTACTATAAAACTAAGTATTGATATTGTAAACCCTAATAATGTAGCTATTCTTAATATACCTTTTGTATATGATGTTAATCCTAACATCCCTGCATCATATAATGTATACCAATTATTTTTAGATTTTCCATGTGCTCTTTTTTGCTGAACATATTCAATCTTTTTATATTGATATCCTACTTCTGCGACCATACCTCTTAAATATGGCATAGGATCATCTATTGTTTTAAGCACTGATACAAAATCTTTATCATAAAGTCCGAATCCAGTAAAATGTTCAATTTGTTCTACACTTGAAAACTTTTTAATTAATTTGTAATAACAACTTCTTAAAAAATATAATATTTTATTTTCTTTGCTTTTTGTTTTAATTCCTATTACTATTTTATATCCATTTTCCCATTCTTTAACAAATTTATGTATCATATTAATAGGATCTTGAAAGTCTGCACATAAAATAATAGTAGCATCTCCAGTTGTGTGTAATAATCCATAATAAGGAGAATTAAATTGCCCAAAGTTTTTTGCATTAAATATTGCTTTAACATTATTATCACTTGAACATTCAATTCTTATTAATTCTCTTGTTTTATCATTCGAATAATTATCAATAAATATTATTTCATATTTATAATTATCCAAAAATTCTTTAAATTCGTTTTTAATTGCTTGACATAATGGTATTATATTTTCTTCTTCATTATATGTTGGTATTAATATACTAATTTTCTTCATTATTACCTCTTTTTAATATTTCGTTTATACCTTTAGAAAAGGAGTATTTAGGTTTCCAATTTGTACTGGTTTTAAGTTTATTATTATTAGGATTTATACTAACAATATTATTACTTATAGAACCAAAATTTAAATTACTTTTACTAGACATAATTTCTTTCAGCTCAAAAACATATTCTTTTAGCTTTCTTGTATCATCACTTGATATATTATATATTCCTTCTTCGCTATTAGATTCAATTAGTGCCACTAATGCATTTGTTGCATCTTTAACATATAAATAATTCCATAGTTGATTACATGATGATAAATCTATTGACTCATTATGTTTCATTTTTTCTATACATGACATTATTAAAGTGTTTTTATAATCATTCTCTCCATATATACTAAAAAATCTCGGTTCAAATAATTTAATATTGTTTGCCTTGCAATAATTTTTAGCAGCAAGGTAAAACTTTAATTTAAATTTTCCATATGCACTTAGCGGATTACATTTATCTGTTTCATTTACTATTTTGTCTTGATTACCATATTCTGCTTGAGAACCAGAAGTAAAGAATATTTTGCATCCAAGAGTATTAGCAACTTCTAATGCTTTAAATGATAACATTGAATTATTATTTTGCATTTCAATATTATTTCTATCATCGCCTCTTGTTCCATTCCAAGCAAAATGAAAAAATATATCGCAGTGCTCATTTACTAATAAGGGCAACATTTCAATATCTTCCATATTTAATCCAATTATATGAATTTTTTTATATTTACTTAGCATTTTAATTTTATTAGAGTCTTTTCTTATTATTGCATAAATATTATAATTTTTTTTATATAATTCTTTTATTAAACTTGTACCAATAAAACTAGTAGCACCTGTTATGAATACATTTGTCATATTACACCTCTAATTCTTTTGTTACAATTTTAATAATTTGGTTTTTTGTTATATTATATTTTTCTCTAATATATTTTTGAGTACCAACTATTGATACATATTCATCATTAAGTCCAACTTTTTTAAGAATAGCCTTATTTTTTTGCTCCATTGCAACTTCAGAAATAATGGATGCAAAGCCACCAACTATATTATGTTCTTCAACTGTAATAATTAATTCAAAATCTTTAAAACATTTTAATATTCTTTTTTTATCAATCGGTTTGATAGTTGGAAATGAATATAATGCAGTACTTATTCCGCGAGAATTTAATTCATTTGCTGCATTATATGCTTCATCACTTCCTGGACCAGCAACAAATAATGCAACTCTTGTACCTTTAATAATTTCTAAACTTTTACCAATTTCAACTTTAAAATTATGATCATGAATTATAGGCTCTTTTCCTTTGCCAAGTCTAATATAAGCTGGTTTATTAGTTGTAAGAGTTAGATCAGCAATCTGCTCTGCTTCAAGTGGATCTGATGGAGTGAAAATAATAATATTAGGCAAACATCTCATTATCCCAAAGTCTTCAGTAGCATGATGACTCATACCAAGTTGCCCATATCCAAAACCACTACCAACTGAAATAATTTTAACATTAGAATCATGATATAAAATATCATTTCTTATTTGTTCTAAACATCTTAATGATGGAAAGTTACCAATTGAATAAGCATATACTTTCTTATCACAAAGGCCAAGAGAAGCACACATACTCATCATATTTTGTTCTGATATACCTGCATTTATAAATTGATTAGGTAAATCTTCATAAAAACTTTTGAGAACACCATAACCAAGATCTCCAACTACCATAGTTATTTTTTTGTCTTCTTTAGCAAGAGTAGCAAGTCTATTTATAAAACTACTACGCATTATTATCACCACCTATTTCTTTTATAGCAAGTTCATATTCTTCTTTACTCGGATTTTTATAATGCCATTCTAACTTATTTTCCATAAATGAAACTCCCTTGCCTTTGATGGTATTGGCAATTATACATTTAGGTTTACCATTAGAATTACTTTTAAAAGCATGCAATAATTCTTTATGATTATGTCCATCTATTTCTATAGTATAAAAACCAAAACTATTAAATTTTTCATATAGTGGTTCTGTATCAATTATATTTTTGGTTTCTCCTAAGGCTTGTAATCTATTTCTATCAACAATTATAGTTAGATTATCTAGTTTATATTGTGAAGCAAATAATACACTTTCCCATAAAGAACCTTCATTGCATTCACCATCTCCAACTATTGTATATACTTTTGTTTTAACTTGATCCATTTTATAATTTAATGCAAATCCAGTTGCCATGCATACTCCATGTCCTAAACTCCCTGTAGAAACGCTAACACCGTTAATACCTTTATGAGATACATGACCTGATAATTTGCTCCCATTTTGATAATGTGTTTTTAATAGTGCAGGATCAAAGTATCCTTTTCTTGCTAAGGTAGAGTATAAGGCTGTGCCTGCATGTCCTTTACTTAATATAAAAATATCATTGTTTTTTGTATTTAATATGTTACTATAAAGCACCGCTAAAATGTCTACTATTGATAAAGCACTCGCGACATGGGAACATCCTGATAAATATGCCATTTCAACAACATCTTCACGTATTAACTTTGATAACTCATTACTTAACATACTATTCTCCTATTATTAATAAATCTTTTTTATTTAATTTTCAAGTATTCTTCTATTTGTTTTTCCATTATTTTATTTATATCTTTATTGTTTTTATAAGCATTTGTCCATTCAACTATTTTATCTATAGTTTTCTCAATACTATATTTAGTTTCCCAACCTAAAATATTCTTAGCTTTAACTGAATCTAGTAATAAAATATTACTTTCATGAGGAAAAATTACATTATCTTTAGTATACCATTTAATAGAATTTTTAACTGTTTTGCAGAAAGTATTAACTAAATATTCGTTATTTATTACTTCAGTACTACTAGGACCAAAATTATAACATCCTTCAATAGATTTATTTCCATATTGTTGTTCTGCTAACATTAAATAACCATTTAGTGCATCTAAAACAAATTGAAAAGGTCTTATTGCCTTAGGATTACGAATTAAAATATCTTCTTTTCTTAAATAGCAATTAACTAAATCAGTCATAATTCTGTCTTTTGCGAAATCCCCTCCACCAAGAACATTTCCAGCTCTTGTAGTACTAACACTTACTAGTTCATCATCTTTAAAATATGAATTGTAGTAGCAGCTATATGCTAAATCAGCACATGACTTACTATTAGAATAAGGATCATAACCATTAAGTTCATCTATTTCTCTGTATCCATAAATCATGTCTTTATCTTTGTATACTTTATCAGTTGTAATAATAACGGCACTTCTAATTGAGGTTAAAGTTCTAATACATTCAAGTATATTTACAGTTCCCATGACATTGGTTTCATATGTATATCTTGGATTAATATATGATTCTCTTACTATTGGTTGAGCAGCTAAATGAATAACTATCTCAGGAGAAAACTTTTTCATTTCTCTAAATAATTTGTCATAATCTCTAATATCTCCGATAACAGATTCCATTTTACTTTCCAAGTCAATTAAACTAAATATACTTGGCTCAGTAGGTGGATTTAAGCTATATCCTTTTACTTCAGCACCACACATTAATAATATTTTACATAACCAACTTCCTTTAAATCCAGTATGACCTGTAACAAAAACCTTTTTTCCTTTATAAAAATTCTTATTCATGTAATCACCATTTTATCCAAGGGGCATTACCACTTGATATTAAACCTTCTAAATATTTTTTTTCTTTTAATGTGTCCATACACTGCCAAAAGCCATCATAAGTATAAGCTATTAAGTTTCCTTCCTTTGCTAGTGTTTCTAATGGTTCTTTTTCAAATATGGTTGTATCATCAACTAAATATTTAAATATTTTAGGATCAACAACCATATATCCACCATTTATAAGACCTCCACCTAAATTTGGCTTTTCTTTGAAGTTATATACTTTATCATCTTTAATTCCTAAAACTCCAAATTTTTCTGCAGGTCTTACAGCAGTTAATGTAACGATTCCTTTATTTTTTTTATGAAACTTTACTAAATCTTTAATATCTAAATCACATACCCCATCACCGTAAGTTAATAAAAATGTTTCATCTCCAATATATTCTTTTATTCTTTTAATTCTACCACCTGTCATAGTATTTAATCCAGTATCAACAATAGTAACTTTCCATGGCTCAGTATTGCATTCATGAACAGTCATTTCATTATTTTTCATATTAAAAGTAATATTAGAATTATTAACATAATAATTAGCAAAAAATTCTTTAATTACTTTTTGTTTATATCCAGCACATATTATAAACTCGTTAAATCCATAATGAGAATATTCTTTAATAATGTGTTCAAGAATTGGTATGCCTCCAATCTCAATCATGGGTTTAGGAATAAATTCTGTTTCTTCAGAAATCCTTGAACCAAATCCACCGGCTAAAATAACTACTTTCATTTTCACTCTCCTTTAAAACTAAAATATTTATGTCCAAACCAACTTATACAAGTTGTAATAAATATATTTATTATACCAGCAATATATTTATTTAATGATAATTTAGTGACTAATAAATATAAAACTAATAATCCCACTAAATAACTAATTAAATAAACAAATATAAATTTTGGTAATTCTTCCTTTTTATTTTTTTCACTTTTAAATGTGAAATTTCTATTCCAAATATAACTATTAATGACACCTATTATAGTGGATAATGTATTGGCAAGTAAATAGTTTATTTTAAAAAATAATAATATTGCATATGAACCATATCCAACTATAGTATTTATTCCTCCAACAAATAAGAATCTTATTCCTTTATATTTAAATAATTTTTTTATTAATTTATTCATAATTCCCTACATAAAATAAAATAATATTAATATAAATGCAATTAATAGTGGAAAGAATATTCTAATATATAATATTGATTTATCAAAATCTTCTTTATTATCTTCAGTATTCTTTTTTGGATAATTAATTACTATCAATGCAGCATTAATAACTAACCAGGCTGTTAATAATATGTTTAATGAGGAACTAGGTATAAATCTTTTAATACTCATAAAAGAAGTACTAACATATCCCGTAAGTGTTTCTAATAATGATCCTTGCATCATATATGTGTTGTAGCACCATGGATAATGATAAGTTTGTAATACTATTATTACTATTGATAATAATAATTCAAGTAACATATTTGTTTTTAAGTTTTTAGTGTTTTGAAAAATCATAATTATTAAAAATGGTACAAAATATAATAGCCAATATGGATGACTATAGCATAATATCATAAAAGAAGAATAAATAACAAAAGGTATATATATAATCCACTTATTTAATAATTCTTTATCTTTTATATTCTTCATATATGAAATAATACATAAAGCAATAAATACTATTATAAAATATGGGGCAGTTCCAAGAGGCAATTCAATACCACTACCATTTATAATTCTATCAGCCATTCCTGAATTAAATGAAGACGCTAATTCAAGATAAGTAGGCATATATATTTCAATACTTCTAAAAATCAATAATAAAACAATACTATAAAGAGAATAAATTATTATTTTAATAACATTTTTTTCTCTAAGTAATAATAATGGGATAAATATAAATAATGCAAACATTTTAATTGGAATAGCAATCATAAACCATAATATAAACTTATTCATATCATTATTTATAAAAGCTCTAACACCAAGAAGAATAAAAAATAATGCGATTATATCATACTGTCCAATTAATAATATTGAAGTACTTACTAATGGACTTGTTACAAAGATTAATACTATAGAATTAATCCATTTCTTATCAATATTAATGTCTTCACATATTTTCTTAAATACATAAGAACTTCCTATTAAAAATACTACTGGTAATAGTCTCATCCAAAGCACGGTAAATCCATTGTTTATTAATTCAATACTTGTGAGTTCTTTAATAATCCACAAAGGAAAGTTCCATATAGCGAATATAAAATATATTGGAAGATCATAGACAGCACTAGCTGCCATTCCTCTAATAACTAGTCCGTTATTAATGCTATAGAAATTTTTAAATCCTTCTTTAAATAATGCATCCCAAATACTGACACCATGAGTAGAAGTAACAAGAATATCTACATAAGCAAAGTTGCATAATAAAATAACCGCGGTCATGAGATAAAGTATCCAATATTTTTTATCTGATTTATTATAAAGCATATTTATTATTTTTTTCATATTCAACCTCATTTATATAAATATTATAGCAAATAAAGTGTAAATTTAATAGCATACTAAATGAAATAATCTATAATATTTAATAAATCATGATATAATAATAGTGTTTAGTTATGGAGGAAATTATATGATGAAATGTGTAGTAATATATAACCCAAATAGTGGAAAACTTGCAAATAGAATTGGATTAAGAAGAATATTCAAAATATTAGAAAATTATGGATACACTACTGAAGTTGTTTATACACAATATAGAGGCCATGCTAAAGAAATAACAAAAAAATTAAAAAAAGTTGATCTATTAATATGTGCAGGAGGAGATGGAACATTAAATGAAGTAATAGCAGGTAATATTGAAAGAAAGAATCCTTTACTATTAGGACATTTGCCGTTAGGAAGTGTTAATGATGTAGCTCATATGTATGGAATGACAAATAGTACAACTAGAAACATATTAATGCTTTTAAATGGAGTTGATAAAAATATAGATGTATGCACTATTAATTCACAACCATTTGTATATGTTGCTTGCATGGGCGCATTCGTTGATATCTCATATTCAACACCAAGAAAACTTAAAGAAAAATATGGAAGATTAGCATATGTAATATATGGAATTAAACAATTAAAACAACAATTAAAGTTTTTTAATGTGAAATATTCAATAGATGGCATAGAACATGAAGGAAAGTTTTCATTCATCTTTATAACAAACAGCAGTAGAATAAGTGGGATAGATAATGTTGTTCCAGACGTAAAATTAGATGATAATAAATTTGAAGTATTAATGATGGATATTAAAAATAAATGGGATATATTTAAAGCAATCTACTACATAAAAAGGAGAGAAGTTAATGAAGTGCCTGGATATCTATATGTAAAAACAGATAATATAAAGTTGGAATTTGATGAAGTACCACCTTCATGGTGCATAGATGGAGATGAATTAACACATGATTCTAAAACATTTGAAATAAAGATAAATAAAGATAATCATATGCTCATACCAAGTAGAAATATAGATAAATTATTTGAAGATGAATCATTAGATGAATAAATTCTAATGATTTTAATTTTTACTATTTTATTTATTTAAAATACATTATATAATATATATATTAAAGATAAGGAAAAAAGAAATGGATTTAGTTAAAACAATATTATTATTAATATTTGGCTTTGTTCTTTTAATAAAAGCTTCTGATGTATTTGTAGATGCTGTTAGTTCAATAGCGACTCATTTTAAAATGTCAAAAATGATGATAGCTTTAACAGTAGCGGCATTCGGAACTTGTGCACCTGAGCTTACAATTTCATTTAACAGTTTAATTAATGGTCAAGGAGATATCGCATTATCTAATGTTATTGGAAGCAACATAGTTAATATTATTTTAATTGTTGGATTAGCAGCATTAATATCACCAATTAAAGTTAAAAATTCAGTTATCAAAAAAGAGTTACCAATTCTATTAACAATAACTTCTATTTTTGCAATATCTTTATCATTTAATTATTTAAGTGATTCTAAACTAATACTTGATAGATGGGACGGACTATTATTTTTATCATTCTTTTTTGTATTTATAGCATACATAATAACAGCTATTAAAGCAAAAGAAGGATTCTTTGAAAGAAGTACAGCAAAATATAGTATGTTTAAAAGTATAATTCTTACAATAGTATGTTGTGCATTAATAATAATAGGTGGAGACATAGTAGTAGATAATGCTCAAGTATTAGCAAAAATGGCAAATGTAAGTACAAAATTAATTACTATGACTGTTGTAGTAATAGGTACCTCTCTACCAGAAATGACAATGACTGTAATAGCAGCAAAGAAAAATGAATTTGATATAGCTTTAGGAAATATTATAGGAACAAATATTTTTAATATAGGAATTGTTTTAGGGTTACCATTGTTAATATTCGGTGGATTTCCAGCTGTGAGCTTTAATATGATAGATATTTTAACTGTAATGGTTGCTGCGCTGCTGCTATATTTCTTTTCAAAAAATGATAAAAGACTAAGTAGAAAAGAAGGTATAATAATGATATTAGTGTTTATTGCATATTATGTTTATGTTTTCTTACAATAGTATTTAATTTTCTAAATACCTAATTAATAATTATTTATTCAAAAGTTGCATAATTTATTAAAATAAAATATAATTATATAGTGTGTTAAGGAGCATAAATTATGAAAAGAAAATTTGGAGATAGAGTAGATGCCCAGAAGGTTAGAAAAATAGATGGATTGCATAACATACTGATTGATTTAAAACCAAGAAGATGTGATGCTGATGTTTATATAAATCAAAAAGTAGATGTTACTGAATTAGTTAAATATATAGAAAAACATAAGCATGATGATAAAGAAAACAAATTAACATTCTTTCATGCTTTTGCTACTGCTTTTGCTCATGTTTTTTATGAGAAACCATTATTAAATAGATTTATATGTAATAGAACAACATATCAAAGAAATGATGTTGTTTTAGCGTTTGTTGCAAAGGTAGCTTTTGATGAAAAAAGTGAAGAAATGATGATAAATATAACAACTGACCCTAGCGATAATATATTTAGTTTAAGAGAAAAAATAAGCGATAAAGTATATAAAATTAGAAATGGGAAAAAGCATACTAAAAACGATAACACTAATGATGCTGTAAGTATAATTGGAAATCTTCCAAAATTTATAAGAGTACCGGTAGTAGGAATATATAAATGGCTTGACCAAAAAGGATGGTTACCTGCTTCTATGATGAAAGATAATATTTATTATAGTAGTGCTATATTATCAAATTTAGGTAATTTAAAAATTGGCTCTATTTATCATAATATTACTAATTTTGGTACAAGCTCTATAATAGTAACTATAGGCGAAATACATAAGGAAAAGATGATTGATAAAGAGGGAAAAGAATATATTGCAGATGTATGTGATTTTGGAATAAACTGTGATGAAAGAATATCTGATGGCTATTATTTTGCACAAGGTGTTTTATTATTCACAGAATTATTAGAAAATCCAAAGTTATTGGAGGTACCTCTAAATGAAAGAGTCAAAGATAGAAAAGAAAAATAGAAAATTAAAAGAAAAAATTGAAAAAAAAGAACAAAAAGAAATACTTAAAAAAGAAAAAATAGTTAAAAAAGAAAATGATAGGGAACAAAGAAAAATTGAAAAAGATAAGAAGAGACATATATCTTTAACACCTTGGATAAAATATTATAAAAGTAATGTGCCTGCACATTTAGATTATCCTGGTGGCTCTATGGTAGGATACTTATTAGAAGCAGTTGCAAGATATCCAGATTATACTGCTTATGAGTATTATGGAGCTACATGTAGTTTTAGAAGCTTTTATGAAAAGATAAAAGAAACTGCACAATCATTAAGAGCTCAAGGAATAGGTGAAAATGATAAAGTTGCCATTTGCATGCCAAATACTCCACAAGCTTTATTAATGTTTTATGCTACTAATATGGTTGGAGCTATTGCTGCAATGATACACCCTTTGTCTGCTGAAAACGAAATTGAAACTTATATAAATGAATCAGGCGCTACATTTTTATTAACACTTGATTTAGCTTATGAAAAAATACATAATATTGTTGATAATACATGTATTACTAAAATAGTAGTAGCATCAGTTGGTGATAACTTAAAAACAGTAAAAAAATTATTATATAAATTTAAAAGCAGAGGAACTATTCCAAAGATAGAACTTACTGATAATATTATGACATGGAAAGAATTTTTAAATTATGGATATGATTTTGATGGAGAATATGTTTCTTTAAGAGGACGAAACGATCCTGCTGTAATTCTTTATAGTGGTGGAACAAGTGGAGATCCAAAAGGAATACTACTATCTAACTTAAATTTTAATGCATTAGCACTTCAATCCCACTTAATGTGCGATCCATCTGACGCTGGAGATTCTATATTAGCATTACTTCCAATATTCCATGGATTTGGATTAGGAGTATGCATACATACAACTTTATGTTGCGGCATGAAAGTAATATTAATACCAGATTTTTCTCCAAAAAAATTCGTTAAACTAGTTAAAAAATATAAACCATCATTTATATGTGCCGTTCCTTCATTATATGAAGGTCTTACAAAGGCAAACTTAGGCAAAAAAGATTTAGCATCCATAAAGTGCACAGTTAGTGGTGGTGACTTCATGTCAAAAGACTTAAAAAATAAAGTAGATGCGTGCTTAAGAGAACATGGATCAACTTCAGAAGTAAGAGTAGGATACGGACTAACGGAAGCATCAGCTGCTACTTGTTTAACACCCACTGGTGGTTATAGAGATGGATCAATAGGTATTCCTTTTCCGGATACTTACTATAAAATAGTTAAAATTGGAACACATGATGAAGCCAAATATGGAGAAGATGGCGAAATATGTATTAGTGGACCAACAGTTATGATGGGATACTTAAATAATATGGAAGAAACATTACAAACATTACAAACACATGAAGATAAAAAAACATGGCTTCATACTGGGGATGTAGGATGTATGGATAAAGATGGATATGTATACTTTAAGCAAAGAATAAAAAGAGTAATTATATCTAACGGGTATAACTTATATCCAAGTTATATAGAAACAATTTTAAATAATCATCCGTATGTATTTACAAGCACTGTTATTGGTGTTCCACATCCAAGAAAGATTCAAATTGCTAAAGCTTTTATTGTTTTAAAAGAAGGAATAGAGCCCTCAAAAGAAGTCGAAAAAGAACTAAAAAATTATTGTGAAAAAAATCTTGCAAAATATTCATTACCAGCTATATATGAATTTAGGAAAAGTTTACCAACAACATTAGTTGGTAAAGTTGCCTATAGAAAACTAGAAGAAAAATAACACAATTATATTAAATTGTGTATAAAAAAGGAGTATATATGAAAAAATATGATGCTGTAATTGTAGGAGCGGGACCTGCTGGATTATTTTGTGCTTATGAACTAATTAATAATAATTCAAAACTTAAAATAGCACTTATTGACAAAGGACCAAGAGCTGAAAAACGTTTATGTCCGATGAAAATAAATGGGGGAAAATGTTTGAATTGCCAGCCATGTCAAATACTTTCTGGATTTGGGGGAGCAGGAACATTTTCTGATGGTAAACTTAATTTTATTCCTAAACTTGGAAAAAGTGATTTATTTAAATACATGAGTGAAAGTGAAGCATATCAAATAATAGATGATACAGAAAAAATATTTACTGAATTTAAAATGGACAGTGATATTTATCCATCTAACATTGATGAAGCAAATAATATTAAAAAAGAGGTTGCTAAAAATGGTGGAAGACTTTTATTAATAAAGCAAAAACATCTTGGAAGTGATAAATTACCGAATTATATAAAAGATTTTACAGATTATTTAGAAAATAAAGGAGTAGATATCTTACAAAGATGCAATGTAACAGATGTTAAATCTATTGAAAAAAATAAACATGAAATTACATATAATGATGGTAATAAAGATGTTGTCTTAGCAACAAATAATGTGGTTATAGCACCAGGAAGAACAGGTGCTAAATGGATACAAGAATTAGCAGATAAATATAATATACCATATACATCTCAAAGTATTGAAATAGGTGTTAGAGTTGAAGTAAGAAAAGAAATACTTGAAGACATAACAAAAGTAATTTACGACCCAACCATATTTTTAAAAACTGATACTTATACAGATGAAATAAGAACGTTTTGTACTAATCCAGGTGGATTTGTAGCAAAAGAAAATTATTATGGATTTATTTGTGTTAATGGTCATTCTCTTAAAGATGTTAAATCAAATAATACAAACTTTGCATTTATAAGTAAAGTTGGATTAACTGAGCCTGCTACAAATACAAGACTATATGGAGAAAGTATAGCAAGAATTGCTAATGTTTTAGGAGACGGAAAGCCAATTATTCAAAGCTTAAGAGATTTAAAAAAAGGAAGACGTAGTGAATGGAAAAGAATAAACAAAGGATTTATAGAACCTACACTAAAAGATTGCGTTGCCGGTGATTTAGCATTAATATTACCACATAGAATAATTACAAATATACTAGAAGGATTAGAAAAACTAGATAAAATAATACCTGGTGTTAATAATGATGAAACTCTTTTATATGGACCAGAAATTAAATTTTTTAGTAATGAAATAGATACAAATAATAAATTTAAATTGAATGATCAAAATATATATTTTGTAGGGGATGGTGCTGGTAAAGCGGGTAACATCGTAACAGCGGCTGCAACTGGCTTAATTGCGGCAAGAGATATTATTGAAAATACAAAATAAATTATTATTAAGGAGAAAATAATGTTTGAAAATAAAAAAATATTTATATTAGGTATGGCGAGAAGTGGATATAATGCAGCTAAAATATTAGCTAAAAGAAATAATGATATACTTTTATGTGATATTAATGCTAAACAAGATGAACATCATATTAATGAATTGAAAGATTTAGGAATTAAATTAGTACTAGGAAGTGATCCTGATGACATTATTGATGATAGTTTTGATTATTTAATTAAAAATCCAGGAGTACATTTTGATAATAAATATGTGAAATATTGTGAAAAGCATAACATAAAAATAATAAATGAAATAGAAATGGCATACCATCTATTACCAAAAGGTGTAAAGATAGTAGCTGTAACTGGAACAAATGGAAAAACAACTACAACATCATTAATATATGATATTGTAAGTGAATATTATAAAGGTAGGTCGCATTTAGCTGGAAATATTGGATTTCCCTTATGCGAAGTATTAGAAAACATAAAAGAAAATGATTATTTAATAATGGAGATAGGTGTGCCACAATTACATGATTTCTATGATTACAATCCTGGTGTTGCTATATTAACAAATATATATGAAGCACATTTAGATATGTTTGGAACTAGAGAGTATTATAATGAGAATAAATTAAAACTATTTATGAATCAAGACTCAAATCAAGTAGCTATCATTAATGAAGGAAATGAAGATGCATTTCGTATTATAAAAAATATTAAAAGTAATAAAAAATATTTTTCAAGTAAAGAAAAGATAAATGGATGCTATCTAAAAGATAATAAGATATATTATTATGATGAATTTATTATTGATACAAAAGATATTAAACTACAAGGAACACATAATTATGAAAATGTAATGTGTGCTATAATGGCATCAAAAGAATTAAATATTCCTAATGAATCTATTATTAAAGTTTTAAAAGAATTTAATGGTGTAGAACATAGAATTGAATATACAAGAACACTAAAAGGAGTGGATTATTATAATGATTCTAAAGCTACGAATATTACATCAACTCAAATAGCTTTAGGAGCATTTAATAAACCAACTATATTAATATTAGGTGGACTTGAAAGAACACAAAGATTTTTGGATTTAAAAGATTACTTAATGAATACTAAGTTAATAGTTTGCTACGGGGAATGTAAACAAAGAATTGAAAAAGATATGAAAGAGTTAAATATCAAAACAATAGTAGTTGATAATTTAGAAGAAGCAGTTAATGCTAGCTATGAAAATGCTACAAAAGGAGACGTTGTTCTATTAAGTCCCGGAAGTGCTTCTTGGGATCAATTTCCTAGTTATGAAGTAAGAGGAACTGAATTTAAAAAGCTTGTTAACGGATTAAATTGACTTTTTATAGCAAAAGCAGTATAATACTATCGATTTAATTAAAGGGGAGTAGAGACAAAATGAATAGTGAAGAAGCAAAAAGATTACTTAATTTAAAACAATATTATACTGAGTATGAATTAAAAAAAGCATACAGAGATGCATGTAAAAAATATCATCCAGATATGTATGCTAATAAAAGTGCTAGAGAACAAAAACATGCAGAAGATATTATGAAAAAGATTAATTCTGCTTACGAACTATTAAAAAATCCAGAAAATAATTCAGAGAGAAAAAATACATCTTACAATAATGCTGCAGCTGAAAGAGCAAAATGTGAAATGATCAAAGAAATGTATATTAATAAAATAAATATGTTATTTGATACAATAGTACCTTTACGAAGAACATCTATAAGAGATGATTGTCCATTTAAATCAGTTTATGCTGTACATGAGAAAATATATAATAAACTTAATCATAAAGCCGTTTATGACATTGAAATGAATATATATGAACCAAAAAAAGTTTGTGAGATGGTTATTAATAGTATTCCAAGATTTATTAAAAGAACTGTTGATGCATTTTTTGATGTTTTGAATTCTGAATTTGCAAACTATCCTACATATGAAGAAATCAAAAAAATAAAAAAGGGATTAGCAAATGAAAATTTTACTACACTTCCTGATATTTCAAAAAGTTTTGATAAAGCGTATAAAGAAATCCGCGATATCTATTTAAATAAATCAAAAGAAAGAAGAACATATTATACAAATGTATTAAATGGTATTTTAAAAAACTCTCACTTGAATACAAACAATTTATCTGAAGCTGAAAGACATGATATTCAAGTTGAATTATATAAAAGTAGAGCAAGAGTTAACGGATTAACTGAAATGAAAGAATATTATAGAAATGACGACTCAGAAGAGAAACTTAAAGATATTATAGAAACATTCAAAACTAATCTTGAAAAAATTAATTTAAAATATAATACTAATGTTTCAAATAAAAAAATAGATGAATTATTAGAAAAAATATCTGTATACAAAGAAAACCCATACTTTAATGAAGTATTTGCTGAAGATATAAATGCTTTAAGAAAGAAAAAGGATAATGATTTTAATCACTCGTATGCACTCTTAATTATTAAGCTAAAAGAATTAATTAGGAGATACTTATTAGAATTACTAAATGAAAGAACAAATAGAGTAGCATTTTCTTGTAATCACATGGATAATATTAACAAATGAATTAGCGAAAAATATAATTAATAAAACATATAGTTGTG
>CAZYOS010000003.1:25146-37808 GCA_964649245.1 uncultured Clostridium sp.
ATAATATTAACAAATGAATTAGCGAAAAATATAATTAATAAAACATATAGTTGTGAAACCCCAAATACAATTGAAGTACTAATAACTATAGTGCCTAGTGACATATATTCTTTACGTTTAGATGATTTTAGACATGATGTTATTGTATTAAGAAGAATGGAAAGAACGATTGAAAAAGACATAATTCTAGAACGATTATTTTCTGAGGATACAAATGGCAATTTAGTAAAAGGGTCTAGTGATATTGATGACAGCCTATATATAGCAGAAAAAAATATTAATATATTAAACAAAAATTTAATTATTAAGTCGTATGATAATATTAATAAATTTTATTAGTAGAAAGCAGTTGTTGAAAAATTACTGTTTTTTTATTTTATTGTTTTAAATTAATTAATTATATGTTAAAATATTTATTAGTAAGAGAGGTACACATGATGGGAAAAGTTATAGCATTAGTTAATCAAAAGGGTGGAGTTGGTAAGACAACTACAAGTATAAATTTAGCAAGTTCACTAGGACACTTAGATAAGAAAGTTTTGTTAATAGACTTAGATCCTCAAAGTAATACTACTACTGGACTAGGAATAGATAGAATAAAAATTAAAAAGAGTATATATGATGTTGTTATGGGAGACACTGATATTAAAGAAACAATAATCAAGACTCCTTTTAAAAACCTTAGTTTAATACCAGCAATGATAGATTTAGCAGGAGTTGATATTGAATTAATACAAATTAGTGTAAGCGACAAAGAATTTGTTATCACTGAACAATTAAAAAGACAACTAGATACTATCAAAGATAGATATGATTTTATAATAATAGATTGTCCACCTAACTTAGGAGTTTTGACAACAAATGCTTTAGCTGCATCAGACTCTGTATTAATACCTGTGCAATGTGAGTATTACTCATTAGAAGGTGTTAAACAACTATTAAGAACGATAATTAGAGTACAAAAGAATGTAAATCCTGATTTGGATATAGAAGGAGTTTTACTTACTATGTTAGATGGAAGAACTTTACTCGGACTTGAAGTAGTAGAAGATGTAAGAAAATTCTTCAATGAAAAAGTATTTAGTACTATAATTCCCAGATTAGTTAAATTAGTAGAAGCACCTTCACATGGAAAACCGATTTTAGAGTATGACCCTAAAAGTAAAGGAGCTCTTGCTTACCTTAATTTAGCAAAAGAGGTGATAGATAGAAATGGAAAACAATAATAAGAGAAAAGCTCTTGGAAGAGGATTGGAGCAATTATTTAGTGGAGAGTCATTATATGTAAGTGATTTAGAAAAAGATATAATGGATAATGCCTCAGAAAATGATGTGGTAGATATTAAACTAAGTGAACTTAGGAGTAATCCTTATCAGCCAAGAAGAACATTTGATCAAGAAAAATTAGTAGAACTTGCTAATTCAATAAAAGAATATGGTGTAATACAACCAATAATAGTAACTAAATCAATAAAAGGATATGATATAGTTGCTGGAGAAAGAAGAAAAAAAGCTAGTGAATTAGTGGGAAAAGAAACAATTCCTTGTATTATAAAGGAGTTTTCTGATAATGAAATGATGGAAATAGCTCTCTTAGAAAATATTCAAAGAGAGAATTTAACTTCAATAGAAGAAGCTGAAGCATATTCAAATATAATTAAAGCATCTGGAATTACCCAAGAAGAATTAGCTACAAGAATAGGCAAGAGCAGAACTTTTGTTACTAACATGCTAGGACTGTTATCTTTACCAGAAGAAGTTAAAAATGATGTACTTCATGGTAAAATTTCAGCTGGTCATGCAAAAATTTTAAGTAAGCTAGATAATCAAAATAGAATAATAGAACTTAATAATAAGATAAAGAAAGATGGATTATCTGTTAGAGAACTTGAAAACATAGTATCAGAAGGACACTTTAAAAAGATTAATCCAATTAATAGAGTAACTAAAACAAATCCTTATTCTTATGTGGAAGAACATATGAGAGAATTAATTGGAAACAAGGTTAAAATAGATTCTAAGAAAATAACTATACCATATAACAGTGAGAAAGATTTAGAAAGAATATTAGAAATACTAAAGATAAATGTGAAAGTAGATTAGTATGAATAAAGAGTATAAATTAGGAAGTAAAGTTATTATGAGAAAGCCACATCCTTGTGGAACAAATTTGTGGGAAGTTGTAAGAACTGGTGTTGATATAAAAATAAGATGCATTAAATGTGACAGAAGCATTATGATGGATAGAATTGAATTTGATAAGAAACTTAAAAAAGTTGAGGAGTTTTAATGATAAAGAAGAAGATAAAACTTAGTCCAATAATGACATTTATTGTTTTAATAGTTTCAACTATAATAATAAGTGGTTTTTTGCATTTTATAAATATTCAAGCGGAGTACAATGTTGTTAATAAAATTACTAATGAACTTACAAATAAAGTTGTTGAGGTAAATAATTTATTTAGTTTTAGTGGATTAAAACATATAGTAACTACAGCAGTTAAGAATTTTGTGAATTTTGAACCTTTATCAACATTAATTATTGTATTAATAGGAATAGGAATATTAGAAAAGTCAGGGTTTTTAGAAACGTTTTTTAGTATAATAACTAAAAGTGCAAAAAAGTACACTTTAACATTCATTTTAATTTTAATAAGTTTAATGTTTTCTATATTAGGAGATATTGGATATGTTATTATGCTACCTTTAGGAGCTCTTCTATTTAAATATGGTAGGAGAAATCCATTGGGCGGAATAATAGCATCTTTTGCATCATTATCTTTTGGAACAGGAATAAATCTATTACTATCTGCTAATGATAGTTCACTATTAACACTTACATTAAATGCTGCAAAAGTATTAGATATTAAATATAGTATAGGGGTGTTCTTTGCATTATTTTTAATGATAGTTGTTTTGATTGTTACGGCAATAGTATTTACTAATGTTACTGAAAAAAGAATTATGCCTAGACTAAACAGGTATGAACATGAAGAAGAGGATCTTAAAGTAACAAATAAAGAATTAAGAGGACTAATAGTTGGAATAGGAGCTGGAGTAATATATTTATTACTAATAATATATATGATTATACCAGGTCTACCACTATCTGGAGCCCTACTAGATCATAGTGGTGGTAGATACATAGATATGCTTTTTGGAGGAAATTCATTATTTTCACAAGGATTTATATTTATAGTAACATTATGGTTTGTTATAATTGGATTAGGATATGGCTTTATGACTAAAACTATAAATAATAATAAAGATGTTGCTGATAGTTTAGGACATTCATTAGATGGAATAGGTAGTGTATTGGTGCTTATATTCTTTGCGTCATTATTTATCAATGTTTTTGAAGAAAGTAATATTGGAGTGGTAATAACTGCATTTACATCAAAGATAATAGGTGATTTATCATTTACTGGTGTATGGCTAATATTAATCGCATTTATTCTTATTTCTATAGCAAATATATTTTGCCCTGGTTCCATTATAAAATGGACGATAATATCTGGAACAATGGTGCCGCTATTTATGAATGCAAGTGTCAGTCCAGAATTTTCTCAAATAGTTTTTGCAGCTGCAGACTCTGTAACTAATGGATTGACTCCATTACTAATGTATTTTGTCATCTATTTAGCATTTATGGAAAAGTATAATAAAAGTGAGAACATGATTACTTTATTTGGAAGCATAAGGTATATGATACCGTATGCAACTGCAATATTTGTAATATGGTTTGTTGTGCTAATAGGATGGTATTTAGCAGGACTACCAATAGGAATATGGTCTTTTCCAGGTGTAGCATATGGCGCTTAAAGCTGGAATAATTGGATTACCTAATGTTGGAAAAAGTACTCTATTTAATGCAATAACAAAAAAAAATATTTTAGCAGCAAACTATCCTTTTGCTACAATAGATCCAAATGTTGGGACAGTTACTGTTCCGGACAAACGTCTTGATACATTATATGATATGTATAATCCTGAAAGATTAATCGCAACTCAATACGAATTTATAGACATAGCAGGATTAGTAAAAGGTGCATCTACTGGCGAAGGATTAGGAAATAAATTTTTAGCAAACATAAGAGAAGTTGATGCTATAGTGCAAGTAGTTAGATGTTTTGAAAACAAAGATATAATTCATGTCGAAGGAAGTATAGACCCGTTGAGAGATATAGAAATAGTTAATTATGAGTTAATATTAAGTGACTTAGAAATAGTAGAAACCAGGCTACAAAAAATAGAAAAAAAAGCAATTACATCAAATGATAAAGAATCACTTGTTGAAGTTACATTACTTAAAAAAATAAAATATATATTGAGTGAAGGCAAAATGCTAAGACTAGTCGAATTTAGCGATAATGAAAATAAAATAATTAAAAATTATAATTTAATTACAAATAAGCCATTTATTTATTTGGCTAATGTTAGTGAAGACGATATATTAGAAAGTAATAACAAATATATAGATGAAGTAAGAAAAGAAGCGGATAAAGAAAATGCTTCTGTTGTGTTGATGTGTGCAAAAATAGAAAGTGAATTGGCAGAATTAGATATTGAATCAAAGAGAGAATTTCTAAATGACTTGGGAATTCAAAATAGTGGTTTAGATCAATTAATATATATGACTTACCATATGTTAGGTTTAAAAACATTTTTTACAGTAGGAAAAGACGAAGTAAGAGCATGGACATTTAAAGATGGAATGAAAGCACCAGAATGTGCTGGAATAATACATACTGATTTTGAAAGAGGTTTTATAAAAGCTGAAGTAATGAGCTATGATGATTTAGTTGAATATGGAAGTGAATTAAAAGTCAAAGAAGCTGGAAAATCAAGACTAGAAGGCAAAGAGTATTTAATGCAAGATGGAGATATTTGTTATTTTAGATTTAATGTTACAAAATAAAACTTCTCATTTGAGAAGTTTTAAATTATTAAATTTTATTTTATTTCAATGAATTTCTTAGATTGCTTTTCTTCTTCTTTAGGGAAGGAAATTTTTAATACACCATCATTAAATTTAGCTGTGATATCTTTTTCACTGATGTTTCCAACGGTAAATTGTCTTTTAACTGAACCAAATACTCTTTCTCTTCTAACATATTTTTTATCTTTTTCTTCAGTTTCATTATTCTTTGTTGCCTCAATAGTCAATATGCCGTCTTCAACATCAATCTTGATGTCTTCTTTTTTAAATCCTGGAGTATCCATATCAATATTAACTCTACCGCCTTTTTCATAAATATCACATTTCATGCTTGTTCTAGGCATCTTTGGCATTTCAATTTGTGCAAAGTCATCAAAGAAATCATCTAAATAAAATTTACTTGGTAATAAACTCATGTTTATCATCTCCTTACAATTATAATTATACTCAAATATTAGCACTTGTCAATAGAGAGTGCTAATATTTTTGGAAAATTTTACATTAATATTATATACAGTATTGTAAATAATATTATTAGGAGGAAAGAAATATGAAAGAAGTTCCAAACATAATATCAAATAAAGACCTTTTATACATAAAAGATATGCTTTATTGGAATTTAATTATGACAAAGAAGATATTTATGTATCTAGATTGTGTAGACGATGATAATGTAGTTAAAACACTTCTTAAAGTGAAAAAAATGCATAGTAATCATTATAATAGACTTCTAAATATTATGGAATAATATGGAAGAAATTAAAAATGAAAAAGAGAACGTTTTAACAGGTCTATGTATGTCTGAAGAAGATATTATTAATGATATTCTTATTTGTGAAAAAAACATTTCAAATAATTATTCAACTGCATGTAATGAAATGAGCAATAAAGAACTATATAAAAGCATATTAGATATGTTAAATGAATGTAAAAATTCAGCTAGAGAATTATATAACTTGGCTTTTTCTAAGGGATGGTATAGTGTTAAAACAGAAGATGAGAACGAGATATCAAAGGTATTAAATGAATATCAGACCAAATTAAAAGAAATTAGTTAAATTTAATATTAAAATATACTTATAAAAAGTATATTTTAATTTGTATTATTCTTTCTTTAAAAATTTATTAAAATTTGATATAATTTAATTATGAAGAATATATTAGTAACAATTTTTGCTTTTTTATTGTTTATGGTAAGCACATATGCTACCGAAAAAGAAGAAGCAACATTTAGTAAGTGTGTAGATGGTGACACTATAAAAGTGTTAATTAATGATGAAGAAAAAACAGTTAGACTATTAGCTATTGATACACCTGAAACTGTTAAACCAGGTGTAGAAGTACAGCCTTATGGTAAAGAGGCAAGTGACTATACATGTGATAAAATAACTAATGCTAATAAAATAGAACTAGAATATGATCCGAAAAGCGATAAGACAGATAAGTATGGCAGAATATTAGCTTGGGTTTATGTTGATAATTTATTATTAGAAAGTGAACTTATAAGTCTAGGGTATGCTAAAGTGGAATATATTTACGATGATTACTTATATGTTAATGACTTATATACATTGGAAAGTGAAGCAGCAGATAACAAACTCGGAATATGGAGTGAAGAAGAATACGTAAGTACTAAGAAAACTTTTAAAGATGAGCTGAATGATCTCATAACAAAATATATTGAAAAGTGGGTTAAAAGCATTTTAAAAGATATAAAAAAGGCTATTAAAGAAGCCGTAAATTCAATTTTTGATTGACAAAATATATATAAAATAATAATATATGTTTATTAAATGGGGATAGCTATGAAAAAGGACCAAAAATTTTTATTAAAATTAGAAGAAAATCTTAAGGGTATTAATAATAAAAAGAAGGATGCTATTATTTTAAAATATAGAAATATTATTGACTCTGAGAAAAAAGAAAATAAAAGAATAATTGATATTTTAAAGAATTTAGGTACACCTGAAGAAATAGCTCTTAAAGAGAAACAGGAATTAAAAGGAAATGTAACCATTAAAAATATAATTGAAAAAGTTACCAACATTTTTAAAAAGAAAGCAAAAGAAGAAAAAATAAAAAGAGAAAAAAAAGCAAAAAAACTATCAAAATCCAAAAGAACAAAGGCATTAAGAAAGATTAAGTGTAATTTTAAACAAACAATAATTAAGATTAAATTATTATTTAAAAAGAAAACCAAAACTGAAAAAGTAATTAATAAAATTGAAGAGAATGCTAAAAAATCTGTTAGTAATGTAATAGAAGAATCAATGGAGGTTGTATCTAATACTAAAATATTTGAAACAAAGAAACAAAGATCAAAAAGAATAATATTTAATACTTTAGGGATATTTTTAATACTAATATTTATATTTTTATTTTTGTGGGCATCAGTTATCTTTATTGCAAGTGCAATATCAATATTAGATGGTCTTAAAGTATATGGTGTTGTAATAGCGTGCTTTGGCGTAATGCTTCTTATGCTATGGTTGGTAATATTTATGTATATATTAATATATAGAAAGAAAAGAAAACCATTGGCGTTTATTACTTCATTAATAGTAATAGCATTTATAATTGCTTTGGGTATAGGATATACTATAAATCAATACTATAAAATAGTTGAAGTAGATGATGTGTCTACTAAATATACAATGACTACTGCAAGGGAAACATATAGAATACCAACAAATAATAAATTAGTAGTAGAATTTAATAGCAATTATAAGACAAAATATATAATTGATTATGATGAATCACTAGAAGATATAATAAAAGTAGATGTTAAATATTATGAAAGTTATTATGATTATTATGTAAGAAAGACAAACAATAATGTATACATTTCATTAGAATTAGATTCAAGAGATAGACTTAGTGTGTATATAGATGATCTTAAGGATAATCAAATATTCAATCCAAAAGAATTAAGTAGATATTCAGTTAAAATTACAATGAATGAAAATGATGAAAATAGAGTGATTTTTAAATAATCATTCTATTTTATTTATATTCTCTTGTAAATCTTTTATTATTTTTTTTAACAAATGAATGTCAATTGAATTATCTGGATACACTTTATTAATTATATCTTTTATAGTTTTAATATTGTATACAGCAGGATTATATATGGATTTGACTTCACAAGAATTTATATTAATTATTCCACCTTTTATTCTATTTTCAATTACATTTTGACAGGCTGCATTTGCTAAAATAGTTTGGCCTAATAATATAATCCAGTTTCCTAATAAATTCTGTTCTGCCGTTGTTAAGTCATCTATTAACAATAAACCCAAGATAAAACTAATTGATATTGAATATCTTGGGTTAAGATTGAATAAATCATTAAAACTATCTTTCATAATAAATATTATGATTAAACAATAAAAAAACTCAAGAATACTTGAGTTAAATTATACATGGCGCCTGATGCAGGACTCGGACCTGCGACCTAACGGTTAACAGCCGTGCGCTCTACCAACTGAGCTAATCAGGCACTTGCATAAATTATTATAGTAAAAGAGTTGACGTTTGTCAATAAAAATATGGACTTTTGTTAAAAAAGTTGATAAAATACTTATTGTATAAGAGGATGAATTATGGAAGAAAAAATTGAAACATTGAATTTTGGTGATAATAATAATTCAGGAGCTTTTGGAGTATCTAATGGCGAAAGCATAAATGAAAAGCCACAAATGTCATTAGAAGAAAAGCAAATGCAAAAAGTAAGTATTCTGGAAACCTATGGAGAGAATCTTAGTAGAAAAGAATATGTAACAAATCCCGCTATTGGAAGAGAAAGTGAGATTGAACAATCAATAATGATCCTTTTAACCCCAGAAAAAAGTGCATTGCTTGTTGGAAAAGCCGGTGTAGGTAAAACTGCAATTGTTGAAGGTATAGGGTATAGAATGAAAATAGGCGAAATACCTGAAGCACTAAAGCCTTATGAATTGATTAAAGTAAATATTTCTGCTATGTTAGGTGAAACTATGAGTGAAGGACAATCTGAAAATAGATTGCAACTTTTAGTTGATGAATTAAAAACAAAAAAAAATATTATTTTATTTATTGATGAAGTTCATCTTCTAGTCAATAGAAATACTGCCAATATGAGTATAGACTTTGCTAATATGTTAAAACCAGGACTTGATCGTGGAGACATAAAAATGATAGGCGCTACAACATATGATGAATATGAAGCATATATATTAAGAGATAGAGCCTTCTTAAGACGTTTCTTAAAAGTTGATGTAGCAGAACCTACAGAAGAACAATGCGTTCAAATCTTACTAGGAACATATCCAAAACATGAAAAAAGAACAGGTGTTAAACTTACTTATACAGATTATTTGAAAGAAAAAATATTTAAGTTTATTGTTGAAATGACTGATGAATATAAAAGAATATATGAAATAGGAAATAGATATCCTGATATAGCATTAACAATAGTTATGAGTGCCTTTTCTATGGCATTATATGAAAATTCAAAAGAAGTAAAATTAAAACATTTTTATAAAGCAATATGTAGAACTAAAGTAGTATATGAAGATTCTAAAAAGAAAGAAATTGAAAAGTTTAAGGAATTATTTAAAGATATAATTCAAGAAGAAAATGTAGATTTAACCGACGTTTAATACACTTATCAACAAGTGTATTTTATTTTGTTAATAAATAAAAAAAATAATAATAAAAAATGATTATAATAATAAATCAATTATTAATTAAATAATAATTATAGAATTATTTAATTTTTATATAAAAAAACATTAAAAAAATAATATTTGTTAATTTGTAAGATCAAAATTCATTTGATAAAATTTGTTTACAAATGGAGGAAATATATGAGCGAGTATGCAATAGAAGTAAAAAATATTAGTAAAATAATTAATGGAAAGAAAATAATAAATAATATTAGTTTTAATGTTAACAAAGGATCTGTTATTGGTTTAGTAGGGCCTAATGGAGCAGGAAAATCAACATTATTAAAAATAATGACAGGGTTATACACACTAGATGTTGGGGATGTCTACTATGATGGTATTAGTTTAAAAAAAGATTATGAAAAGGCTATTAAAAGAGTAGGATGTATTGTAGAAAGTCCTGATGTGTATAAGAATCTTTCTGGATATGATAATTTAGATTTATATAGAAATGTATTTAAAGGCATTAATGAAGAATCTATAAGAGATATAATAAGAATAGTAGATTTAAATGAATCTATTAAAAAGAAAGTAAGAACATATTCTTTAGGAATGAAAGAAAGACTAGGAATAGCGGCTTCATTATTAGGTAATCCAAAAATACTAATATTAGATGAACCAACTAATGGATTGGATCCAATTGGTATTAAAAATTTAAGAAAACTAATAAAAAGTTTAAAAGATACTACAATTATTATTTCATCTCATTTGTTATCTGAAATAGAGATTATTTGTGACGAAGTTATTTTTATAAATAATGGTGAAATCATTGAAAGAAAAGCAATAAATAATGAAAGTAATAAAAAATATATAGAATTTGAAGTAGATGATTATTCAAGAGCTAAGTATCTAATAAATGATTTTCAAATAGGTGAAACATTAAGCGTATATGCCACTGAAGAAGAAATATGTAAAATCAATAAAAGACTAATATTAAACGACATTAAGGTATATAGAATTACAGAAAAGCAAAATAAACTGGAATCAGAATTTTTTGAAACTATGGGATATAAAAATGATTAAGTTAATTAAAAATGAATTTAAAAAAGCATCTAAATCAAAAATAATACTTAGTATTTTATTACTAATCAGTATAATTTTTATAATTGTATATTTAAATAAAAATAAAAGCATTAATAGTATTCTTTATACTGCATATAGATTTATTCCTTTTATTGGAGTATTAGTTGGAATACAGTTTGGTAATATAGTTTCTAATGAATTACATAGTGGTACAATTAGAATATATCTTACCAAACCTTATAAAAGATGGAAAGTAATTTTATCTAAGTTAATATTTATCTATATTATAATAACAATTTATATTATAACTATATTTTTATCATATTATTTTATTATTAATGTATATAAATACTATGACTTTGATATAAGTTTTCTATATGAAATAATTATACAATTTATACCAGTATTTTTTATAGGGACTTTAGCACTGTTTTTATCTGTTTTAACAAGTAGTACTGCTGTTTCTGTAGGTATTTCTTTATTAATATGTCTTGCTTCAAATATAGTGGCACAATTATTATTTGGATTTGGATATAATATTTTTAAATATACATTTCTGCCATATATAGATTTTAGTATATTTAAAGATAATGAATATTTGTTGCAAATGAAAAATGAATTAGGCATTATACTTACATTAAAGAGTGGAATAATTATTATGGTTATAAATACATTGTTTTTAATATTACTTAGTTTTAATATTTTTATTAATAAGGACATAAAAAATTAAAAAAGGATCTAATATCCTTTTTCTTTATAATAGTCATGTAATTCTTTAAATCTAGCAAAATGAACAATTTCTCTTTGTCTTAAAAAATTTAGTGGAGCTAATAAACTTTCATCTGCAGTTAAATCCATCAAATTTTCATATGTAGCTCTTGCTTTTTCTTCTGCTGCCATATCTTCTTGCAAGTCTACAATAGGGTCTCCAGTACAAGCAATATAAGCACTTGTAAATGGAATACCATCTTGATTTATAGGATATACTCCTCTTTTATGCGAAACAAACCATCCCTCTAAATTATTGCTTTTTAATTCTTCTATAGTAGCATCTTTAAGTAATTGTGTTACCATAGTACATATCATTTCAGCATGTCCTAATTCTTCAACGCCAATGTCTGTTAGTAATGATTTACCAATATCATCAGGCATAGTAAGTCTTTGCGATAAATATCTTAAGGCTGCACCCAGCTCTCCATCTGGACCACCATACTGTGTTATAAGTAATTTAGCCATTTTAATATCTTTCTTTTTAACGTTAACTGGATATTCTAAAGTCTTTTCATATTTAAACATTATATATTACCTCCCTTATCCCATGGCCAGGGATTATCAATCCAAGTCCATTTGTTTTCATTATTTACTTCATTAATACATAATGGACTATATAGGCCATTAAAAGATTTTTTTAATTCATTTAATTCGTTATTATATTGAATAAATAATTTTACTTTTTCCCTATCATCTGAATGCAGATCAAGATACAAACTCAAATCCCTTATAGCAAAGTTATATATTTGTATTTTATATAATAATTCATCTTTTTTATTATTTACTTTTAAATTATAAGAATGCTTTTTATATTCATTATATAAATTATTAAACATATTTCCTCTATTAAATCCTTCAACTGGGTTGATTATAGAACCATTATGTCTATTAAAAACAATATTTCCAATATTAATATTATTATTTTTAAAATTGTCAACATCATATTTATTATCAATAACTATATCATAATAGTTATTATTTTCATCAAAATACACTTTTGTTCCATCCTAGGTTATTGTATGAAGATAGATGTCATTTGTATGGACTAAAGACTAAGCAAAATAAATAATATGTAAAATATGCAAAAATAGTTGCATATTATTTTTTAATAATGATACAATGAATATGGTGATAAAAAATGTATAAAATAACAACATATTCTGAAGACGAAACTATGGAACTTGCTCAGAATATTGAATCAGAAAAGTTTCCAAACATGGTTA
>CAZYOS010000004.1:0-30286 GCA_964649245.1 uncultured Clostridium sp.
AAAGCAAAATAACGGCTAGAAATACCGAAAAGTGACAGCCATGTGGCAGTGGTAAAAAATATAAGCAATGTTGTGGTAAATAACTCGCAAACCCAGATAATATAAGGGAAAACGCGAGTTTTTCTTTTTCTTGAAAATAGCACAAAATAGATTCTGGAGCCACTTTGGAGCCATTTTATTTTTAAAATGTGGCTATAATAAGAATAACCTCGCAGAAATAAATTTAAAATATGTGATATAATATTTATGAATAGGAGTGGTGTTATGATTAAACTTGAACAATATAGAGATAAATGGCTTTCAGAAAAAATGGACGAAGTAATAGGATTTTATCCTAGGGAATTTTACCCATTGGATAATTTTTCTTCTTTTAAAGTTGAATGGAACGGTTATTTGTATGCGTCGCTTGAAGAAGCATACCAAACTGCGAGTTTTATGGGAAGCGATGAAGAATTAGTTGAAAAAGTAAAAAAATCTCATTCTGCTGACGAAGCACAAAGAATCGCATATGCTAATAGGGATAAACAAAGACCAGATTGGAATGAAGTTAAATTAGGTATTATGGAAGAATTATTGAGACTAAAAATAGAGCAAAATCCATATGTTAAGAAAAAATTATTACAAACTGAAGATTATTTGATAGTGGAAGATTCACCTAAAGATTCCTTTTGGGGATGGGGACCTAATAGGGATGGAGAAAATCAATTAGGAAAACTTTGGATGAAACTTAGAGAAGAATTAAAAAAAGAATTATAATAAAAAAAATAATATTTTGGAGGTAAAAATGAGTTTTATAGTGAAAACTAATATAGAACCAAAAGATTTTATTAATATTAGAAATAATTTAAATTGGAATAGTTTACCATATGATTTAGTAAAGAGAGCAATTGATGGGTCAATGGTAAATATAAGTGTTTTTGAACAAGAAAACTGTATAGGAGTAGGAAGAATAGTTGGTGATAAAGTATTAAAAGGTATGCTAACTGACATAATGGTAATTAAGGAATGCCAAAACAAGGGTGTAGGTAAATTAATTGTGACATCTTTAATAAGTGAATTAGAAAAACAAATAAAAGAGGGAGAATCATTTCAATTAGAAGCTAGTCCCACGGCTAATAATAGGAATTTTTATATTAAATGTGGATTGAAATATAAACCAGAAAACCAAGATGGTGTATATTTATGGATTAGGAAATAAAAATTATCATATAAAATTGGAGGTAAAATGAAAAAATATTCTTATAATATCATTAATGATGTATATAACTGGATGATATCTAGAAAAAAAGATATAGAAGTAAGAATCTTGAAAGAAAAATCACAAGCGATACAAGTTGGAGATATGATAACTTTTAATAATCAAGATATTAGTGGTAAATTTGTAAAAGTAAAGGTTATCAATAAAACTATTGTAAAAAATATAGATGAATTATTAGAAAATTTTGATGTTGAAAGAATTATGCCTGGACACTCTATAGAAGAACTTGTTGAATTGATGCAAAAAATTTATGGGGATGAATTAAATCAAAAACAAATAGTTGCCTTCGAATTTGAATATTTATCTTGTGATAGTAATGTTGAAATTATAGAATATGAAGAAAAGTATTTAGAAGATGTAAGGGATTTATTAGTGGAATTAGAAGAATATATTCTATCTATTGATAAAGACAATTTAGATCAACTTCATCCAGAGTATAGAGAAAAGATGGCTTTGTTAGATTTAGAAGAGGTAAACAATTATGAAGGGAAATGTTATTTAGCTATTGAAAATGACAAAGCTATTGGTCTTATTATGGGATGTATTCCACCATATGATGAATATGATTATTTAGATTATAAGTGTCCTAGAAGAGGGGAGATAACAGAACTTATAGTTACGAATAAAACAAGAAGTAAAGGTGTAGGACAAATCCTTATAAATAAAATGGAAGAGTATTTTAAGAGTATAGGGTGTGAATATATAATAGTAGATGTATTTTCATACAATGAAATAGGTAAAAGCTTTTATTCTAAAAATGATTATCACACAAGAGGAGAAATAAGAATTAAAAAAATTGATTAAAAAATCAATATAAATGCCAAGTTAGATGTAGAAACAGCATGTCAACAATTAGGAATGTCATATGAGCAAGTTGATACATTAAGACTTGAATACGCTAAAAGATATTATTTGCAAGGATGTTGTACAAAAGGAGATCAATTTTTAAAATCTGTTGAACAAAATAAAAATAAAACAAAACATACTATAAAACTTCTTGAAGAATTAAAAAGAAATAAGAGAGTTTATACTAATAGAAACGATAATACATCAATGCCATTACAATTAACAATGCAACCTAAAAAAAATAATTAATATAAACAATTAGAATGTGATATATTAATTGAATAATAAAAAAGTGTGTGTTAATATATAAATAAATAGAGGTGTATGATTTATCAAGAGAAGATAATATTATTGTGAAAATTTACAATGATATTTTTTAATGATATAATTTAATTGAGGTAATTATATGAAAAAGATAATCACTACTGAAGAACTATCAAATGTATATCTAAGGGTTGATTTATTTCTTAGTCGTCAATTTAACATTGATTTAATGGAAATAATGGAGTGTGAAGATTCTATAGAAAAAAAGATAAATTATATAAATTATTTAATAAATGACAATTCATTAAGTGATTCTTCTGAATACATAAGTATGCATGAACTTATTGATGGTTTAGTTGATTCTTTACAACTCAGTTATGAAGAAATTATGGAAGTGTTTTATAATTCTTTATATGAATTATCAAATAAAAAAATAGTTAGAATAGAAGACTCAATATTAAGACTATCTGCATTGCCCTCAAGAAATATAGAGAATACTAAAACAAAAACTGGTGTTGACTTTATAGGAAGAATAATGGCTAATGGAAGGCAATTAGATATTCATTCCGGAATATCAAACAAACAACTTATGTCAATTATCGAATCTTTAAAAAATAATATGGAAACATTTATGACTTTATATTATGATAAAATATGGTTAATAGAAAGTACTATACCACAAAACAAAAGTGGTGTTAAGAAAGTAGAAAGAATAAGTATTACTCCAGAAAGACTTTTTCATTTATTGGGTTTTGATTTTAAAGCAATTGATTATACATCTCAAAATAATAATTTTGGAAATCAATCAATTAATTATAATCAGTTATTAACTTTATGTGGCACATCGAATAGGACACTAGTTAATAATCTTTTGAACGACTTTAAAACTGAAGAAGGAAATGTCAAAAGAGGAGCTGAAAAATGGACTCCAACAAAGGGTAAAAGTTTATTTGAATTATTAATACTTATGATTAAAAATGAACAAAGACTAATAGAAATGTTAGTAGATGGCAAACTAGATGGAATAGCAAGTATACCAAAATTAATGATGAAGGGTTATTCATTTGAAAGACTAGGTATTATAGAACACTCTTCTGGGATGATTGTATTTGATAAAAATATTGCTAAGAACAATGGATTTAATGATATAAGATTTGCTAATAATTTAATCCTATTGAATGATTTTATAAGAAGAAATCAACTAGACTTTGTTTTTTCTCTTTACAATAATCCATATGGTATTAATAATAGACAATCGCAAAGCTTAGTAGTATCTCAAAATGCAGGATTTGGTTCTTCGTTATTAAGAGGACAAATAGCATCTATTTCTTCTTCAGTTGCTGCATATCACCCAGCTGATTTTAGATATACAATAAAACTAGGAGATGGAAGTGAAGTGCCATCTAATCCACCAATAAGCGGAACAGTAAAGAAGTTTAGTGATACAGACAAACTAAGTATGATTAAGTCATTACAAAAACATTTCCCAAGTATTAATACTATTGAACTATCTAAACTAAGCAAAACATTAGAAACTAATCCAACAACGCATGATTATAGGAGGATGTAATATGAACAATAAAAGAGATACAGCTTTGGATATAGTTAGAATAACAGCGCTATTTTGTGTAATATCTGTACACTTCCTTTTAAATAATGGATTCTATGATGTACAAAACATTGGTAAATCCATGTATGTTATGACTCTTATGAGAACATTTTTTATGGTATGTGTACCTTTATTTATTATTTTAACTGGATATTTGATGAAAGATAAAAAATTATCTAAAAGCTATTATAAGGGAATAATTAAAACACTATCAATATATTTTTTGGCTAGTTTATTTTACTTATATGTGAGAATAATTATATTTAATGATATCTTTACTATAAAAACAGTTGTTTTAAATATTTTAAATTTTAAAGTGGCAGAATATTCTTGGTATATAGAAATGTATATTGGACTATTTTTACTTATACCATTTATTAATTTAATATATAATAATTTAGAATCAAAAAAACAAAAACAATATTTAATATTAACATTATTGTTTTTGACATCAATTCCGGCAATTACTAATATGTTTAATTTAAATTTATCAGTAAATTTTAAACTATTAATTAACAATAGTGATACTTATTCTAAAGTACTTCCTTATTGGTGGAAATCTATTTATCCACTAACTTATTACTTTATAGGATGTTACATCAAAGAATATAAACCACAAATAAAAAAATCATTAAATGCATTATTATTAATAATAACTGTTTTATTATTCGGGACATATAATTATTTGTGTAATTATAATAAACTATATGTGGGTGGAATTAGAAATGATTGGTCATCAATTCAAACTGTGATAACTACGGTTTTACTATTTGTATTTATATTACAATTTAAATATAACTTTAATGAAAAAGTAAAAAAAGTAATTAAGAAAATATCTGATTATTCGTTAGGGGCTTATTTAGTATCTTCTGTATTTGATAGATATTTTTATACAATATTAATATCTAAAGAACAATTTGTATCTGATAGATTAATATATTATTTTATCATTGTGCCTTTGGTATTTATATGTTCTCTAATAATATCAATGATACTAAATAATATATATAATTTATTGATTAGATTAGCAAAAAAAATAAAAACAAGGAAACTTTTAGAGAGTTAGATGAGGACTATATGGAAAAGAAAGAAATAATAAAAAAAATAAATGAATTTAATGAAACATATAATGATTTAGAGAAAAAAATAGAGTTATCATTAAAAGTAACAAGGATTGGAGAATTAGAAAACATTTCTACTTCAGAGGGATTTTGGAATGATATTGATAAAACTAAAGAAGTAATTCAAGAACTAAAAAATCTAAGATTAATTGTTGATAGTTTTAATGAAGTTAAAAGTAAAATAGATTTACTTAATGAAATGATAGAACTTGAATTAAGTGAAAACGATTTAACTGATATAGATAATGAAATAGTAGAAATAACTACTTTAATAAACAAATTAAAATTAGAAGTGCTATTAAATGGTGAATATGACTCATCTAATGCTTTTATAGAAATACATAGTGGTGCTGGTGGGACTGAAAGCAATGATTGGGCTAATATGCTATTTAGAATGTATACTAGATTCTTTGAAAAAAATGGTTATACATATGAAATAATTAATGAACAAAAAGGCGAAGAAGTAGGACTTAAAGGAATTACTTTATTAGTGAAAGGATATTATTCATATGGGTATTTAAAAGGTGAAACTGGAGTACACAGACTAGTTAGAATAAGTCCATTTGATAGTAATTCTAGAAGACATACATCATTTGCTTCTGTCTTAGTTACACCAGAAATTAGTAAAAATATAGATATTGAAATATCTGAAAAAGATATTAAAATAGATGTTTTTCATAGTAGTGGTGCTGGTGGACAAAGCGTTAATACTACGGATTCTGCAGTTAGAATAACACATATACCTACGGGAATAATAACAACATGTCAAGTAGAAAGAAGTCAACTACAAAATAAAGCTAGGGCTTTGGATATGTTAAAACAAAAATTATATATGCTCTCTTTAAATGATTTTAAAGATAAAATCAAATCATTAAAAGGAGATGTAATGGATGTTAATTTTGGAAGTGCTGTTAGAAGTTATGTTATGTGTCCTTACACTTTAGTGAAAGATACAAGATCAAATTATGAGACTTCTAGTGTAGAAAAAGTACTTGATGGAGACATTCGCGAGTTTTTAGAAGAATATTTGTTAAACGATATGTAAAATTTAAAAATGAAATAGTTCAATCATATAGAATTATTTCATTTTATTTGCTATAATTTATTACGGAGAAGAATAAATATGAGATGGTTTACTAAAAGAAAAACTGAAAAAGTAAGAGTGACTATAATTAAAAAACAAATGATAAAGAGATCTGCTTTATTTGTATTAGGAGCGTTTATATCTGCATTATCATTTAATTTATTTTATGTACCAAATAATTTTGTAGCTGGCGGGCTCGGTGGTATTGCAGTAATTCTTAATCAATTCTTTACTTGTGATGAAATACTTGTAATATTGATAGGCAACTTAATTTTTATATTATTAAGTATATTCACACTAGGATTTAAGGAATCATTAATGGGCATAGTAGGTGCTTCGGTTTATATAATGTTCTTATATGCTACAAAAGAAATACCATCAGTAATAAATTTTTATTTTGATAATATAATTCTTTATGTACTAGCTGCTGGTGTTTGTGCTGGATTTGGAGAAAGTTTAGTGTATAAAGCAGGGTTTAATACTGGAGGTACTAGTATACCAGCCTTAATTATTCAAAAATACAAAAAGATTCCTTTAGGCAAAATATTAAGAACCTTTTCAATAATTATAATAGCAGCAGGAGGATTTACTTTAGGTTATACTGCAGTTATGTATTCATTAATAATATCAACAATATCTACATATTTAGTAGATAAGATGCTAATAGGAATAAGTGACTCTAAAACTTTCTTTATTCAAACTTCTAAAGAAGAACAAGTAAAAGATTTTATTTTAACTGTAATAGAAAGCGGAATTACTGAATTTGATACTAAAGGAGCATATAGTCATTTAAAGAATAGAATGCTTATGTGTGTAGTACCTACCGAAAAATATTCACTATTAAAAAGTGCAGTACAGGAAATAGATCCAAATGCATTTATAGTTGTTAGTGATTGTTATGAAGTATACGGGGGAACAAAAAGGAAAAAATTGTCATTTGAAGATTAATAATATAAAGAGTATAATAGTGTGATTAGGAGGAAGTATGCAATTAATAGAAATTAAAAACGTGATGAAAAGATACAATAATGGTGTTATTGCATTAGTAGATTGCAATTTAGAGATTTCTAAAGGGGAATTTGTATTTATAATAGGAGCATCTGGCTCAGGGAAATCAACTTTGATAAAATTATTATACAGACAAGAAAAGCCAACAAAAGGTGAAGTATATGTTGGTGGTGTAAATGTATCAAGACTTAGAAATGGAAAAATATATAAATTAAGAAGAAAATTAGGAATAGTATTTCAAGATTATAAACTATTACCTAAGATGACTGTATATGAAAATGTAGCATTTGCCTTAGAAGTATATGGACTTAAAGAAGAAGAAATTAGAAAAAGGACTTTAAAAGCTGTTGATCAAGTTGGACTAAAAGATAAATTAAGAAGTTATCCGGATAAACTATCAGGTGGTGAACAACAAAGAGTATCTATTGCAAGAGCTATAGTAAATGATCCTAAAGTTTTAATATGTGATGAACCTACTGGAAATTTAGATCCTGAAATATCAATGGAAATAATGAAAGTAATAGAGGAAATTAATATTTCAACAGGAACAACTGTAATAATGGCTACTCACGATAAAGAGATAGTTAATAAAATGAAAAAAAGAGTTATTAAATTAGATAAAGGCTTAGTAGTTAGTGACACTGAGAAGGGAAAATATAAAGATGAAAGGATTTAGAATATTAGGTAGAAATATTGCTGATTCATTTAAAGGAGTCTTTAGAAACTTTTCATTATCTTTAGCAAGTATTTCATGTATAACAATTACTTTATTATTAGTTGGTTTTAGTATAATATTATCTTATAATGTAAACAGTTTTACTACTAGTATAGAAAGAGATGTGACTATAGTTGTCTTTATTGAAAGAAAAGCTACATCAGAAGAATCTAAAGAGATAGGCAATAAAATTGAATTATTAGATAATATTGATAAAAAAACATTTGTTTCTAAGGAAGAAACAAGAAAATCCATGCAAAAAGAATCTGATATATTTAATAGTATTATGTCTCAATATAATGAAGAAACTAATCCATTACAAGATTCATATTTAGTTAAAGTAAAAGATATTGAAAAAATAGGAGAAACAGCTAAAGAAATAAAAAATATTGAAAATGTTTCATTAGTTAAGTATGGAGAAGGATCTGTTGAAGAACTTGTTAAAATATTCAATATAGTTAAAAAGATATCTTTTATTGCAGTGGTTGCATTAATTTTAGTAACTGCTTTCTTGATTAGCAATACTATTAAAATTACTATTCAATCAAGGAGTAGAGAGATTGAAATAATGAGACTAGTCGGTGCATCTAATACCTATATTAGACAGCCATTCTTCTTTGAAGGAATAATACTTGGATTATTGGGATCAATCATTCCTATAGTTGCTTTAGGATATGGATATAATTATCTATATGTTAAACTTGGTGGTCAATTATTTACAGCAATAATAAAATTAGTTAAACCAGCATCATTATTATATAGCACTTCATTAATAATATTAGGAGTAGGTGTAGTAGTAGGAGCTTGGGGAAGTTTTAGAGCTGTTAGAAAGTATTTAAAAATATGATGAAAAAAATACCGAAAATTGTTGTTTGTATATTATGTTTTCTAGCTTTAGCAAACACTATTTTTGGTGCTTCAGAATCTTTGAAAAGCTTGAGAGATGCGTTAAATGCTGATATAGCTAATAAAGATGCCTTAATAGCAAGACAAAAAGAAATACAAAGTAAAATTGATTCATTACAATCTGAAATAGCAACGTTAAATGCTGAAATTGAAGAATGCCAAAAAGGTATAGAAGAATCAAAAGCTAAAATAGTAGAGCTAAACGAAAAAATTGTAGAAAAAAATAAAGAAATAGAATCTTTACTTTCATTTAAACAAGTATCGGATGGTGATAATGTATATTTAGAATATATATTTGGAGCATCTTCTTTTACTGATTTTATATACAGAAGTGCAATTGTTGAGCAATTAACTAATTATAATGATCAATTAATAGATGAGATGTATGATTTAATTGCTGAAAACGAAAAACTACAAGTTGAATTACAAGCTAAAATCACTGAGTCAGAAGAAAAAACATTAGCATTATCGAATTCGTTAAGCAGTTATGGATTAAGCTTAAATGATTTAATAGAAGATAAAGAAGATATTGAACAAAGCATTAGAATGAGACAAACTGAAATTGAAGGTTACGAAGAGTTATATAAGAAAAATGGATGTGCTGATACAGATAGTATTTATTCTTGCATAGGTGTACCTTACGCTAACGGATTTGTAAGACCATTAGAATATGCTTCCGTTACAAGTGATTTTGGTATGAGATATCATCCTACTAGATATGTATGGACTATGCATGAAGGAATGGATTTAGGAGTTTCAAGAGGAACACCTGTATATGCAGCAGCAGCAGGAATAGTAAGTGCTATTTCTACTCCATCTACACCGGGCATTGCTAATTCGAGTTGTGGCGGTATTAAAGTATATATTCACCATAAAGTTGATGGTAAAGAATATACAACTGTATATATGCATTTGCATACATATAATGTAAGTGTTAATGATGTAGTATCTATTAATACAGTTATTGGAACATCAGGAGGAGGAGAGAGCTATGATTATTGTACAACAGGGCCTCATTTACATTTTGGAATAATGATTGGATGGACTGGAAGCAATTGGGTAAATCCAAGAAATTATATAGATTTTCCATCTAAGGGATATTCATTTAGTTCAAGATTTTACTAACAAGTAAAATCTTTTATTATTAATCAAAATAATATATAATATACATAAGGAGAAACTATGTCATACACAAGTAATATAAAAAATGAAATAGCAAATATAGAGTATAGTAACAGTGAAACTATGGCTGAATTATCAGCTATACTAAATATAAGTGCAATAATAAATAAAAATGATTTTAGTATATATTCTGAAAACATTAGTGTGTCTCGTAGAATTTTTAAGTTATTAAAAGACATCTATCATATAGAAATAGAAATGGATACTAACGAAATAAACAAAATAAGAAAAAACAAATTAGTTAAATTAACAGTAAAAGATAAAAGCAATTTAATATTAAATGATTTATGTATTATTGATAATAATAAAAGACTGTATGAGCCAAAAGATTATCTAGTGGATGAATTGAAAGATAAACAAGCATATTTAAGAGGCGTTTTCTTAATATGTGGAAGTATTAATGATCCTAAAACAAGTAGATATCATGCTGAATTTGTAATTGAAAACGAAATAACGGCTAATTATGTAAATGATTTATTAAATGAATTATTATTTAATAGTAAAGTAATAAAAAGAAATAATAATTTTATGGTATATATGAAGGAATCTGAAAAAATTAGTGATTTTATTAAAATGTTAAATGCTTTATCATCACTATTTTATTATGAAGACATTAGAATATATAGAGATAATAAAAATATGATAAATAGGCTTAACAATTGTGAACAAGCAAATGTAGAAAAGAGTATAGCTGCCTCAAATGAACAATTAGAATTAATTAACAAATTAAAAGAAATAATAGATTTTGATCTATTAGATGATAAATTAAAAGAAGTATGTATATATAGAGAAAAGTATCCAGAATCATCTATGGAAGAACTGGCTGAAATAATAAGTTTAGAAACTGAAAAATCTATTTCTAAAAGTGGTATTAATCATAGATTTAGAAAAATTAAGAGAATAGTTGAAGAAAGAAATTAACTATTTTTTTGTATGACATTATCAATTATCCCATAAATCAATGCTTCAGATGCATCCATATAATAATCTCTATCTGAATCTTTTATTATTTTATTTAATGTGTTATTTGTATTTTTAGCAAGTATTTTATTTAATTTATCTTTTAATTTAATAATTCTATCAGCAACGATTCTTATTTCAGTTGCTTGACCTTCAGCGCCCCCAATTGGTTGATGAATCATAATCTCAGTATTTTTAAGGGCAGATCTTTTTCCTTTTGTTCCGCTAGAAAGAATAAAAGCGGCCATTGACGCGCACATACCTACACCTATAGTTTTTATGTCACTTTTAATAAAATTCATTGTGTCGTATATAGCAAATCCTGCAGATATGCTTCCCCCTGGAGAATTTATGTATATTTTAATATCATTATTATTCAAAGAATCTAAATATAATAATTCACTTACTATTAAATTTGAAAGTTTATCATTTATTTCTCCCTCGATAAAAATTATTCTATCACATAATAATCTAGAATATAAATCATATACTCTTTCTGAACCACCAGTTCTTTCTAAAATAAAGGGAATATTCATATGTAGTCTCCTAGTAATATTTTAGTAAAGTTTCTTAATATTATTCACAAAATTAATATTTTTTGGTATTATTATAATAGTGGAGATTAGAATATGAATAAGGACGTTAAAATAATTTTTGAAGATGGCATGATTTTAAATGTAGAAAGAGGAACAACAGTAGCTGATTTATTAAATAAATTAAATGATGATAATGTAATTGGTTTACGTATTAATGGTAAAGCAGTATCTACAAATTATGAGATAATGAATGATTGTCATGCTAAATATATTGATATAAATAGTAGAATAGGTAGAAAAATATACATAAAAGGATTACAATTTGTGTATATTTTAGCTGTTTATGAATTATATGGAGATTACACTTGCATCAATATTAAACATTCTTTAGATAAAGCAATATATACAGAAATAAAATTAAAAAAGCCCCTTACTAAAGAAGAAGTTAAAAAAATAAAAGATAGAATGAAAATGATAATAAGTGAAGATTATCCTATTAAAAAAATAAGTTGTTCTAGAGAAGATGTTTTATCTTATTTAGAAAATTTAAAAGAGAGTGAAAAGGTATTAAATTATACATATATGACAAGTGATTATGTTTCATTATATGAATTAAATGATATATATAATTATTTCTATTATTTAATGCCTGCATCTACTAAAATACTTGGTAGATTTGACTTAACATATGTTGAACCAAACGGAATAGTTTTAAGCTATCCAATTGATGGAATAGTACCTAAATATATATCTACTCCTAAAGTACTTGAGTCATTTAAAGAGTATGAAGGTAAATTATCTAGATTACATGTAAACTATGCAGGAGATATTAATCAGCTAGTAACAGAAGGTAATATTAAAGATTACATACAAACAAATGAAATAATGTATGATAGTGAAATTAATGAAATAGTTGAAAAAGTTGAGAACAACAAAAAGATAAAAGCTATTTTCTTATCAGGTCCGTCAAGTTCTGGCAAAACAACTTCATCTAAAAAGATGTCTTTATATCTAAATTCAAAAGGAATAAATACCTTGGTACTTTCAACAGATGACTATTATTTAAATAGAGATGAATCTCCAAAAGATGAAGATGGAAAATATGATTTTGAAACAGTAGAAGCTCTTGATTATAAATTGTTTTCAACTCATATGAGGAAACTATTAAAGGGAGACTCAATTATAGTCCCAACATTTAATTTTATTATCGGAGAAAAGGAATATAAAAGAAAACCAGTAAGTCTTTTGAATAATCAAGTCCTTATAGTTGAAGGATTACATGCGGTAAATGAAAAATTATGCGGATGTATTAATAAAGAAAATAAGTTAAAAATATATTTAAGTCCATTTACTCCAATTAGTTTAGACAGACATAATCATATATCAACAACTGATTTGAGATTTTTAAGAAGATTAGTAAGGGATTATAGAACAAGAGGATATAGTGCGGATGCAACACTAATTAAATGGAAAGAAATGAGAAAGAGTGAAGAAATTAATGTTTATCCTTATCAAAGAGAAGTTGATATTATATTAAATACTGCTTTATCTTACGAAATAGGAGTTCTTAGAACTTATGCTGAACCATTATTATATTCTGTTAAAACAGATTCTGATAATTATGAAGAAGCAATAAGAATACTTAATTTTTTAAGAGGTTTTATTAATATACCTAGTGATGATATACCATCAACAAGTGTATTAAGAGAATTTATAGGAAATAGTTATTTTGAATAGGAGGAAAATATGTTAAAAATAGCGATTAATGGTTTTGGTAGAATAGGTAGAACTGCATTAAGATTATTAGAAGGAGATGCTGATGCTGAAGTTGTTGCAATTAATGATTTATCTGAGCCAGAACAATTAGCATATTTATACAAGTATGATTCAGTACATAGAACATTAAAGTCTAAAATATCTTATGACAAAGAAGGACTAATAATTGGGGACAAGAAGATAAAAGTTTTTGCAGAACCTGATCCAAGTAATTTACCATGGAAAGAATTAAAAGTAGATGTTGTATTGGAATGTACTGGAGTATTTACATCAAAAGAAAAATGCCAATCACATTTAGATGCTGGAGCCAAACACGTAATTATAAGTGCTCCTGCTAAAGATGAAGTTAAAACAATTGTATATGGAGTAAATCACATACTCTTAACTGACGAAGACGAAGTAATTAGTTGTGCTAGTTGTACTACCAATTGCCTTGCTCCCGTTATTGATTTAGTACAAAAGAAGTTTGGTGTTAATAAAGGATTTATGACTACAGTTCATGCTATGACTAATGACCAAGAAACTTTAGATATTTCTCATAAAAAAGGAATTTATAGTAGAAGAGGAAGGGCTGCATCATTAAATATTATTCCAACATCAACTGGAGCTGCTTCTCAAATAGGAAAAGTCATTCCTGAATTAAATGGGAAATTAGATGGTATTGCATTTAGAGTTCCTGTAGGAGATGGTTCAGTTGTGGATTTAACTGTTGAGCTATTAAGAAACACTACAAAAGAAGCTGTTAATAACTTGTTTAAATCTAATCAAAGTAAATCACTTAGATTTACGGAAGATCCAATTGTTAGTTCAGATATAATAGGTGAACAATGTGGGTCAGTAGTTGATGGGCTTCTTACTAATATAGTTGAATCAGACGGAAAACAAATGTTAAAAGTAGTTGCATGGTATGATAATGAAGTGGGATATACTGCTCAAATGTTAAGAACTGCTAAATTATTTAAATAAATTAAAACTATAGATATTATTTCTATAGTTTTTCTATTATTTCCTCTACAGTTTCTTTATCACTAAAGTGATGTTTTTCATGACCTATTATTTGATAATCTTCGTGTCCTTTTCCCAATATTAATAAAATATCATCTTTCTCTAATAAACTAATACCTTTTGCGATAGCTTCTTTTCTATTTAATATTATTTCATAATTATTTTTATTTACTCCAGCAATAATATCGTTCATTATATCTTTTTCATTTTCTGTTCTTGGATTATCGTTAGTAAATATAACATAGTCACTTAGTTTTGTTGCTATATCTCCCATGATAGGCCTTTTGGTTTTATCTCTGTCTCCACCGCAACCAACTATTGTAATTACTTTTCCCTTAACATATTCTTTTGTACTTGATATGGCATTTTTAACAGCATCAGGTGTGTGCGCATAGTCTATAAAAATACTATTTGTCTTATATTTTATCATTTCCATTCTTCCTGGAGGATGATTTAATTTTTGACTTATTTTAATAACATCATTAATATTATATCCTAAATTAGTAACTAGTAGAAGTGCTGTTAAATAATTATAAACATTAAATAGTCCTACTAAATCATTGCTAATACTAATATTCTCTCCATTATAATTAACATCAAATGTAGTTCCTTGGTTAGAAAGCTTAACATTACCAAAACTCATATTACCATTTTTGCCTAATGTTATATTGCTATTTTCTTTCAACATGAAGTTCTTATGGTATTTATCATCTATATTAATAATAGATACTTTTTTGTTTCTTGTTTTAGTAAATAATATTTTTTTTGCTTCTATATAATTTTCTATTGTCTTATGAAAATCCATATGATCTTGAGTTAGATTAGTAAATGCCACTTCATCATATTGAAGTCCGTATATTCTGTCATTTGCTAAAGCATGACTACTTATTTCCATTACCAAACACTTACATCCTTTTTCTTTTGCTTCTAAAAACATGTTATATAATAAATCTGTATCTGGAGTTGTATTATTTAACTCTTTTCTTTCATCTCCACAAAAAAATCCAATAGTACCTATATATGCAGTTTTAAGTTTTAAAAGATTTAATAATTGATATACTAAATAGCATGTGGTTGTTTTACCATTTGTTCCAGTAATACCAATTAAAGTCATATCTTTAAATTTTGGATAATAATTATTATAAAGATAATCATTTAAATATTTTCTAGTATCTTTTACTATTTCTGTTTCCACTTCATAATTACCATGTTCACATATTATTTTTTTAGCACCATTTTTTATAGCTGACTCGATATAATCATGGCCATCTCTTTCTACATTTTTTATTGCAATGAAGGTATCTCCATTACATACTTTCCTAGAATCGCTCTTAAGATCTATTTCCATTTCAATCACCTATAATTATTATACACATTTACTAATAAATAGTACACAAGTTATTATTTTTATACATTTTAACTTGTAAAATATATTATGTAAAAATGAATACTTTTTTATTTAAATAAGTAGAAAAAAAACCTACTATATAGTATAATAACTAATAGGAGTAATAGATATGAAGTTTGACATAAAAAGTTTTAAAAAAAACATTGTATTTTTTATAGTATGTTTCGTTATATTAATAGTTTCATTAATATTATCTTTTATTGGAAAATCAACTATTACTTTAGATGAAGAAGAATTACCAACTAATGAATCTAATATTTCTAAATTAGTAATAAATGAAGTTATGAGTTCTAATGGTGGATGCCATGTTGATAAAGATGGCAAATTATATGATTATGTTGAAATATATAATGGCAATGACTCATCAATTAATTTGAAAAATTATGGACTTAGTGATATAGCAAGTGAAATTAAATATACATTTCCAAGTGTGGAAATAGAATCAAAAGGATATCTTATTATTTATTTAAGCGGAACAACTGCTGATAATTATCATGCTCCATTTAAATTAAAAGCAAGTGGAGGAGAATATCTTGCATTATTTAAGCCAAATGGAAAAATAGTAGATGCTGTTGAAACTGTGTCTCTAAATAAAGACACAGTAATGGCAAGAAATGACGAAGGATCTTGGGTAATACAAAAAGAACCAACTCCAGGATTTGCTAATACTAAAGAAGGACGTGAGAATTATATTAAGTCTATTACTAACGAAGAAGATGGACTAGTTGAGATAAGTGAAATTCTTGCAAATAATAAAGGAAACTTTAAGGATTCTTTAGGTTACTATGATGGTTACATTGAAGTTAGAAATAAGAGCGATAAAAAAGTTAATATTGAAAACTATAGCATATCAAATTCCGAAACATCAATATACAAATGGCATTTTCCATCTATTGAACTATCACCTAATGAGGTAACTGTAGTATTTACTTCGAATAAAAATATAGTTGATGGAGATGAATTACATTCATCATTTAAGTTAGATAGTAAAAATGGTGTTGTTGTTCTTTCCAATAATGATGGTAAGATTATTGATAAAGTAGCATATTCCAATCTTCCTAATGGAACTGCATTAATTAAACAAGAAGGAACGATGCTTGAAAGTAACATTATAAGCCCTGGGGAAGATAATACCATTGATGGAATAGATGCTTTTGAAAAAAAATATACTAAAATGCCTAAAGATTTAGTTATCAGTGAAGCAATGACTAGAAATTATGAATATTTGCCACAAAATGGTGGGAATTATTATGATTGGCTAGAATTATATAATAATGGTAAAGACACAATTAAATTAAGCGATTATTGTTTAACAACTAATTCAGATACAATGTGTATGTATAAACTTCCCGATGTTGAACTTAAAAAAGGTGAATATTATATAGTGATAGCGTCTGGCGATACTAATTTATCTAATAATAGTTATTATCATTCTAATTTTAACTTATCAGATACACAGAGTTTATACATCACTAAATCAAATGATATTATTGATTCAATGTATATTTCAAATATTCCATCTGGATATTCTGAAGGAAGAAAAGGAGACTATGGATTCTATTATTTTAGTACTCCAACTCCAAATGAAGCAAATGAAAACGGAACACAAGCAATTTCCTATATCCCAAAAGTATCCACAGAGTCAGGAATATTCAATGATGTAGAAAATGTTAAAGTTGAGCTCAATGGTTCGGGAAATATTTATTATACTTTAGATGGATCTAATCCAACTACTAGTTCTAATATTTACAGTAGTCCTCTTGAATTAGAGTCGACTACTGTTTTAAAAATTATGAGTGATGAAAGTGGAAAACTTCAAAGTGAAACTTCAACATATACTTATATAATAAACGAAAATCATACTATACCTATAATGTCAGTTACGATTGATCCCAGTGATTTAAAAGCACTTCATTCTCATGCTTGGACTGAAGGTTATTTAAAACCATGTAACGCTGAACTTTTGGAACTAGACGGAACTGGATTCTCTATATCAGCAGGACTAAAATTATTTGGGGGTTCAACTAGAGGACATGCTAAAAAAAGTTATGAATTGAAATTTAAAAAAGAATTTGGTCCTGGGAAATTAAACTACCAGGTATTTAAAGATGTTGATTCCGCTGTATTTGATTCCCTTGTATTAAGAAGCGGTTCACAAGATGAAATGGGAACAGCATCAAAGAAAACAATTATTAGAGATATATTAGGTACATCATTAGTAAGTGAATATACAGATGTTGATGTACAAGCATATAGACCAGTAGCAATGTATTTAAATGGAGAGTACTGGGGATTATATTTTATAAGAGAAAAGATTGATGAAACTTTAGTTGGTAACCATTATAATGTTCCTTTTAGTAAAACCAATACTGACTTATTAAGAATAGATAGCCAAGTTAAAAGTGGTTCTGCTACTAAATATAATGCAATGATTAGTTTTATTGGAAATAATTCTCTTAGTGACAGTAGCAATTATGCTCAAATCAAAGAGCAAATAGATATAGAAAATTTATGTGATTTTTGGATAGCTGAAACATGGACTGCTAATAATGATATAGTTAATGTAAGATTCTTTTCTAATCCATATGTTGACAATGGAAAATGGAAATTTATTATATATGATTTTGATTATGCATTTTATAATGTTAATAGAAACTATTATACTTTTTCTACTAGTGCATCTGGAATGACAATAAATGGTTACAGTACATTTCTTTTAAGAAATTTAATGAAAAGCAGTGAATTTAAGCAAACCTATTTAGAAAGATTATCATATAATTTAAAAAACACATGGAATCCAGATAATGTAATTAAAAAAATTGATAGTATTATATCTGAAATAGGAGAAAATGAAATAGAGAGAAACTTAAGTAGATGGAATATTATTTCATATAGTACATGGCAATCTAATATAGATTATTTAAAGAGCTATGCTACTAAAAGAAATAGTTATATGATAAGTCAAGCAAAATCGTACTTTGGATTATCAAATGAAGAAGTGGAAAAATATTTTGGTGGTGTTCAATGAAAGAATATAAATATAGACACGAATTAAAGTTTAGAATAAGTGATAGTGCTGCTGAGATATTAAAGCAAAAATTATCGCTGGTTATGTCAAAAGATAAATATGCTAAATATAAAGACGGCTCTTATATTATCAAAAGCTTATACTTTGATGATAGAGAGTCATCTGCATACTATGAAAAAATAGATGGAGTTTTATATAGAAAGAAATATAGAATTAGAATATATAATGATGATGATAGTTTTATAAGACTTGAAAAGAAGATGAAACATAATGGCATGACTGCTAAAGAACAAATGTTGATTTCAAAAGAAATATATAGTAAAATATTAAAGGGTAATATAGATAGTATTAAAAATCCAAAAGGATTACTTGAAGAGTTTATATACAGTATGAAAACTAGAGCATTAGTTCCATCTGTTATCGTTGAATATCATAGAATTGCATTTATTTATCCAATAAGTGAAGTTAGAGTCACATTCGATTCTGATATTAAAAGTGGATTATATAATTATGATTTATTTGATAAAAGTTCACCAACATATAGTGTTGATGAAAGAGATAAACAAGTTATGGAAGTTAAATTTAATGAAATATTGCCATTACATATTGCTAATATTTTGCAGGATATACCATCGTGTAGAGAAGCAGTAAGTAAATTTGCAATATGTAGAAGTATAAAATAAGGAGTGAATTAAAATGTACATATTAAGTGTAAAAGATGTAGTTAAAAAATCAATTTTTGAAAGCTTTTCCGGAACGATAAGTGCTGGAGATATGTTGCTTTCGCTAGCAATAGCATTTTTAATAGGAATATTTATAATATATATATATAGAAAGACATATACTGGTGTAGTTTATTCTAAATCTTTCTCATTATGTATATTAATGTTAGCCATGGTCACTGCAATGATAATAAGAACTATAAGTTCAAATATAGCGTTATCTTTAGGAATGGTTGGTGCTTTATCTATTGTTAGATTTAGAACTGCAGTAAAAGAGCCAGTTGATACTGGATTTATGTTTTGGGGTATTTCCGCAGGAATTATGACGGGAGCTGGGCTATATGTTCCTGCTATAGTAGCATCATTAGGAATTGGGGTATTTTATTTCGTTACATATTTAGCTGGCTATAGAGTTTCTAATAGGTATTTATTAGTGCTTAAGTATAAAGCTTCTGCTCATGATGAAGTAATGGAAAAAATTAAAAAATTAAAAAAATGCAAAGTTAGAAGTAAATCTATTTATGATAATACAATCGAATTATCATTAGAAGTAGATATTAAAGAAAATAAAGGAAAGATAGAATCTACATCTATGGTTGATCAATTTGAAGGAGTAGATGGTGTCATTAATGCTAGTTTAATAGCATATCAAAATGATTTTGGAGAATAATAAGGAGTATAGGCTATGAAAAAAAAATTAAAAATAAGGCCAATACTCATAACTACTAATATAGTTTTAATAGCTGTAATACTTATCTTTTATGGCGTAAGAATGATCATTTTTTACAAATCAGAAAGTGATGTTATATCCAATGAAGGTGAAACTACATTCTTAACAATTCTTAAAAATAAAGAAAGTTTAGTAGATAAATCCAAAGGATTGGTTTTTAATGAAAAGAAGAATACTTATACTTATATAGGCAATGTTTCAGATAATTATTTATATTATTCGGGAACTATGTATAGAATAATTGGCATAGACGCATCAGAAAATATAAAATTAGTGTCTGATAAAAGTGTTACACTAATGTATTCAGGCCTAAGCAATGGTTATGACAAATCATTTATAAACAAATGGTTAAATAGTAGTGATGAAGAACACAGTGGAATATTTGAAAAAAATTTGTATGATAAGCAATCTTTGCTTACAAAAACTATTACATGTGATGATGTAGTAAGTGATTTAACAAATGTGACTTGTGATAATGCAAATTATGAAAGAAAAATAGGGATACTATCTTTATATGATTACACATCTGCAGGACTAAAAGACAGTTATTTAAATAATGGGGAAACATTCTATTTAAACACTCTTGATGAAAAGAATGAAAACTACTATGTGTTAAATACAGGCGAAATAGGAATAGATAATACTGAGACAGCTATCAGAGGCGTAAGGCCCATTATTACGATTAGTTCTCAAGTAAAATTACTCAATGGGAATGGAACAATAGAAAATCCTTATATTATTGAGAAACACAATATAAATACTTTAGCAGATACTTATGTTGGACAATATATAACTTATTCTAATATGACATTCAGAATAGTAGAAAAGAATGATACCAATGTTAGAGTGGCTCTTAATGATGCTATTTTTGATGGAGAAAACTATTTATCAAAAACATTCGGAGGATCATCTAATATTTTTTCTACTTCATCAAATACTATAGGTAATTATTTAAACTCTACTTATTATGATACATTAGAGAATCCTCTATACATTGAAGAAAGTGAATGGTATACAGGTACTAACATATTGTCAAATTTAGATTATTCAAATAAATATAGTAATAGTGTTAAAGCAAAAATCGGTATGCTTTCATTATCAGATTATTATGTACAAGATGTTAAAAACACGTTAACTATATCACCTGGTATTGGTTCTTCAACAATAATAATTACTATTAATGATAAGAATACTGCATTTGGGGATTTTGTAGCATCAAATTATAATATTAGGCCAGCATTGAACCTTAAAAGTGATTTAATGATAGTAAAAGGATATGGCACAGAAACAATCCCTTACATAATTACTGAATATATTGAGACAAATAGTGTAAGCGATGTTAGCACTATTGAATAGGAGAAAAAATGAAATATGAATTTAGAAACCCAGATATTTACTTAATATGTGGTAAAGCAAAACATGGAAAAGATACTTTTTCTGCTTATTTAAAAGAGGTATACGAATCAAATTCTAAGAAAGTAGTAATAACTCAACTATCTAAATATATTAAATACTATGCAAGAGAAGTTACTGGATGGAATTTAACAGAAGAAGATAAACCAAGAGAACTATTACAACAACTTGGTACTACTTTAATTAGACAACAACTTAATAAAGAAAATTTATTTATTGATAGAATAATTGAGGATATAGAAGTTTTTTCATATATGTTTGATTGTATTATTATAAGTGACGTAAGACTTGAAAAAGAAATAGTGGATATAAAGAAAAAATATCCAAATGCTAAGGTTGTTCACATTAATAGACCTGACTTTGACAATGGGTTAACAGATGAGCAAAAAAAACATATAACTGAAATAGGACTTGACAGTTTTGACGGATTTGACATTAATATTGAAAATACAACGCTTGATAAATTAAAAGAAAGTGCTAAAAAAATATACACAGAAAGGTATAAATAAGTGTAAATATGAGAAGTATCGTTGAAGCGGATGTAAAAAACAAAAAAGTTATTGTTAGGGTTGATTTCAATTGTCCAATAAGTAACGGAGAAATACAAGATGATACAAAAATTAAAGCAAGTTTAGAAACAATCAATTATTTAATAAATAATGATGCAAAAATAATATTATTATCACATTTAGGAAGAATTGAGTCTCTTGAAGACAAATCAAAGAACACATTAGAACCTTTTGCAGCATATTTATCTAAATTAATTAACACAAATGTATATTTTGTTCCTGAAACAAGAGGACATGCTTTAGAACAAGCCATTGACCTGATACAACCAAAAGAAGTATTATTAGTTGAAAATACAAGATATGAAGATTTTCCAAATAAATTAGAATCTTCGTGTGATGAGCAATTATCTAAATATTGGGCATCATTAGCAGACATATTTGTTTTAGATGCATTTGGTAGTTCTCATAGAACTCATTCTTCAACATATGGAATAGGAAAATTCATACCACCATATGCTGGATTCTTAGTTATTAAAGAAAAAGAAATGCTTGATCAGGTAATTAATGAGAATAATACTTTAATCATGGGTGGTGCTAAAGTCAAAGATAAAATTAAATTAATAGATAATCTAATTAGCAAGACAGATAAATTTTTAATAGGTGGAGCAATGTGCTTTACATTTCTTAAAGCAAAGGGATATAACGTAGGTGAAAGTTATGTTGAGGAAGATGCTTTAGAGTATGCAAAAAAACTATTAGATAATAATGGTAATAAAATAATATTACCTGTTGATGTTGTTACAAAAGTAGGTGTAAGAGAAGTAACAAATATGGAAGATGAAGATATTGGATATGATATAGGGCCGAAAACAATTAATATATTTAAAGATAATTTAGAGGATGCTAAAATTATTTTATGGAATGGGCCACTTGGAAAATATGAAGAAGATGATTATGATTTTGGTACAAGAAAAATACTTGAATATCTAAAAGATAAAAAGTCTAATGAAACTATTTTAGCTGGAGGAGATATTATAGCAGCGGCTAATAAATGTAAGATATCATTTGAACATATGTCTACAGGTGGAGGGGCAACATTAGAATATTTAGAGGGTAATGAATTTAAAACGTTTTCAATATTAAATTAGGAGGGTTTATGAAAAAAATTATACTTAATCAAAAATGCTATATGAGTATTGAAGAAATAACTGAATTTAAAAATAAATTTGAGAAATTAAAACCTGTAGGGTATGAATTTATATTATTCCCTCCGGTACTATATCTAACTATGTTTAAAGATGCTAAATATAAAGTTGGAACTCAAAACTTTTTTAGTTATAACTTTGGATCTTTTACCGGAGAAATTGCGCTGGAATCATTAAAGCCTTTAGGAATAAAGTATGATATGGTTGGCCACTATGAAAGAAAACTAATAATAGGAGAAACATACTCACTAGCAAAAGAAAAAATGTTTAAATCACTTAATTCAAAGTTCCATACTTTGCTATGTGTGGGAGAACAAAAGAAAACAAAAAATCCATTTGGATACATAAAAAAAGAATTAAATTATTATTTAAAAGACATTGAATCGTCAAATATAAATTATTTATCAATAATCTATGAACCATCTTGGGCAATAGGTAGCGGAGATATTCAGTGTATAGATAAAATATCAAAAACAGTTGAAGATATAAAAAAATTAATTTTTAAGAAATATTCAATTGATGTTGATGTATATTATGGGGGCTCAATTGATGAAGAAAATATTAAGGAGATTCTTGAAATTACTGATGGTGTAGTACTTGGAAAAGCATCTACAGATATAGACGTTCTTAAGAAAATAATTTCTAAAATTAACTAGTATTTCATGACACAAAATATATTCTTTATGCAAAAGTATATAAAATAATATGTATTATTTTGTATATTTTTTTATTGTAAGGAGATTATATGAAAACAAAACTATTTGTTGTAGATGATAATATTAATTTAGTAAATTTGATTAAAAAACATTTTGAAGAAAATGCCAAAATTGAAGTATCATTAGTTGCTTATGATGGAGAAAAAGCAATAGACATAATGGAGGATAAAGGTAATGACTTTGATATTATGCTTTTAGATTTGATTATGCCACACAAGGATGGATTATATGTTTTAAAGTATTTAAAGGAGCACAATATAAGAAAAGATATAATTGTGATGACTTCATATAACGAAGAAGATACTATTAGAGAAGTAAGTGAATATGGAGTTAGATACTATGCCCTTAAACCATTTGATTTTGAAGACTTAGAAGAAAAAATAACAAAGATGATAGATTTTAAAAAACAAAATGCAAAGATTATTGATTTTGCAGAAAAAGATATTAATATTAAAATAACTAATTTGTTACATGCATTAGGTATACCATCACATATAAAAGGATATCAATTTATAAGAAGTGCAATAATAATGGTATTCAAAGATCCTAATTTTATTGGGGGAATTACTAAGGAATTGTATCCTGATTTATCTGTTAAATATAATACATCTATACAAAGAGTAGAAAGAGCAATTAGACATGCTATTGAAGTAAGTTGGCTAAGAGGAGACATAGACTTAATGGAAGAAATATTTGGACACAGTGTTGATATTGATAAAGCTAAACCTACTAATAGCGAGTTTATTGTAACAATAGCTGATAAATTAAGACTGGAAATGATAAATACTAAATAATTTATTTTTTTGTAATAATGTGCTAAAATTGTTATGAGGTAATTAAATATGAAAAAAATAATACTATTAGTACTTGATGGTTTTGGAATAAGAGATACTGAAACAGGAAATGCTATTAAAATGGCTAATATGCCAAATTTAAATGATATAATGAATGCTTATCCAGTAGCTGAATTAGAAGCAAGTGGTGAAGCAGTTGGTCTACCAAAAGGAGTAAATGGCAATTCCGAAGTGGGACACACTACTATAGGAGCTGGAAGAAAAACTCTTCAACCATTAACACTCATTGATGATAAAATAAGGGATAAATCCTTTTTTGAAAATGATACACTATTAGATTTAATGGATTATGTTAATGATAATGATTCAACATTACATATTATTGGATTATTATCAAATGGTGGAGTTCATTCAAGCATAGATCATTTTTATGCTTCAGTTGCATTAGCTAAAATAAGAAAAGTAAAAAGAGTAGTATTACATTTTATTACTGACGGAAGAGATTCTTCACCATACTCTTCTAAATCATTTATAAATAGTTTTATGGAGAAAATATCAAAATTTGAAAATTCTTCTATAGGCACTATATGCGGAAGATACTATGCTATGGATAGAGATGGCAATTATGACAGAATCAAAAAATATTATGATGCATTAGTATATAATATTGGAAATAGCTTCAGCGATGTTAACAGGTGTTTAGATTTACACTATAAAAATGATATATCTGATGAATACATAAATCCTAGCATTATTACAAAAGGAACAAATATAAAAGATAATGATGGAGTTTTGTTTGTAAATTTTAGAAGCGAAAGAATGAAAGAAATAATAGATGCATTAACAGATAAAGATTTTAATATGTTTAACACCAAAAAACTAAAAAATGTTAGATTCGCATCAACATTTAATATACATGATAATGTAGAATCTGCATTTACAACAGAACCATTACTTAATTCGTTTGGAGAGTATTTAGCAAACTTAGATTTTAAGCAAGCAAGAATAGCTGAAACAGAAAAATATCCACATGTAACATATTATTTTGATGGCTGCGAACAATTTTCAGATAAAAACCTGTATAAAATACTAGTTCCTTCGGCAAAAGTACCAAGGTTCGATATGAAACCGGAAATGAGTGCTGGAGAAATAACCCAAGCGGTCATGAATGCTATTGATGAAGATTTTGACTTTATTCTTGTTAATTATGCAAATCCGGATATGCTAGGACATACTGGAAATATACCTGCAGCTATAAGGTCTTTAGAGGTATGCGACTACTGTATTGGTAAAATACTAGAAAAAGCTAATGATAATTTTTATGACTTAGTAATTACATCAGATCATGGTAATGTTGAATATATGAAAGACGCTGATGGAAACGTTATTACAAATCATACAATAAATAAAGTGCCATTTATAATTGTTAATAAAAACTATAAAATAAATAATGAAGGAACGCTTGCTGATGTGATTCCAACTATTATAGACATGTACGAAATAAGTAAGCCAAAAGAAATGACAGGAGAATCTCTACTAATTAAGGAATAAAATCCTTTTTTTATTGAGCAAACATTCTTTGATTGAGGTATGTTTATTTTTGTGTTGTTTTTATTTTAATTATGATATAATATAAATAAGAATAGAAAGTATAGGTGTTAAAATGAATAATGAAAATGATAAAGCTCCATTATTTAAAAATGATAGTGAAGTGGATTTATTAAAAAGCGAAGCTGGGTTTGAAAAAGTAGAAGGTAATAATGTATCAACTGTAATAATTGAGCCTCAAGCCGAGACAATTACAAGTCCTGAACAATTAAATACCGGAACCGATCCTTTAACTGATAGTAATTTATCTGTTGTTGATGATGATCCGATGAAATTAAATACAATAGATGGTCAAAATTTAGGTATTGGAAATAGCGCAGAAACAAATCCAACTCCAGAAATGAAAATGGCACCACCTGAAAATCAAATTAATGAAAAAAAGGAACCTAAAAAAAGTGGCGGTGGACTTAAAATATTACTAGTAATAATCATAGTAATTGTTGCACTATTTGCAATATTATATTTTGTAATATTAACTCCTAAAAATATAATAAGTAAATCATTAGATACTTTGTCCAGCGATTTAAATGTATTGGTAACTGGCGGTAAGAAAGTAGCAGACTTTACAACAATAGAGTCTACAGGAAAAGTAACTTTTAATACAACTGAAAGTTCATATCTAACACTTGATGGTACTTCATTAGACTATGATATTGGATATGACAAAATAAATTCTAAAGCAAAAGTATTATTATCCATAAAAAAGGAGACTACAAGTTTATTAGGAATTACTGCATTCTATAAAGAAAATACTATTTATTTAGATGAATTATTAGATAAAAATCCAATGGTAAAATATAAATATGAAAAGATGAATATTGATGAAGCAATAAAAGATAAGGAATCTGTTGTTACTGATGTTGACTATAATTATTTAATTAGTGTTATAAAAACTGGATTATTAAATTCAATTTCTCAAGATAAACTAACTAGAAAAATAGTATATGGTGAAAAGGTAGACAAAAAATTAGGAATTAAATTAAGTTATGTATTAGATAAGGAAGAATATGCTAAAGTATTTAGAGGAATAATAGATACACTTGAAAATGATGAAAAGGCGTTAGAAGAAATTACTAAAATTGTTAGCACGAGTACTTCTGAAGAAACGAAAGCATACTTGGATGAATATGTATCATCAATGGGAACTGATGTACCAACAACTACAATTGATTTGTATTTGGATCCTATTAGTAACTCAATATATTACTCAAGTATAAAAAGTGAAAAAGAAGAATTGACATATAGTGATAATGAAGGATTAATAGTATTTAATTATTCTCTACTTGGTAATGATGCGAGTTCATTCAAAATTGAATACAATACCACTACAAAAGAATTAAATATGGATGTTACTGTAGTAAATGATGCTTATGCAATGGTATCGAAATATAATTTAACAGCAAAGATAACAAGTACTGGAGATAAGAATAATATAGCTGGTTCATTTACTATGATAGCTGATAGTGATACACCAGATAGCAAAAATATTATTAATTATGATATTAATTATGTATTTAATGAAACGTTTAAAGATCCTGATGTGTCTAGCGCAGTTGAAGCAACTGAAGAAGAAGTAAGCAATGTTCTTATGTCAATTATGTTTGCTGGATATGGAAGCACAGAAGAAAATAATTAGTAAAATAGCAAGTTTTGAAAAAAAATACTTGCTTTTTTTTGTAACTTAGCATATAATTAAGTGTAATTGGCTGGCAAAGATATGCAAGGTTGCTGATACACCAGGTTAAGTTGAATTAAATTTAATTAGATATCAGGTAATTTGCGTTGAGCAAGTCTATGAAATAAATTTATAGGCGAGGAGGAAATAATATGTCAAAAGACAAGATAAGAATTAGACTTAAAGCTTATGATCACAGAAGTGTTGATGAAGCTGCTGCTAAAATTGTTGAGACTGTTAAGAGAACTGGTGGAGTAGTTAGTGGTCCCGTACCACTACCAACAGAGATTGAAAAAATCACTGTTTTAAGAGCTGTTCATAAGGATAAAGATGCTCGTGAACAATTCGAAATCAGAACTCATAAGAGACTTATCGATATCGACAATCCAAGCAAAGAAACTATTGATGCTCTTGCTCATTTGGATTTACCAAGTGGCGTAGATATCGAAATTAAAAAGTAATAAGATTAATAGGAGGAAACAATGAAAGGAATCTTAGGACGTAAAGTAGGAATGACTGAAGTATTCTCTACTGACGGAAAATTAATACCTGTTACTGTTATTGAAGTTGACAAGAATGTTGTAACTCAAGTTAAAACAGTTGAAAAAGATGGGTATAATGCAATTCAATTAGGTGCTTTTGATAAAAGAGAAAAATCATCTAATAGTCCTGAAAAAGGACATGCTAAAAAAGCAAGTACATCACCTAAGCGCTTCTTAAAAGAAATTAGAGGAGTAGAAGTTAGTAATTATACTTTAGGACAAGTTATTACAGCTGATGTATTTAAAAGCGGAGACACTGTTGATGTAACTGGTATATCAAAAGGTAAAGGTTTCCAAGGTGTAATTAAGAGATATAACCAATCTCGTGGACCTGAAACTCACGGATCAACTTATCATAGAAGAGTTGGATCACTTGGTACAATGAGACCAATGAGAGTTATGAAAGGTAAGAAATTACCAGGACATATGGGAAAAGAACAAGTAACTATTCAAAATCTTGTAATTGTTGCTGTTGACACAGAAAATAATTATATTCTTGTTAGTGGTAATGTTCCAGGAGCTAATAAATCTTATGTATTTATTAAAGATGCTATTAAGGGAGATAAAGGTAATAAAGCTATCGAACTTGTTAGTTATGATGAAGTAGTAGAAGAAAATAGTTCAGTTGCTGAAGAAGTCGTTAATAATGAATCAACTGCTGTAGAAACTACTAGTGAAGAAGTTACTGAAGAAAATCCTGAAGTTTCAGAAAAAGCTGAAACTGAAAATAAGGAGGTTTCTGAATAATGGCAAAAATAAGTGTATTAAATCTTAAAGGTGAAAAAGTTAAAGATTTAACTTTAAAAGAAAGTGTATGGAATGCTCCAGTTAATGCTCCAGTTATGCAAGATGCTATCGTATTAGCTCAAGCATCAATGAGACAAGGAACTGCTTCTACAAAAACTAGAAGTGAAGTATCTGGTGGTGGACGTAAACCATATAAGCAAAAAGGTACAGGTAATGCAAGACAAGGATCTACTAGAAGCCCTCAATGGCCAGGTGGTGGAATTGTTTTTGGACCTAAACCAAGAAGCTATGATAAAAAACAAAATAAGAAAGAAAGAAGATTAGCACTAAGAAGTGCATTATCATCTAAATATCAAGATAAAGAATTAATAGTTGTTGAGAATTTAAATTTAGATTCTAACAAAACTAAAGAATTTAATGAAGCTATAAAGAATTTAAAAGTTGATGCTAAAGCATTAATTGTTACTTCTGAAGAAAATGTTAATTTAGCTCTTTCAAGCAGAAATAATAATAAAGTTATTGTTAGCGATGTTACTAACATCAATGTTTTAGATTTAGTTTATGCTACATATCTTGTAATTGATGAATCTTCAGTTAAAAAGATTGAGGAGGTGCTTGATTAATGAATATCATATTAGCACCAGTTATTACTGAAAAAAGCGAAATGCTAAAACAAAAAAATAATGTATATGTATTTAAGGTATCACCAACAGCAAATAAAACTCAAATTAAAAATGAAATTGAAATTCAATTTAAAGTTAAAGTTGTTAGTGTTAATACTGTAAATGCTACACAAAAGAAAAGAAGAGTAGGAAAATATACAGGTATGACTACTGCTTATAAAAAAGCATATGTTAAACTTGACAAAGACTCTTCTATAGAATACTAGGAGGGAAAAAAGTATGCCAGTAAAAAATTA
>CAZYOS010000005.1:0-9054 GCA_964649245.1 uncultured Clostridium sp.
TCATATTGGCATTATTTCTGTTAAATTCTTTTTTAGTCTGATATAAGAATTGATTAAATAGGATAACTCCTCCTGAATAATCAACACCAAGTAAACAAGAAAGTCCTGGATCTTTTATACTATCAAATACGAAAGGATACATAGCGGCAATAGTTGGAGATGGAATAGGAGTTCCAATTCTATCTTCAACATCATTTTTTTCAAATATAGGAAGCATACTTTTTAAAATCTTTTCCATTTCAAATCTTAATACGACGCCCTTCATTCCCATGGCATCTAAATAATTCTTTACTTGTATTTTTTTTCTTTCTAATTCTTCATGAGAATCAGCAGAAATCATAACGTGCATTTGAAAATCAAATATTCTTGATTGAGTTGCTGTAAGCATTTGAATAAATGATTCTATACTTGAATAATCTTGTCTTATTTGTTCTTGAACAGTATTATCATGTTCATTTTGATATCTTGCTTTTAAATCAGCAATTTCCTTATTAAGCATTTTTGATAATATCGAAAACGCAATAGGAATGTGCTTAATACATACTTTTACACCAGATAATTGTGTTAAATTTGCAAGATACCCTTCTGATATAGATTTTGGATAACTAACAATTGTTAAAATTGTTGAATATTTATCACTAATAATCATTTCAGAAGATTTAAATTCTAATCCTTTAGGTGCAAGTTGACTTTTAAAACTTAAACTCATGATACCATCACCGTCCCAAATGTTGTGGTGTCTCCACCATTCATAAATCCATCAATTAACGTTCTTAAGTCATCATTACTAGTTTGTGCAGATTGAAGACCTGCACCAGCTAAACCTGATACTAAGTTTTGGATTCTCTTTTGTATTATTTCTGGTCTTTTGTCCTTAAACAAAATATAATATTCAGTATCAGTAACATTTACTTCTTTACTCATAAATAAATTTGCTTTATCAATGTCTTCTCTTACTAGTTTTCTAATTGCTGGTACTTGAACAGAATTAAATAATAGTTTAAGTTGAGACAAATACACAGTAATATCAACTGGTCTGTCTGCAACTATAAGCCAAAATTCATAATCCAAAGTGTTATAAAAATTTCTTAAATTAAATATAGCATTATTTTGTGAATCATAATCAAGGATAAAGATATTTCTAGGTTTAACTTTTACCCCAGTAACCCTATTACCATTATCTAGAATGATCTCTCCATTTTGAATGCCCCTTATGGGTAGCCAATTTTCAGCATATTTTTGTGCTTTAACATCAACTTTATTCTTTGTCATTTCCGACATACCACGCACACCATCCTCTCCACATATATCTACTTTGTTTTGTATAAAAGTGATACATTTCAGTTAAAAATACTAATGAATTATGATAAAAAGCTATAGGCATAACTAGTATGCCGCATATCATAATAGGTGCTAGTTTGAAAACAAGCTCACCTATTGAGTCACCATTAAATGCAAACATAAGAATTAATGATGCACCAGCACCACACCCTAGTATCAATAAATCTACTGGTCTAAAGATACTGAATATTAATTGACTACGTTTTGTATTATGAGGTATTAAATAATCATTCATTTATCTTTTCTCCTCTCTTTATTCTAATTTCCATTTCCTCGTCTGCCTTCTCTAAGTGTAGCTCTTCTATTTGATAGTTTATCTATTTCATTTTGATTTCCTGCTTTTGCGGCCTTAACTGCGCTTCTTGAATCGGCACTACTTGCAAGTTTTTCGGAATTTGGTGAACCACTTGATCTGTGACTATTATTATACTCACTAGTAGAACTTTTAACGTTTAAATCATTATTTACACTATTACTAAATAGTGCATTTCCATAATCCTTTTTAGCAGAATTAGTTTCTGCTTCAACAGCTGCATTTCTAGTATCTAAGGCTGTCTTAATTATTGCTGCATTTCCGCCAGTTTTTGCTGCTTCATATGCTGCTTCTGCATTGTTTACTGCGGTTGAAGATGCAATTCTATTTTTTACATATTCTCCCTCATTATCACCGTAACTTATATTTCCATGAGTAGTATCTTTTTGTGTACTAAGAGCCGCACTTCTTGCCTGCATCATTTTGTCTAGTGCCTTGTTAGAATCCTCATATCTTTGTCTTGCCGTTGATTGTGATTGAGGAATTCCCATCGCATGTTCTGCACTGGCTAAAGCATACGCACCAATGTTGCCTTGGCGTACAATGTCAGCAGCTCTTGTTCTTGATGCTTCAGTATTAGCATTATTATTTCTGAACCAATCCGCGACATTGTTTCCCTTATAACCATTAGCCGCACCATTCACCGCTCCAGACAATATATTAAAAGCAGTACCTAATACTCCATTACCACCTATTACTCCAGTTGTTAAACCGGTAACAGCTCCGGCACCGACTCCCAATAAACCGCCCATAAGTTTTCCAAAATTTCCTTTTCCAGAATCAGGCATTATGCTACCAAAAATCTTTTCTAAAAATTTTGGTAACTCATTAATAAATGTATAACCTGCAAAAACTACAATAGCAAATATAAACAATTTAGTTATACTTGGCATCTTTGATAATGATGTACCAGAAAATAAATTTCCATATGTTCCGGTTCCCATGATTTGTTGGTAAAACACTCCAATAAATCCATTTATCAAAAACATTGAACCTATTCTAATAAATACTTCTATAAATGTTGCTATATATAAATCTAACCATTTTTTAAATAATCCTCCACTTACCCCATCGTAAATAATTGCACAAATAGGTATAGGCGCTATTATCTGCAAGATAAGCAATTTAAACATACGTACACCTGTTGATATTGCAATTCTAATAATAGTATAAATTATGTATAATCCCATAACTGTACTAATTATTGGAAATTTATATTCAACTGTTCTACCAACGTCATCGTTTAATTCAGTTATTCTCATAAAGCTCACATCATCATTATCTAATATTTCTTTATATATCTTTTCAGCTTCATATGATGTTGAACCTTCTTTGCTATGCAAGAAAATACTTAATGTTGAAGTAGCTAAATATTTACCAAAATTATCTGAACTAGACATTTCAGAATCAGCGCCAAATATTAATCTAGCAATAAATCCGGAATTATCGTCAGGTGGGTCTAATACTTTAAATGATGCCCCACTATCAAAAGATCCAACCATTAACATAGATAAATCATTTGATAAATCAAAAACGAATCCGCTTATTCCAAGGATAGCCGCAGCAACTAAGATATTCGTTATCAATGCTTTACCACCAACTTTTGTATCATTCAATTTATCTGGGTTAACTAGATATCCAAGTAGTGCACAAGCAACTTTAAACATTAAAAATACTATAATAAGTGCTTTTACCCTATCTACTAATGGAGAAATCATTGAATAAATAGTGTTACCATTTAATTGTGTCATAATCATAAATATTTTGTATGAATAATCAACTAAAGAATAAACAATACCATCAATAAATAATGGGATTAACATTAATACACTAATAAATCCTTGTTTCATATTATTCTCCTACTACCATACTATAAAAATTATAACATAAAAAAAAAATAAATAAAAGATATTATTTATTTAATTATATAAATTACAATAGAACATTATGATAAATATTACTTACATCATCCAATTCATCTAACATATCAAGAAGTCTATTAAATTTATTTTTTTCTTCTTCTCCTAAAGATATAGAGTCTTTAGCAAAATATGATATTTCATCTAATTCAAATGTAATTCCTGGAAAAGCAGTTTCAAGTGCTTTCTTTGCATTATTTAAATCAGTTACTTCTGTATATACAACAATAGTATCATCTTCAACTTCTATATCATTAGCATCAACATCTGCATTTATTAATGCTTCCATAACTTCATCTTCAGAATGTCCTTTAATTCCAACTACTCCTAAATGATCATACATATAGCTTACAGATCCTTGATTTGCCAATTTAGCTCCACCTTTATTAAACACAGTTTTTAAAAAGCTTAATGTTCTATTTGAATTATCAGTTAAGCATTTAATTATTAAAGTGCTTCCACCTTGTGCGAATGCTTCATATTCTACAGTATCAAAGTTTTCCGTTTCACCCTTTTTAACTTTGTCTATATTTCTTGCTATAACATCTGCAGGTATTTGTTCCTTTTTAGCTTTTTCGATTACTCTTCTTAATGAATCGTTACTAGAAGGATCGGGGTTACCTTTTGCAGCCTGATAAATTTCCTTTGCATAAATTGAATATAGTTTACTTTTTTTAGCAGCAGTAGCAGCCATTGCCTTTGCTCTAACTTCATGGGCTCTTCCCATATTAATCACTTCCTCTTCCTTTAATCTAAATTTGTTATTTCATTTATTATTTTACCATACATAGGGTAATTTGAAAAGTTATTGTCTCTATTTTCTTCAAAAAATTCTTTAGAATCATCTCTAGCTTGTAAAAGTATCTTAATATCTTCATGAAGATTTGCTACCTTAAATACCATGTCTCCACTTTGTTTTACTCCAAACAAGTCTCCTTCTCCACGCATTTCATAATCTTTTTCCGTTATATAGAATCCATCATTACTTTCTTCTAATACTTTTAATCTTTTGCATGATTTACTTCCAATTAAAATGCATTTACAATCGTAATCATTTCTTCCAACTCTTCCTCTTAATTGGTGAAGTGTCGCAAGTCCAAATCTTTCAGCATCATAAATTACCATTAATGTTGCATTTTTTATATCAATTCCAACTTCTATTACAGTTGTTGATATTAAAATATCTGATTTACCATCTTTAAACTCTTCCATTATTTTATCTTTATCTGCTTTTGATAGTTTTCCATGTAAAATAGAACTTTTAACCTGTTTATTAAAGTATAAATCAATATTTCTTTTGATTTCATTAACTGTGGTTAAATCTAAAGTATCACTTTCCTCTATTAATGGAGAAACAACAAATACTTGATGGCCTTTATCAATTTCAGATTTCATCATTTCATATACGCTAACTAATTCTTTTTCTGTTTTTATAATAGTTTCAATATCTTTTCTACCTGATGGTTTAGTCTTAATGTTTGAAATATCCATATCACCATATATTGTTAGTGCAAATGTTCTAGGTATTGGTGTTGCGCTCATATATAGTGTATCTGGCAATAATCCCTTGTTTTTTAAACTTGCTCTTTGGTTAACACCAAATCTATGTTGTTCATCTGTTATTACCAATCCTAATTTCTTAAATTCTACATTTTCACTTAATAAAGCATGAGTTCCAATAATAAAATCTATTTTTCCATCTTTTAATTTTTGAACTACTTCATCTTTATCTTTTTTCTTCATGCTTCCTATCAATAAATCAATTCTTAAATTAGTTGATTCTAATAATTTTTTAACAGTTTCATAATGTTGAGTTGCTAATACTTCAGTTGGTGCCATTAAAGCAGTTTGATATTTAGCTAGGTGATTAATATATGCTGCTATCACACCTACTACAGTTTTTCCACTTCCAACATCACCTTGAAGCATCCTATTCATTCTTTTGCTTGAAGTCATATCTTTATATATTTCTTCAACAGCCTTATCTTGATCAACTGTTAATTCAAATGGTAAACTTCTTATAAAATCATTTACATCTGCAGTATCAATATTTCTCAAATATCCCATCTTACTGTCTTTATTTACTTCTTTTAAATAATTTATTTTAAACATAAATTCAAATAATTCTTCATATTTTAGTTTTAAAAGAGACTTTTTTAGTTCTTCTTTATTCTTAGGATTATGAATATTTTTAATTGCTTCTTCTTTTGAAATTAATTTATATTTTTCATTTAGATAATCCGGAATATAATCTACATAATTAGTATATGTTTCTAATGCTTCATTAATATATTTCTTTAGTGCTTTTCCTGTAAGACCAGCGGTTAGATGATATACGCTTTCAATAGATCCGCTTTCTAATTTTTCAAATTTAATGTCTGATGCTATTACTGTATTTTTTAACTTATCATATTTCCCAAATACAGTTAATATAGTACCTGGTCTTATACTTGTCTTAAGAAATGATCTATTAAATATCATTATTACTACCATTTTTTTACTAGACATTGCTCTAAAAGTTAAACTTGTCATATTTGCTCTAAATCTTCTAACAAAAGGAATAGAATCTACTATACATTCTATTATTACATTGTCCTTATCATTTGATTCTTTAATATCATTTAATACTATTAAATCATGTCTATAGGGATAATAACTAACTAAATCATCAATTGTTGATATGTTTATATTATTCAAACTTTGAATTACTTTTGGGCCTACGCCTTTTATATCTTCTATTTTTTTAATAATTTTTTTATCTGTCATTAATTCTCCTTTGCAAATCTTGCTATATTATATCATACTTATATATTTTTTTCTAGTAAATATTTATTATTTTTTTATTAAAAAAGTATTGACAAAATGACTCTTTTACTTTAATATATAGACTTACCAATTCACTTAAGGCGAATTGGTGCTAGTATCACACTAGCCAACCCCTTTTTATTCTTTTTTCCGGACTGCGCTCAGGGGGTGCAGTCCTATTTTTTTTGCATTTAAAAAGAAAGATTTAATATTTTTTCTTTCTTTTTTTATAAACTTGTGCTTCGTTCAATTGACTTAGATTCACCTTTTAGTGAAAGAATTGCATTTGAATAATAATCCATTAATCTAGAAGAATTCACTAGTTTTGCATCCATAAAATTCTTTCTAAGAAGAGTTAATCTTTCATCTTTAGATAACTTTTGCCAAACGCTATTTGATATTGTAAAAGGCTCACTTTCTATTACTTTTCTTAATTCATTAATAAAGAATTCCTTTTCTTGAAGATTCTTTGCATTAGATATTTGCTTTTTTAAATATATAACTTTTTCAGTTCTTGAAGCGTTCCTATTATAACCGCTATTTTCTCCTGTACGTTTCAAATCGGATTCATGAGGTTTCTCCTGTGGCTTTATTTCTTTCTTAGGTGGATTACTTATTTTATTTTTAATATCTTTAATTGTTTCATAATAAGGTAATGATTTTCTTTTATTAACATCTTCATTATTTAAAACATTATTCGTATATTTTAAATAAACATCTTTGATTTGTTTAGCATTTGCATCATTAAGTTCTTTATCTACCATTAAACTAAAACATTTAAGTAGTGTTCCTTCAAGTTTAATATATTCTTGTTCACAATCTTGACTAGTTTTAATATTATACAAACTAGTAATTACATTTTCCATCGCATCTAAATTATTACCATATTCTTGCTGAAAAATAGAATTAAATCTTCGATTAAATATTTCAAACATTTTTACAGGATTTAAATACATTCCTTCAAAAGTATTTTTATTTCCTAATAAAATCTTTAATTTTTCTGCAAATGGTGTTATTAAACAGTTACTACTTTCAGGATTTGCCAAATTCATATAATTTTTACTTTTAAAAAATACATATCTCAATTCAGAATCATGTTCTGACATTTCAAGTGATTCAGATTCATTAAATATTTCATTTAATAAATCAAATCCTTTTACATTCCTATATGTTTTTCCTTTTTTTTCTTCAGAATATGCACAATGTACTCCAGTATGTGTGTAATTATTACATATCAGTCTTTTAGGTATTTCTTCATATGTTTTAATGCCATTTTTTTTAGCAAATTCTCCATTGTCTACCTGCTGTATGCTGTCAAGAATTTTTTTAAACTTTCCTCTTGTTGAAACATCTAATCCTTCTTTAGCATATCCGGTCTGCAAAGCATGTTCAAATTCATGCATTATAACTTTTTTTCTTGCTGACTTTTGAATTTTATCAAAACTAGTTACACTATAATTTTTTCTGAATCCTTCCATTTGTTTGTTTATAGCGCCTTTATTAAGTGAAATGCCTTTAAATTCAGGTGTAAAAAATCCTTTAGTATGTTTGTCTACAAAACCTTCATCTATATCTCTTTGAGTTAAATAGTCAACACTCCAAACATTAGATAATAATCTATTTAAGAAGAAATCTTCAACTGAGTATACTCCATTTACCGGTTTAATAGGATATGTTTCCCTATCATCCTGAGATACTGTTATATAAGGTATTGATTTTTCATATTTTTCAATAATTTTAGGAAGTAGCTCATTCAAACAAGAAATAACCACTGGATCCAGTTCTAATGCTTTTGAATATGCATCTATAATTTTATTAATTCTTATTCTATTCATATTACCCTTCCTTATATTTTACTATTTTTTTTCTAATTCTTTAAAATAATTATATCTAATTTTTGCTTGGTTTATATTCTCTTCATATAATGATTCATATTCATCTTTATTTCTAGTTTCAAGATTTTTATATCTTAATTCTTTTCTAAATACACTGTCATAATTATTAAAATCAGGTTCTTTTGAATCTATACTTAATTTATCCTCTTCAGGATTATATCTCATTAATATATTATAACCCACATTTACTAATAATTTTTGTTCTTCTAGTGAATTTGACAGTCCACCAAATATTCCTTGTTCAATGCATGGACTATACGCTATTACAAGTGAAGGACCATCATGTTCATAAGCTTCCTTGAATGCTTTTATAGTTTGAGCCATATTTGCTCCCATTGATATAGATGAAACATATACATTTGGAATAGACATATCTATTTTAAATAAATCTTTTTTAGATTCTAATTTTCCAGTTGACGCAAATTCTGCTACACTTCCAATTCTAGTTGATTTTGATTTTTGTCCTCCTGTATTAGAATATACTTCTGTATCAAGTACTAATATATTTATGTTTTCATTACTATGAAGAACATGATCTAGTCCTCCATATCCTATATCGTATGCCCAACCATCTCCACCAAATATCCATACTTTTCTTGATGGTATATAGTCTAATAAATCTCTTAGTTCTTTTGGAATATCTGATTCTTCTAACTTATTTTTAATAGCATAAGTCAAATCATCATCTTCCATATTATCTATCCATTCTTTATATGTAGCTTTAATTTCTGGATCTACAATATCTTTTGTTTCATACATTATTTTTTTAATCTTATTTCTT
>CAZYOS010000005.1:9064-29591 GCA_964649245.1 uncultured Clostridium sp.
CTGCGTTATCTTCAAATAATGAATTTATCCATGGTATTTTATATGGTGTTAATGGCAAACTTCCACCATATATTGAAGAACATCCAGTAGCATTAGCTACTACCATATTCTTTCCATATAGTTCTGTCAATATTTTAATATAACCTGCTTCACCACATCCAGCACAGGCACCACTAAATTCAAAATAAGGCTTTTCAAATCCTATACCTTTAACTGTATATTTATTAAATGGTGTTGTATTTTCTTGATTTTTAAATAATCTATCACTTATTTTATCAAAACGCTCATCGAAGTCTCCTTCTGTTAATGCTTTTTCTCCTGACTTTCCAGGACATGCTGACATACAAAGACCACATCCTGTACAATTAGCTTCATTCACTGAAATAAAGAAGCTCTTGTTTTCTTCTCCTAAAGCAGGTATTGTTTCGCTTTTATCAATATGTGCTTCAATTAGTTCATTATCTGTTAATGAAAATGGTCTTATTACTGCATGAGGACATACAAATGAACATTGATTACATTCTATACAATTTTCTTTACACCATTTTGGTACAAATGGAGATACTTTTCTTTTATCAGAAGCAGCAACTCCTCCTTCAAACGTACCATCTTTATGATCAATAAAATCTGATACTTTTAATAAGTCTCCTCTTCTGTAAAGTACTTCATTCATTAAATTATATTTAGTATTCTCATCTTTATCAATCTTAAAAATTGAATTATCAACTTCTTCTAAATACTTTAATGATTCTTCAGCAGCATTAATATTATTTTCTACTACGGCTTGACCCTTACTACTATATGTTTTTTCAATTAAATGTTTAAATGATTCTATGTCTTTATCCTTACAATCTAATAGTTTTAACATATAAAAACACATTATATTATTTATTTTACCCTTAAGAGAATATTTTTCATTTAGATCATTTAAATTTGCGACATAGACTTTGATGTTATTATCAAGTATCTCTTTTTTGTTAATATTTGATGTTATTTCATTTAACTCTTTATTCGAAAGTGAAGTGTTTATAAGAAGCAATCCATCTTTTTTTATATTTTCCAATAAATTGTATTTGCTTAAATAAATATCTTTTGATACTACGACAAAATCAGGATTAATTAAAAAATATGGTGCATTTATTTTAGAAGGTCCAACTCTTAAGTGAGATATAGTAACTCCTCCACTCTTTTTTGAATCGTATTCAAAATATCCTTGGACATATGTTCCTTTTTGATCGCCTAAAACTTTCATAAAGTTTTTTGATGCTCCGACCATTCCATCTGATCCAAATCCCCATACTTTTATTTCTTTGTAATCATTGTCCAATATTATAGGAGAGTCCTTTAAATTTAAATTAGTAATATCATCAATTATTCCAATAGTAAAATGATTTTTTGGATTATCTTCTATCATATTATTATAAACTGCATTTATATCACTGGCTGTTACATTTTTTGATGAAAGACCAAATCTTCCTCCGTAAACAGCAATATTTTTATTGTGTAAAGCTAATGTAATATCTAAGTAAAGTGGTTCTCCTATGCTACCTGGTTCCTTTGTTCTATCTAGTACTGATATTGTATCAACAGTGTTTGGTAACACATCTAATAAATATTTTGTACTAAAAGGTCTATAAAGATATACTTCAATCATACCTACTTTAGATCCTTCACTATTCAATTTGTCTACTACATTTCTTATAGTATCGCAAACACTACCCATGGCAATTATTATATTAGTAGCATGCTTATGTCCATAATAAACAAATGGTTTATAATTAGTATCTGCTAAAGAATTGATTTTTTCCATATATTTATTAACTACATCTGGCATTTCATCATAATACTTATTTCTAACTTCTGTATTTTGGAAATATACATCTCCATTTTCAGCTGTACCTCTTGTTATTTCTTTTCCTAAGTTTAATGATCTATCTTTAAATTCTTTAATCTTTTTAAATGGTACTATTTTAAGTACTTCATCTTCATTAAGTAAAGAAACTTTATTAAGTTCATGACTTGTTCTAAAACCATCAAAAAAGTGTAAAAATGGTAAGCTTCCATCTATTGCAGATAAGTGTGAAACTAAACTCATGTAATATGCATCTTCTACAGAACTTGAAGATAAAATACAAAATCCTGTGCTACGAGTAGCATATATATCTTGATGATCTCCAAATATTGATAGTGCATGTGTCGCTAATGATCTTGCAGCTACATGTATTACGCATGGTAACATTTCTCCTGCCATTTTATACATTGTTGGTATCATTAAAAGTAATCCTTGTGATGCAGTAAAAGTAGTACTTAAACTTCCTGCTTGTAAGCTTCCATGTGTGACAGCAGCTGCTCCTGCTTCACTTTGCATTTCTATTACTTTAACGATGTCACCAAAAAAGTTTTCTTTTCCTTGTCCACTCCACTTATCTATTAGTGATGCCATCGGACTTGCTGGTGTAATTGGATAAATACCACATACTTCACTAAATAAGTATGCTCCTTTTGCACAAGCTTCATTACCATCTATTGTATAATCTGTTTTCATATATTCACATCCTATGATTTAATTATACAACATTTCAATCAATAAAAACACTAATTTTTTAACACAAAAATCTACTATTTTAATAAATAATAGACTCTTTTTCTAATTCAATTATTTTATATACCTGGCATCTTGTAGTAATAGCATCTACTTTTATACCGTTTATTTCATAATATGTTTTAACTTCTTCATTAAAATCATTTGTATACTTTTTAATTAAATCAATAATATTTCTTGCATAGTATGTTTTATCATTAATTATATATCCTATTATTTGTAAATCTAATTCTTTAGATATTTCATTTAATTTATCCGTATTAATATTTTTTAAATATAATGTAAAATAATCTTCTTCATAGATATTATTTAAATTATAAATGGTACGTTTACTACTATTTGAATCTATTTCTTCTAAATTAAAAATAAAGAATAATAGAAATAAAAAAATTAATTTAAAAACTATATTCTTTATAATTATCACCATTATTATTATGACAATAATTTTTGAATATAGTTTTCCAATATTTGGTAATTAATTTCTAAATTGTGAATTATAAAGTTCTGCATAGAAACCATTCATTTTCATTAGTTTATTATGATTTCCTTGTTCAATAATATTACCATCTTTCATTACTAATATTAAATCAGCATTTTTGATTGTTGATAATCTGTGCGCTATTATAAATGAAGTTCTTCCTTCAGTTAATTTATCCATTGCTGTTTGTACTAATTCTTCTGTTCTTGTATCTACATTTGATGTTGCTTCATCCAATATTAGTAATGGAGCACCTTCTACCATTCCTCTTGCTAAAGTAATCAATTGTCTTTGTCCTGAGGAAACACTATCATTATCTGTTATATCAGTTTCATAGCCTGATGATAATGATTTTATAAAATGATCTAGTCCAACAGTTTTACATACATTGTCTATATCTTTATCTGTTACATTCTCTCTATTGTAAATTATGTTTTCTTTTAATGTTCCACTAAATAGCCAAGTGTCTTGTAATACCATCGTAAATAAGTCATGAATGTTTTCTCTTGTTAAGTCATGTGTAGAAACGCCATCTATTAATATATCTCCTGAATCAATATCATAGAATTTCATTAGAAGATTAACCATTGTTGTTTTTCCAGCTCCTGTCGGACCTACTATTGCAACTTTTTGTCCTTTTGTAATAGATGCATTAAATCCTTTAATAGTTGGTTTATCATTGCCATCGTATTTAAATACTACATTTCTAAATTCAACATTACCTTTTATCTTATCTCTTGATAATTTTTTCCTTAAGTTATTTTCTTTTGGCATTTCTGTTTCATCTGTAAATTCAAATATTCTTTCACTTGCTGCTCCTGCTGATTGTAGTGAAGTCATTGCTTGAGCAATTTGAGATAATGGTGAAGTAAATAGTCTAACATAAGTAATAAATGCCACTATAACTCCAAATGTTATTTTTCCATTCATTGCAAGTAAAGCACCAACAACACATACAGCAACATACCCAAAGTTTCCTATAAAGTTCATTAACGGCATCATAAGTCCTGAAAGAAATTGACTTTTCAGATTAGCTGTAGCTACCTTATTGTTGAATTTATCAAATTTAGTATCTGATTCATATTTTCCATTGTATGCTTTTACAACATTAAGGCTTGAGTATATTTCTTCTATATGTCCATTTAAATTTCCTAATTCTTTTTGCTTCGAAACAAAATATTTTTGTGACTTACTTAATACTATAAACATAAATATAAATCCAAATAGACTGGCCCCTATAGCTGTTAATGCTAATATCCAATTCGTTATAAACATCATAATAATTGTTCCTATAAATAGTACTAATGAGCTTACAAGAGTTGCTAGTGATTGATTTAATGTTTGAGCAACTGTATCTACATCATTTGTTACTCTTGAAAGAATATCACCATTAGTATGTGAATCAAAATATTTTAGTGGTAGTTTGTTAATTTTTGTTGATATTCTATTTCTTAAACTTCTTGCAAAATTATTAGCAACGTTTGTCATGGATATTGCTTCTATATAATTAAATAATGCACTTAACAAATATAATATTGTAAGAGTTAATGCTATAGTTTTAACTGCTTTAAGATCAATTTTTGGTTCTATTAATTTCTTAATGCTAGAAGGCATTGTATCAACTAATGAATAAAGTATTTTTGTGTCAACATTCTCATCCATTCCATTTAAAGCAATTAAAAATACAGATTGATCTATTGAATTAATTGTTACTCCATCGATAGTTATATCTTTAAATAGAATGTTAGCTATTGATTCTGGAAAATCATTATTTTTTTCTCCAGACATTAATTTAATAAATTCTACTTTATCATTAAAAGTAATATTTACTCCATCATAAACAGAATCAGTAATAATAATATTTAGTATTGAATCTGGTAATGAGGAAATATATGATAATATTTTTGTTTTATCAGTTTCTCCATTTATGCTTGTTAATATCTGTTGAAAACTATTTTTATCTTCATTAGATATTTTATCATTATTTAATATTTCCATTATATTATCATTTGATATATTTAATTCTAAAATATCAGTTATCTTATTATTTGAAATATTTTCATTTAATGAAGTGGTGACTTCCTTTGATATTTTTTTGAAATTATCTACATTCATTACTAATCCAGATGATATTTCATCTGTTAAATCTGATAAAATATTTGGTGTAAAAATAGATAAAGCCGAACTTAATACAGCAAGAATTAATGCTACTATTATCAAGATTTTAAAATCTTTTAATTCTTTTAGTATTCTTTTTAAAGCAGACTTAAAATCTTTTGCTTTTTCATATCCTTGTATTCCAGGGCTTTTTGGTCCATTTCTTTTCTCAATTCTTGGAGTTTCTTTATCATCGTTATTCATTTTCAAGTTCCTCCTTTGACAATTGTGATAATGCTATTTGCTTATATTCTTTACATGTTTTTAAAAGTTCTTTGTGTTTTCCTATTCCTACACATTCTCCTTTTTCTAACACTATTATTTTATCAGCATTCATTATAGTTCCAATTCTTTGTGCAACTATTAAAGAAGTAGCATCTTTTGTATATTTTTTTAATTCATGTCTTAAAACTGTATCAGTCTTGTAATCTAATGCAGAAAAAGCATCATCAAATATATATATTTCTGGATCTCTTGCTATAGCTCTTGCTATACTTAGTCTTTGTTTTTGTCCACCTGATATATTTGTTCCACCTGAAGCAATATGAGTATCATATTTATCATCCATGCTTTCTACAAATTCTTTTGATTGTGATACTGATGCAGCATCTAATATTTTTTGACTTTCTATTTTTTTATTTCCATATGATATATTAAATTTTACTGTTCCATTAAACATAACTGCTTTTTGAGGAACATAACCAATTTTGTCATATAAATCTTCTAAGCAATAGTCTTTAATATTCATTCCATCTATTAACACTTCACCATCAGTAACATCGTAAAATCTTAGTACTAAATTTATCAATGTAGATTTTCCTGAACCTGTTGAACCTATAAAAGCTACAGTGTCCCCTTTATTTGCTTTAAATGAAATATCCTTTAAAAGGTATTCTTCCGCATCTGGATATTTAAATGATACATTTTTAAATTCTACAGTTCCTTTTTCATTATTTTTATTTTTCTTATTTCCATCTTTTATTGTAATATCTTCATCAAGAACTTCATTAATTCTATCTGCTGATACTTGTGCTCTTGGAAGAATCATAAATATCATTGCTAGCATTAAGAAAGAAGCTATTATTTGCATAGCATAACTTGAAAATACTATCATATCTCCAAATAATGAAATTTTATCAGCCATTAATGCTGAATCTATAAGACCAGCTCCAATATAATAAATTGATAATGTTAAAAAATACATTATTAAGTACATCATTGGAGAAGTTACAGCTAATGTTTTTTGATTAAATAATTGTGTATTTGTTAGTTCGTCATTAGTATTAGAAAATTTATTTTCTTGATATTTTTCAGCATTAAATGCTCTTACAACTCTTATGCCAGTTAAATTTTCTCTAGTCACATTATTTAGTTTATCTGTTAATTTTTGTACTATTTTAAATTTAGGTAATACTAATTTAACAATCATAAGCATAACAGATAATAATATTATTACTCCTACTCCTGTTACTGCACTCCATTCCCAACTTTTATTTAATATTTTTGTTATTGCCCAGATTGATGTAATTGGAGATTTAATTAGCATTTGAAATCCCATCGCAATTACCATTTCAATTTGTGTAATATCATTAGTTGTTCTTGTTATTAAACTACCTGATGAATACTTTTTAACTTCATTCATTGATAGTCTCTCAACTTTATCAAATATTTTTTTTCTTAATGATTTAGAGTATGTGCTAGAAACATTAGCTAATAAATAACCAACTGCTACTGCAGAAATTAAACTTCCAAATGCACAAGCAACCATTAATCCACCATTATATAGAATATCACTCATGCTACTACCATCAGTTTGAACTAATTTTGTAATAGCTGACATATAATCTGGCATTTTTAATTCTAACCATACTTGTCCAACTATTAAAATTAGTGAAACAAATAATAATAAATATTCTCTTTTACTGAAATTTTTAAATAATTTTAACATTGTTCATTCTCCTTTAAGTTTTCTATTATTTTATTTGATACTTTATAAAATATGTCTAGTTCATTTTTACTAATTCCATTTTTCATAACACTTTCTGAATTATTTAGCTTTTCTATTATATCATCATATAAGTCATTTGAATCATTAGTAATTATTATTTTTTTACTTCTTAAATCTGATTTAGATGATTCTTTTTTTATTAGGCCATTATTTTCCATCGTTTGTAATATTCCTGATAAAGTTGAGCGTCTTAATCTAAAAGTTGATTGAATATCTTTTTGAAATACTTCTTCATGATTATTAGTTTTATCAATTATATATTTCACTATCATTCCTTGAATCGGAGAGACTCCTTTATTAGTATATTTTCTTGATTCTCTAAATGCTTTTCTTGATATTAAATTATGTATTTCCTTTATTTGAAATCCTATTTCTTCTTTCATATTTATCCTCTTTTGTTAGTTCACTAACAATTATTTTATCACTATTCTATTATATGTCAATGAAAAACATGTGAAATAAAAAACAGAATAGCCTGTTTTATTATTTATTATAATGTTTAAGCACAAAAATATAGTCTTAAATTACTACAAATTCTCAGCAACAGCTACTGATACTGATACTGTAGCACCAACCATTGGATTATTTCCCATGCCTATTAATCCCATCATTTCTACATGAGCTGGTACTGAAGAAGATCCTGCAAATTGTGCATCACTATGCATTCTTCCCATGGTATCTGTCATTCCATATGAAGCAGGTCCTGCTGCCATATTGTCTGGATGAAGTGTTCTTCCAGTTCCACCACCTGAAGCTACTGAAAAATATTTTTTTCCTTGTTGAGTACATTCTTTTTTATATGTTCCGGCTACTGGATGTTGGAATCTGGTAGGGTTTGTAGAATTTCCTGTTATTGATACATCTACTTTTTCAAAATGCATAATAGCTACTCCTTCACGTACATCATTACATCCATAACATCTAACTTTACTTCTTTCTCCTTTTGAGTAAGCTATTTCTTTTACTATTTTTAATTCACTTGTAAAATAATCAAAATCAGTTTGCACATAAGTAAATCCATTAATTCTTGATATTATTTGTGCTGCATCTTTTCCTAAACCATTTAGTATTACTCTTAATGGTTTCTTTCTTACTTTATTTGCTGAAGCAGCTATGCCTATTGCTCCTTCTGCTGCTGCAAAAGATTCGTGTCCTGCTAAAAAAGCAAAACAATCAGTATCTTCAGATAAAAGCATATTTGCTAAGTTTCCATGGCCTAGTCCAACTTTTCTTTCTTCTGCTACACTTCCTTCTATACAAAATGATTGAAGTCCTATTCCTATTTTAGTAGCTGCTTCTGCTGCTGTCTTTACATTTGATTTAAATGCTATAGCAGCACCTACTGTATATGCCCAACATGCATTATCAAAACATATTGGTTGAATACCTCTTACTATATTAAAAACATCTATATTATGTTCTTCACATACTTTTTTTGCTTCTTCAATATCTTTTATACCATATTCTTTTAGTGTTTTATTTATTTTATCTATTCTTCTTTCATATCCTTCAAATAATGCCATGTTTTACTCCTTTCTTGGATCGATTACCTTTATTGCTTCATCGAATCTTCCATATTTTCCACTTGCTTTTTCTATTGCGTCTAATGGTTCTATACCATTCTTAATATTTTCCATCATTTTACCAAAATTAATATATTTATATCCAATTATTTCATTATTATCATCTAATGCTATATTAGTTATATATCCTTCAGATAATTCTAAATATCTTGGGCCTTTTGAAACTGTACTATAACATGTTCCAACTTGGCTTCTGTGCCCTTTTCCTAAATCTTCTAATCCAGCTCCTATTACTAAGCCATTCTCACTAAATGCAGATTGACTTCTACCATATACTATTTGTAAAAATAATTCTCTCATTGCAGTGTTTATTGCATCACATACTAAATCAGTATTTAATGCTTCTAATATAGTTTTACCAGTTAGTATTTCACTTGCCATTGCTGCTGAATGTGTCATTCCAGAACAACCTAATGTTTCAACTAACGCTTCTTCAATAATTCCTTTTTTAATATTAAGTGTTAATTTACATGCACCTTGTTGTGGAGCACACCAACCTATGCCATGAGTAAGTCCACTAATATCTTTTATTTCTTTTGCTTGTATCCAAGCCCCTTCTTCAGGTATTGGAGCGCAACCATGATCAGCACCTTTAGTTACTTTACACATATTTTCTACTTCTTTTGAATATATCATTTTTACCTCTACTTTCATAATCATTTTATCATATTTTTATAATTAAAAAAAGAAGTCATTGAATTAATCAACTGACTTCATCTTTTTATTTGGATCAATTAGTATTTTAATAGCATCATCTGTACCACTTGTTAATCTTTCAAATGATTTTTGCACTTCATCTAATGAAACTATATCATCTACGAACTTTCCTACATTTATTAATTTATTACTCATTAAGTCTATACATGTCTCAAATTCTTCTTTTGTATAAGCAATTGCTCCAAGAATCTTTAATTCATGTAAAACTGCTACTACTGATGGTATTGTTATAGGATTTAAAGATACTCCAACAAGTACTACTGTTCCTCCATTTTTTACTGACATTAAAGCACTACTAACAGCAGGGGTATTTCCACAACAATCTATTACTATATCAAAGTTATGACTTGCTACTATCTTCATAAAATCTGGATCCAAAGCATTTATCCATTCATTAGCACATTTTAATTTAACTGCTTTTTCTCCTCTTAATTTATTTGTTTCTGAAACCATAACATAGCTAGCACCTTGTTTCTTTGCGAACATAGCGGATACTAGTCCTATAATTCCTCCACCAATAACAAGTACTTTATCACCTGTTTTTACGTTTGCTAAATGTACTGCATGAAGTCCAACTGCTGTTGGTTCAACCATAGCTACTTCATCATCAGTTATATTATCAGGTACTTTAATTACTAAGTCTGGTCTTAATTTAGTTTTTGAAGTATAAGCTCCTGGATTAGTCAATGAAAGTCCAACTGCATTTGTCCATGTATCAGGACAATATTGAGGATTTCCTGTAACACAAGCTTCACATTTTCCACATGGAGATATTGGTAATGATGTTACTCTATCACCTTTTTTTAGATCTTTTCTTGATCCCGGATCTGTTACTATACCACAATATTCATGTCCCATGACTAATCCTTTAGGTTGTCCTGAAACCCAATAATGAATATCAGATCCGCATATTCCAGCTTTTTTAACATCAATTAAAACATCTACTCCATTTTTAACTGGTTCTTCTATTTCTTTGATCTCAAATAGTTTTTCTTTTTTAATAGCTACACTCTTCATATATTCTCCTTTATTTTCATTATTATTATACCATATATAAATAAAAACACACATATTATTTAATTACATGTGTAAACTATAAATAACATTTAATTGTGTCTTCTATCCAGTATCTATATATAATGTTTTCTTTTTCTAACTTTTTAAATTTTAAATATAATTCTATTCCATCAGATGGGTCATGCCAAATATCAGCAAATACAAAATCATAGTTAAACGGATATTCTTTAGCAAATGTAAATGCATCTTCCTTAATAATTTTAATTTTATTTTTATATTTAAATTGAGGTAATATATATTTATTAAATAATTCTATAATATTGTTATCTTTTTCAATTATTGTCACATCTATAACTTCTTCTTTTAATGATGACATATATGCAAAATATCCTAGTCCTAAACCATATGTTAATACATGCCCTTCGGATTCATTTATTACTTTATCCATTGTTTCTATTTCATTAGGTGTTATAAGCATCCATTCTCTACCGTTTTCTAATATTGATGGATAATTGTATTTTTCATCAAAGAATCCAATTGATGGTAAAAGGACACCATTATCTAGTTCTATTAAATCATTATAAACAAATGCTTCATATGGTTCATAATAATTATTTTTAAATGAGTACTTTTTATAATTTATATTATCTATTTTAATATTTTTGTAATAATCATTATTTTCATATTTTGATTTATTAAGCATCTTTATCATATTTTTAAAATATATATTAAATACTTCTTTATATTCAGTTGCATTTAATCCTAATATTTCTGCTAATAAGAATTTAAAAGCTTCTTCTTTACTTATATTCAATTCTTTTGTAAGATTTTCTACCATTTCTTTGTTAATAATTTTACTATTATTATTAAGATATATACTTAATCTATTTAAAATAATATTATTATACTTTTTTATTTCTTCTTTTGTCATGATTAAATTGTATCATTATTTATATAAAATAAAAAGAGATTAATCTATTGATATAATCTCATATTCTCTTGAACCTAATCCTAAATTATAAGCTTCTTCTACAGTATGTATTGCATGCTTTTCTGTCATTCTATCAACTAATGATTTCTTTCCAGTATCAGTAGAATTAATAATTGCATCATAACAACATTGATCTAATGCAACTGGATCTAATGATGCATAAATTCCTATATCAGCCATTTCTGGTTCATGAGGATTTGAATCACAATCACAATCTATTGATATTTTATTAGCAACATTTATGTATGCCATATTTTCTTTTCCAAAATGATTTATAACTGATTCATCAGCTTCTGCCATACTTTCTAAGAAATCATCTTGTGGTGCGATATTTGTCCATAATTCATTAGGATCTTTTGTTACACCTGCTGAATGAATCCAACATTTACCATTACGAGATGCTACTCCTATTGACATATTTTTTAGTGCTCCACCAAATCCACCCATGAGATGTCCTTTAAAATGTGAAAGCATTAACATTGAACCATAATTATTAATATGACTACCTACTGTATTAAACCCTTTTAAGTGTTTTCCTTTTTCTACGGGTATTTCTATTTCTCCTTCACCATCCATAATATCACATGGTGCTATTTGACTAAATCCATGTTCTTCTAATACTTTTGTATGATCTTCTAATGTATTTCTTCTTCCATCATATGCTGTACAGCACTCAACTATAGTTCCATTTAGTTTATTAACTAAGTCTCCTATTAATTTTGGATCTAAGAAATTATGTCCGCCAGGTTCTCCAGTAGATATCTTAACAGCTACTTTATTCTTTAAATTTATGCCTAACGCTTCATATATTCTTATTAAGCTTTCCCTTGTTATCTCTTTTGTAAAATATACCTTTGATTTTTCCGTTTTTTCTCCTTTATTTGCATTTTATTATTTTTAATGTTTGAATATCAAAATTTCCATTATAAAATTTATCAATTACATTTTTAAATACCTTGTTATTTGGATCAACATTATTAAATAATGTCATACAAGAACATATTTTTAATGCATCTATATGTCCTACTATATTAACAATATCATCATTTATTTTTAATAATGCATTAGATATTTCTAGCAGGTGATATTTTAATTCTTCATTTTTATAATACTCTTTTGCTTCTTCTATTCCTTTAATACCATAGTATTTTGATTTAAAGCTTTCTCCTAGGCCTTCTATTTGTGGAAATACATACCATATCCAGTGAGATTCTTTTTTACCATTTTTTATTTCAGTTAATGCAATATCATAATATTCATTTTGTGCTTTGATAAACCTATTTAAGTCGTATTCCATATTATCCTTTCTATATTTAGTATAATTTATATACTTTAAACCTATTTAATAATATCATTTACAGTTATTTTATTCAAGTTAAAATAAAAAAGAAACTATCTTTAATAAAATAATTTCTTTTTAGCTTTATTCAGCTATTAAAGATTTAAATTCTACTGATGTTTTATTATCAAATGTATTAATATAATCAAGCATTTCACTTTCAGTAGCAGTTTTATTGTCAATTGTATAAGTTCCATTAATATCATCTTCACTAGCTAATGCTGTAATTATATAGTTTTCTTTAGAAAATGATATCGAAGAGTATTCTAATAGCCCAGCTCCAGAAGCCCCTTTAAAAGTTCCATCTGTTTTTAATTCTTCAAATGATCTAATTCCTATTTCATACCCGTAAACATTATCATCTTCTTTATCATAATAAAATATTAAATAAGCACCATAATCTGATAATGTTAAAACAACTAGTTCGTATATAGAATCGCCATTTAAATCTGTATATGCATATTTATCAACAATTGTTCTTTCTGTTTCATTAATTTTGTATTCATTAATTGTAACATTTTGTTGAGTATTTGTTACGAATGTTTTTCTATTATTTAAAACATCATTTAACATAGTAATAACATTTGTATTATCATCTTTTGGAGCATCGATAATCTCTTCATTTTTTTTAGTACAACCAGTTAATAATAATACAACTAAAAATATCGCTAATATATTATATATTTTCTTCATATTCCACCTCTATATTATTATATCTCATATTACTTAAATTATTTAAATATTATTAATGGTTTACATTAACTATTCAGTTCTTAAAGATTCCACAGGATCTTTTTTACTAGCCATATTTGATGGAATTAATCCACCTATTAATGTTAAAATAACACTTAATATTATAAGAATAATAGCTGCATTAAATGGAAGTATAGCACTTATGTTATTTGTTTTAGTTAATGAGTGAATTATTATATTTATTGGAATTATTAATATTAAAGAAGATACTATTCCCATGATTCCTGATATTAATCCTATAATAAATGTTTCTGCATTAAATATAGATGATATATTACTTTTAGATGCTCCGATTGCTCTTAAAATACCTATTTCTTTTGTTCTTTCAAGTACAGATATATATGTTATTACACCAATCATTATTGATGAAACTATTAATGAAATTGAAACAAATGCAATTAAAACATAACTAATACTATCAACTACTGTTTTAACAGAAGACATTAATATTCCAGTAGTATCTGTATAGTTTATTTTTTTAGCATCGTCATCTACCATATCATTATATTCTTTAATAAAATTTAAGAAATTTGTTTTTGAATCAAAACTTTTAAAATAAAATGATATAGCAAAAGGATCTTCTTTATCTTGATATCCCAGACTAGATAATACTGTAGATGAATTTTTCGATGTTCCTGATGACATCATAGCAGTCATTATTCTTTGTAATTCTTCATCATTTAATTCAAATTTAAATGTGGATGCTAAAGTACTAGTGTCTACATTAAATGCAGATGAAAAGCTTGTTATTAAATTGCTTGTTAAATTACCAACATCTGTTAGTATTGTCTTTTTCATTACAGCCTCAGTCATTGCTGAAGACATCTTTTCACTTGTTAATATAACAGGAGCACTATTCATAAAATTGCTTACTAAAGTATCAATTCCTGCATTATTGATTATTGCTGCTGGATTATCAGAGTCTTCTGTTAATGAAGTATCAGATGCATAATATGTTTTTATATACATTTCTAACATGCCTTTTATTAATGATTTATACGTAGTTTCAAATACACTTGAAGGTACTACAAAAGATGACTCTAAAGTACTTAAAAGCTCACTATTCTTTCCTATATAGTTATTTACTATTTCATCTACGTTGTTTAAATGCATTATTGGTATAGTTACATTTATATCCATTGGACTTGGTATAGTTTCTTTTGGATTATCTATATAATCATTAATAACACCTTTTAATAATGTTTCTAGAGCATTATTAAAACTATTTTTTGCTGATGTTGTATCAGTTGTAATAGAATTTGATATTTTATTCATATATCCTGTAGTCATATTCTTAATATCATCTTCACTTATATCAACATTAAATGCTTCTTTAATTTTATCAGTGTCTATTGATATTAAATCTTCAAAGTTTAAACTGTTTTCACTTGTTTCATCATCAAATCTTTTATTTGATATGACATCAATATCTTTATTATTTAATTGTTTTTTCACTATGTCTGTTTCACTTGCTTCAGAAGTAATGTAGTCAATTAGTTTACTTGTATAGTTTACACCAGGTGTTAAAGCTAATGATGAGCTTCCACTTTTAGGAGCAACAATTCCTACTATTTTTAATGGAGTGGCTGAATCATATAATTTTTTCATATATTCATCATTTTCACTCATATCTTCATAAATATTATAATTTTCATTATATTTATAAATATCTGTTTGTTTAATTAATTTTAATTTAATATTTAATAAATCATCATATGTAAATGTCATTGGTTCATTTGTTATATTACTTTCTTCTCCTGCCATAACTTTAGTAATTATTTTATTTAATTCTTTTGTATCTCTTAATCCTAAAGAATAAACTAATAGATCAGAAATTGTATTTGGTTCTGATAAAACTATTATCATTTCATCATATTCTGTTGGCCAAGAACCTGCTAAAACATCATATTTTTCATTTAACATAGTACTATCATCTAACATTTGTGAAAATATACTTGAAAATGATGATGTTAAACTACTTACACTACTACTATAAAAAGTTGATGATAACGAACTAGGATTTAATTTAGCTAATGTGTCAGTAGCATCTATGGTATATATATTTGGAGTAATATTATATGAATATTTTATTGAAGAAATATCAGATTTTATTTCATTATGATTAGTTTTAATATAATTATTAAAACTTTTTAAATCATTACTTGTTATATTTGAAAATACTGATGAAATATATTGTTTTTCAGTAACTTTTCCACTGTCATTATTTGATGATGAATCATTACTTACCATTGATAATAATAATGATGTCATATCAGCTGACTCTTTAGTAATCATAAGAGGATATGATGATAATGTTTCTTCTTGAATATTATCAATATACTTTTGAAAACCAGTAGCTACTGAAAGAATAAGGGCTATACCTATTATACCTATTGAACTAGCAAAAGATATTAACAATGTTCTCTTCTTTTTAACCATTAAATTATTAAATGATAAACCTAATGCTGTTTTAAATGACATTCTTGTTTTTGAAGACTTATTAATACTTTTTTCTTCAGTTTCTTTAGTATTTACTTTTCCATCATATGGATTAGTATCATTTACTATTTTTCCATCTTTTAAATTAACTATTCTTGTAGAATATTCATTTGCTAAATCTGGATTATGTGTTACCATTATAACTAATTTATCTTTAGAAACATTTTTTAATAATTTCATTATTTGAACACTAGTTTCAGAATCTAATGCTCCAGTTGGTTCATCTGCTAAAAGAATATCTGGATTGTTAACTAAAGCTCTTGCTATAGCTACTCTTTGCATCTGTCCACCTGATAATTGATTAGGCTTTTTATTTATATGTTCTTTTAACCCTACATCTTCTAATGCTTTTTTTGCTCTTCTTTTTCTTTCAGAAGGTGAAACACCTGATAATGTTAATGCAAGTTCTACATTATTTAATATAGTTTGATGAGAAATAAGATTATAGTTTTGAAAGACAAAACCAATACGATGATTACGATAACTATCCCAGTCTCTATCATTATATTTCTTTGTACTAACTTCATTTATAATAAGATCTCCTGAATCATATTTATCAAGTCCACCTATTATATTTAAAAGAGTAGTTTTTCCTGAACCAGAAGGACCTAATATGCATGCAAATTCACATTTCCTAAAATTAATAGAAACTTCATTCAATGCTGTTTGTTTTAAATCTTCAGTTACATAAACTTTTTTTATTTTTTTAATTTCAAGCATAATTTCCCCTCTTATTTAAATCATATTATAATATATTTTAACTTTTATTTCAATCCTTTTTTAGCTTTTAATAAATTTTCACATATTATTAGTATATTGTTTATATACTTTTTAATGCAAAAAAGAAATAAATTAATATTTCTCTATTGTCTTCTTCCAGGATTATTCATTCCTCCACTACCTATTATTGTAGATATACTAGATAATGTAATACTATTATCTGAATTATTTAATTTTATATTATATGTACTTTTTGATAATTTATCCGATGAAAAGAATACAGAATTAAATGATTTCTTTGATGTGTACGTGTAAATTGTATTATTATTACTATCTAATATTTCAATACTAGTAGAAGCATTATAACTACTTGTACTATTATATAAGAATGAATATTGTGTGCTTGATGATGAAGCACCTTGTGCCATTCCTGAAGCACCTATCGCTATTATTGTTCCTCCTGAAATAGTAAATGTTCCATTATAATCTAAAGGTCCATTACCACTATTAGTAGGTCCATCGACTATGATATTTCCACCAGTAATAACAATATTTCCATTTGAATCAAGTCCATCACCTGCTGCATTTACACTTATTGTTCCTCCATTAATTGTTAATACTCCATCAGTAGCGGCCATTTCATTTTGTCCGGGTCTTCCTTGACTAGATGAATCATTTCCACCACTAATATTGAATCCATCATCATTTGATATTAAGTCTATTGTTCCATTATTAACAGTTATATTACTGGCTTCAATTCCCTCATAACTATTATTTATAATTATTGTTCCAGAATCTATGATTATTGTATTATCAGCATGAATTCCATCATCTCCAGAACTCAAGTTAATAGTTCCTCCATTTATGCTTATACTATTATTTGAATGAAGAGAATCATCTTTTGAATCTATTTCTATTGTTCCACCATTTATTATTAAGTTATCAGTTGTCTTAATTCCTTTAGTACTTGTATCATCATAAGATGTAGCATTATAGTATCCATACTTTATAGCAGAATTAGATGAAGAGCTTCCATCACTTGTTTTAATTATAATTGTTCCATCATTGATAATAGTTTTAGTAACTGATACAATTCCATCATTATCTGTATTTATTGTAACGGTTCCATTATCAATATAAACATATCCTTTTGATGTATCAGTATCATTAGTTGAAGTTATTCCATCACCCTTTGATGTAATGTTAATTGTACCATCAACAATATATACTGAATCTTTTCCTCTTATTCCATCATCTTCACTATTAATATTTATAATTCCATTTTTAATTTTTAAATCATCTTTTGATACAATTCCATCTTCATAGTTTGCATTTATATTAAGTGTTCCACTTCCATCTATTATTAAGTCATCACTAGAATATAAACATCCGTTAAGATTTGTATCACTTCTTGTTGAACTATCAGTTAAAGTATTAATACTTCCTTCTGATAATTCAATAACAGTATTATTACTATTAATTATATTGATTGCTGGTCCATCACTATTAGTAATATTTACATTATTTAATATTAATTTAATATCATCTTTCGTATCAATACCAATATATCCATTACTAATGGTTCCAGTAAGAGTGTATACACCACCTGATGTAATTGTTATTGTTTCATTTGTTAATGTAATGGTTTCATTATTATATACACTCCAGTCAACTTTTTCTTCACCATTATCCAAATCAACATTAGAATCAATTATAGAATTATCTTCTTTATTCTTACTAGAATAAATATATATAATAACAGACAAAATAATTAATATTACTATTATAGATAAAATAACTATTTTATTTTTATTTTTCATTATAACATTTCACTTTCTAAATCATTATCCATTAATGATATGTTTAAATTTCCATTTTTGATTCTAATCAAGTCTAAGAATTCTTTTTCATTTATATCATTATTATACTTTATATCATATGTTAATTCAAATAAACTACCTAAATTTGTAGTTTTAGTTTTTTGTAATATAGCTTCTACATTATACTTTTCAAATACATCATCAAATATATTAGTATAATTTAAATCTTCAGGTACTACTATTTTTAATATTTTTGTTTTACTAATATTTTTAAATCCATATTTATTTAAAAGTATTATTAGAATTTCTATTATTATTGTTACTATTATTGCAAATATTAAGTAACCAGTTCCCGTTGCTAATCCTATAGCCATAGCAAAGAATACACTTACTATTTCTTTTGATGTGCCAGGCATACTTCTAAATCTTATTAAACTAAATGCTCCTACTATAGCGACACTTGTTCCTAAATCTCCATTAACCATCATCATAACAATTTGTACTAATATAGGTAATAGACATAAAGTTGTAATAAAGTTTTTACTGTACTTAGATGTTTTCATATATGTGTAACCAATAATTAAACCTAATACTATAGATACAAGTGAACACAATAATAAGCTACTTAATGTAATACCTGTTGTTGGAATAATACTATTTATCATTTTATCATCTCCTCATTTAATAACTTTTCATATATTTTTCCATATTTTGAAAAAGAACTTGGATATATTTTATATTTATTTAATAATTCTGCTAACCATAATGGATAATTATAAGAAGTTTTAATTTCCATAATATATTTATCATCTTTAAAATAAAATATATTATTTGAATCATTTTTAACATCTAAGTTTTCTTTTCTACTTCTTAAATTATAATCAAATGTTATTCTTAAATCAGTATTTTTTGATTTATAAGAATACCTATCATACGCTATGAATATTTTAGGTGATAAATTATTATATTTAATATAATAATCAATTTCTTTCATTATTTGATTTCTATGATTATAAGAATTATTATTAATATAATCATTATATTCATCTTTTGTTAGTACAGTTCTCCTTTTATAAACAACACCTTTATATTTAGTTTTTATTTCAAAGAATATTTTATTATTATTAATATTATAACTTCTTGATCTAACCTTATATTTAAATATTGGTTTATTTAAAGATTTAATAATTATGTCATCGTTATCATTATCAAAATAAATATTATATATACTAGATTCAAAATAAACATCTTTTAACATATTCTTTTTAATAGTATTAATTATATTATTATAATCTTCTTTATCTAATACATATTTACTTTCAACTCTTTTAAATATTGTTTCATCCATATTTCCTCTTTCAATATTAGTTTATAAATTAAGTGTGATATCATTGTGAAATAAAAGTGTTTTATTTTTAAAATTAAAAAAGAAGTAATTAGTTTACTTCTTTAAATAAATTCTTAGTAGCTCCACATAAAGGACATGCCCAATCATCTGGTAAATCTACAAATTTAATTTTTTCTTTAGAGTCATCATATATGTATCCACATAATGAACAAATGTATTTTTTCATAATTTATTAATAGTTAGTTGCCCTAACTTCAAAATAACTCTTTGGATGATTACATACAGGACATACTTCTGGTGCATTCTTTCCTACTACTATATGGCCACAATTACGGCAAATCCATACTTGTTCACCATCTTTAGAAAATACAACAGCATCATCTATATTTTTAAGTAGTTTTCTATATCTTTCTTCATGGCTTTTTTCGATTTCTCCTACCATTTTAAATTTCTTTGCTAAAGCAGTAAATCCCTCTTCTTCAGCTTCTTTTGCCA
>CAZYOS010000006.1:0-16035 GCA_964649245.1 uncultured Clostridium sp.
TGCTAATTCTTTTAGAATTTCTCAAACAAGACAAAAAATTGAAAATGAAAAAATAAAAGGTGAATCTAATTCAAACAAGGCGCATAATACAATTGGTAAAAACGTGAGAAAATTTATAAAAGATAACGGTGGTACTATGCCTGAGGATTTACCAACTCCTAGCAAAAGTTTAAAAGAGTTAGAAAAAGAAAAAAACAAATTGGAAATAAAACCAAAAAAAATTTAAAATTTTGATTTCTTATGTAATATTAAATTATAAATTGATGCGTATGCATTGTAGATAACTCACTTATTGCACCAAACTAATATAGTTTAGTGGTAAAACGAGTGTATTGTAAGCATCAGAGAACAGTTCAATTCTGTCTTTCGGAATCGTTAGAAAATTACTTGTACTATTGTGCAAGTTATTTATTTGTGTGATATAATATTTGTGTTAGAAAAAGAAAAATAGCGGTAATCAAAATATAAAAGGAGTAAATAAGAATAATGGAAAATACAGAGAAACTTAAAATTGATTATTTGGGAATTGAGGTCACAAGAAATTGTAATTTAGAATGTGCACATTGTTTGAGAGGCAACAAAGAAAATAAAAATATTTCAGGAAAAATTTTAGATAACATTTTTGAAGGAATAACTGAAATTGGTACGTTATTTTTGACAGGAGGGAGCCATTTTTAGCTCCTAATGTGATAAAATATATTTTGCTAAAAATAAAAAGCAAAAATATTAAAGTACATAATTTTGAAATAACAACTAATGGAACTGTTTTATCGCAGCAACAAATTGATTTAATCAATGAAATGGAAAAAATATCAACATTAAATATTAGATTTTCTTTTGATAAATTTCATGAAATTGAAAAAGAAAGAAAAGGACTAACAAAAAATTTGAAGCTAATATGCAGACTTTTGAAAAACTTGGATATACTAATGATGATGCATCTTTTTCAATAGATGTAGAAGGAATTAGAAAAATTGGCAGAGCTAAAAATTTGACTCCCGAATTATTAAAAATGATAAATGAATGGAAATATACTACTTATTACAAGTTTAATTTCTTGGGTAGTCCAAATACATTTGATATTTTACATTTAATTCAAGAAAGTCATCAAGAATTTCGAGTTCTTGGAAAAACGTTATTTGATGTAAATGGAAATATGGTTAATGTAGATATGCCATATGAAAAGGAAGACAAAATGCCATTCTTTAAAATTAATTGCTCTAATCAACGAATTAAAGATGCAGTAATAGAATTTGAAGATAAAATGAATTCAATGACTGATGATTCATATGATGATTATTATAAAAAATATCATTTTGATCAATATAATGATATTTGCGAACCACTTTGTAAGAAAGGAAAGCAATAACTAAATAAAGAAGTTTTATTTAATAATTAAACAAATATATAAATTAGCAATAATAGAGTAGTCAAGTAAAAGTGGACAGTTTATAAACGTTCATTTTTTTGTCAGGAAATTGACCAGGAATGAGCGCCAAAAATAAACCAGAAAATCGACTAGGAAAAAATCAGGAATGAGCATCAAAAATAAACTAGGAAATAATTAGGAATTGAAAAAACAAAAAAATCAAAAATATTCAAAACTCTGTAAACCCTTATAAAGCCTAGAAAAGTGACTAAAAAAATCTTTTTTTAATCAGGAAATCTTCAGGAAATAATCAGGAATAAATCAGGAATAAATCAGGAAATAATCAGGAATAAATCAGGAATAAATCAGGAAATAATCGGGAAAAAATCAGGAATAGACTTTCAAAAAGAGTTGTGATATGATGTTTTTGCCAATGGGGAGCAGTTCAAATAAGGACATACTATGGCACCATTAGTTAATTACTTGTACTTATGTGCAAGTTTTTATTTTGTGTGTTATAATTAGATTAATAGATAAATAGTAATTTTAGAGGAAAAAATATGAAAAAAAAAGAAATATTAACAATAATACACGATGAAAGATTGGAACAAGATGGTGGTATCGTTGGATCACTAGTCTCATTAAATAATATTATTAGAAAAATAGTAATTTACAAAGGCATTTATGTTGAAAGCACTTCTCATAGTCATGTCTTTTCAGATCCTATATATTATATTATAAATAACAAGGATAATATATTAAAAATGATGGATAAAATTGATTTTGATGCATTAGAATTGATGAACGAAAAATGTGAAATGTACTCTAATTATTATGAAATAATTACTATTACTGGAAATCGGATTACAATACCAGCTTTTAAATTAGATAAAATAACAAAGGAAAATCTTGATAATTTGATAGAAAATAATGAGTATGTAGGAAAAACATCGGAAAAATATTTGGATTATCCGCCAATATTAAATTATACTAATACTATAATTGAAGAAAAAATTAATTCATTAGAACAAATTGTTCTTTATGTTGAACAAAAGAATAAAAAGAATTTTTATAAAATGTTAGATGATAATTGCACTTATACCTATGAGAATAAAAAACTAATGAATAAAAAAGAAATTAAAAAGCACATAAATTCCATAACTGGATATTTAAATTTTAATAACCCATATTCAAATGGTGCTTATTATTGTGGATATATAAATAAAGATAATCAAAGTGATATTTTAATTGAAGTTTCGTATTACTCAAGACCACTTAAAACTAGAATAAATAAGTATTTTGTTTTTGAATTCAATAATAATAAAATTGTTAATATACTTGTATTTAACAAGGATTCAATTGTAGCAAAACAACTTAATGGAACAGCGCTATATTTTGTTAAAAATAGAACATATAATGAAATAGATAGTGAAATGGTTACAAAAATAAAAAAGGATAACAAAACTTACCAAGAAATGCTTAATGATTTGTTTCCTCCAACAGGAACTAGAACTAAAATGAATTCTATTAGAAAATAAGTTACATATTGTACCAATTATCAGAATAATAAAACTTTAAATTATATAATAATCTATAAGAAAAAATTGTAATATAATTAAATTGATAGACAAATAGCAATTTGTTAGAAGGAGTAATATGTTGAAAAAAACATTAATTGGCTTTGACATTATAATAGTATCGTTATTAATTACGTTTGTACTATTTTATACAATGAGTTGGTATAGTTTTTCTACTTTTCCAACAAAATTAGTTTTATATAGGATGATATTTGTATTTATTCTAATAACAGCACTATTAATAGGGATAACATCATTAATAACAAAATATAAAAAGTAATTCGTTAAAGGAAAATTAAAAAATGAATGAATATATTAATATAAGTGAAGAAAATATTCATGATGAGCATATTTGCTGTGCTATAGGAGATCCAAAACATCAAGCTTGGGTTGATAGGAAAAAAGAATGGATTAAAAATAAATTAAAAGATGGCCATGTGTTTAGAAAACTAAATGCTAGAGGAAAAATATTTATTGAATACGAGCCAATAGAAAATGCTTGGATCCTATTAATGGTAAAAATTATGAATGCATATATTGCTTGTGGGTTGCAGGAAGTTTTAAATGAAAAGGTATTGCAAAAAAATTACTAGAGTATGCAATAAACGATTCAAAAGAAAAAGGTATGAGTGGGATATGTACTTTAGTTTCTAGAAAAAAGAAGCCATTTATTGGAGAAAAGACATTTTTTGAACACTATGTATTTAAAGTTGTTGATGCTATTGGTGATTATGAATTATTAGCATTACAGTTTAATAATAATGATACTCCTAAATTTAATGAGAATGCTAGGCTTATGAAAATAGATAATCAAGATTTTACTATCTATTATAGTAATGAATGTCCTTATGTAGAAAATGAAATAAATGAATTAACTGAATATGCAAAAGATAATAATATAAAAATAGACTTCATAAAAATAGATTTGCTAGAAAAAGCAAAAGATGCTCCTAGTATATTTGATAATTGGGCTAATTTCTATAAAGACAAATTTGTATCTAATACAATACTAAATGCTAATTCGTTTAAAAAGTTAATTGACTAACAAATTATTACCTATACATTTATGCCTTGGAGTTGTTGCACTTTCACCATAAGGTCACTATTTTGTAAGATAACCTGTACATTTTGTACAAGTCTTTTATTTATATGGTATAATTGAGTAAATAGATAATAATTTGAAAGGAATAATTATGAAAAAGACAATATTAATCATTATATTATATGTGATTTTAATGATTTGTATGACTGGTTGTGGTTCAAATAAAAAAGTAGAAGGAATATCAATAGCAATTAAAGAAGGAACTTTGAATAAAAAGAGCGCCACAGTTATTATTAATGATACAAATGGGAAAGGAACTTATGTTTATGGAACTGAATTTAGAATAGATAAGAAGGAAAATGATAATTGGGTAAAGCAAAAAGAAACAGGTAACAATTGTGGATTTACTGAAATGGCATATTATGTAAATGACATAGGACTTTTAGAATTTGAACAAAATTGGGAGTGTATGTATGGTGAATTAGAGAAGGGAACCTATAGATTAGTGAAAAGTACTTCTTTAGAAAGCAACATTCCAATAACTGAAAATGAAATTAAATACTTTTCAGTAGAATTTACTATTGAACAATAAATTGCATTTTATGGACTAAAATGAACAACAAAACATTTATTAGAAAATTGATAATGAATAAACATCAAAAATAAAAAGGAGAAACTAGGACTTTAAAACCTAAAAATTAATACTTATGCATTTCGTATAAGTTTTTTATTTGTTATGATATAATTAAAACAATGAAAATTATCATTAAGGAGAATAAGTTTATGCTAGCGATAACTATAATTATATTATTAAGTATTGTAAATGTTATTGTTTCATATAAATCAGAAACTTGTGGAAAAGTAGAAAAAACTAAGAAGCTGACAATAGTTGGATTTACAATTACTGGATTAATTTGGATAGGACTTATGTTGATTATTCCTAGAGCATTAAGTGGCGATCATATTATACAAAATGGAAATTATGTAAATACTTATGAAAATGCTTTTACTTTAGGAAAGAGTTTAGGAAATGATATATTTATTTATATATGTTATGGAGTTTTATTATTAGTACCAGCTTTTGTTCCAATAGCGGTAGGTACTTCAAAAGATTTTATAGCATTTATAAGAAAAATATTTAAACTATAATAGTTTAGGGTGTTAAAATGAACAAAGAAAAGATATTTAATATATTATATGGAAAAGAAACTTGTGATAATTGGAAACAATTTAAAGAAATTGAAGATAGTATTGATGAGTCAAAAGAATTGTATGTGTATTTTGATGACATTAAAAAAATGCTAACCAATGAAAACTCTCATATTAAAATGAGAGGGTTTAGAATTATTTGCAAATTATCTCAATGGGATAATGATAATAAAATAAATTCAGAAATAGATATCTTATTAAATGTATTAGATGATGATAAACCAACTATTGTTAGACAGTGTTTGCCTTCCCTTAATAGTCTACTTTTAAATAAAAAAGAATTATCAAAAAATATAGAATGCAAGTTAAAAAATATTGATTTATCAAAATATAAAGATAGTATGAAATCTTTAATTAAAAAAGATATAGATATGTTATTAAATCAATTATAATTGTTATTTATAATATATCTGAAAGGAAAACTATGAAATATATAATTTTTCATATTCCTCATTTATCATTAAAAATTCCTAATATATTTTGGAGTATATGTACGAAAGATAAAGAATATATAAAAGAATCTAATATGTTTTTGTGTGATTATTTAATAAACGATTTAGTGTCTCAAGATAGCCATAAAATTGTATTTAAATACTCTAGATTATTTTGTGATGTAGAAAAATATTTAGATGATTCAAAAGAAATAATGAGTAAAAAGGGTATGGGAGTTATTTATACTAATGATTGTGATAATAAAATAACTATTCCTAATAAAAGATATAAAAGAAGAATTATAAAATCATATTATATTAAACACCATAATAAAATAGATAAATCAGTTAGTAAAATATTAAAAAAATATAATAAATGTATTATTATTGATCTACATAGCTTTTCTGATGCAATGACAGAACAGCTTTTTAATAGTAATAATAATCCAGACATATGTATTGGAACAAATGATATATTTACTAATAAAGAAATACTTGATTTTACTATTAATCATTTTAAAAAATATGGTTACACAGTTGAAATTAATAAACCATATTCTGGAACTATAATACCTAATAAATATATTAATAAAACTAATACTAATTTGATATCTATAATGATAGAAATAAATAAAAGAATATATCTAAACAGTAAATATGATTTTAATAAATTAAAAAAATGTATTAATGATTATTATGATGAAATACAATTATAATTATATTATGTAAATAAAGATTAAATTAAAAATAAAATATGATATACTAAATAATAAGAAGTAAATTGTATTTATATATGGATGTAAGAATGAAAGCTTTAGGATATATTTTAACATTTATTGGAATAGGTTTTTTAGCAAGCTCTGGTAAAGTATGGCATTGGGGAAAAGATGGTAAGCCTATATGGAAACATCTATTATTAGATATTATTGGAATAGCTATTATGCTATATGGCCTTTCACTAATAGGAAAATAATTAATAAGGAGAATGATATATGTAGATGTGGAACCCATGGAGAGGGTGTAAAAAATGTAGTGAAGGATGTTTACATTGTTATATCCATAAAGGAGACTTTAAAAGAAATATTAATACAAGGATATGAAAAAGCAAAAGATTTTAATAAACCTATTGAAAGACTTAAAAATGGTAATTATAAAATGAAATCTGGAATAGTATATACATGTTTTTAAAGTGATTTTTTAATAGAAGAAGCAGATGAATGGAGAAATGAATGCTGGAAAATGATTAAAGAAAGACAAAGAGCACAAGAAAAAATGATTCAACTAATGCTTTCTATATATGATCAAATTAAGGAAAAAGAAAAAGCAAGTGCATTTAAAATATTAGTGATGAAGGAGGATTTTGACTCATTTACTGGTAAAAAAACTAATCAAGGATTTGGAATGAAAGTAGAACCATTTTTATTAGGTGATGCTTTTGGTTTTACAATTTATCGTGATACATTAAGTAATGAGACAATAATGAATATATTTAATTATTATTGTAAATCACTTGATATTAATTTTAGTTTTCATACTGCTGATGGATATTATGAAACAAATGATTATACATTAGAAAACAAAAAATATTTTAGAGGTTATTGTATTCAATATTTAACTACATTACATAAAGGTGAATACAAAAGGACATTAAAATAAGTATATTAATTACCCTTGATATATTTCCTGTTAAAAAAATATATTATTATATAAAATGTAATACGAAAGGAGAAAATATGAATCAAGAAAAGATTGGAAAATTTATTGCTGAATGCAGGAAAAAGAAGAAATTAACTCAACAAGAATTAGCTGAAAAATTAAATGTTTCAGATCGTTCAGTTGGAAATTGGGAAAATGGAAGAAATATGCCTGACTTATCATTATTTAAATCTTTATGTAGCGAATTAGATATTTCATTGAATGATTTAATGAGTGGAGAAATAGTTAAAGAAAAAGAATATCAAGAAAAGTTAGAGGAAAATATAATTAATACAATAGATTATACTAATAAAAGAATAGAAAATAAAAATAATTTTATAGGATTATTATTCGTAGTATTTGGTATCATTATTTCAATAACAGCAATAGCAATATTCCCAAGTGAAAGTAGTTGGGGATCTATTTACTCAGTATTTGGAGTTATAATTTCTTTATTAGGTGTAAGTAGATTTACAAAAAAATATAAATTATTAAAAAAACTATTGTTGAATATATTATATTTCATTATATCTATATTAATACTTATAGTAATAGATTATATTGGAGTAATAAATATTAAACAAGCTCCAAGATTTTCATTAATAAAAGTATCAGCAGAAAATACTATATATTATGATACATTATTTTATGATGTTGTTAGATGTAATGTAGATAAAGAAAATGAAAATTATAAAGTATTTAAAAATCAAAAATATGATAAAGAGAATATAGAAAAATATTGTAATAATAATTAACTTGTATTTAATACAAGTTTTTTATATTGTGATATAATTAATTAAATAAAAGGAGTGAATAATGATAGAATATAATAAATTAAGTATTGAAGAATATACAGAAATATTAAAGTCAGTAGGTTGGAAGCTTCCTTCTAAAAGATTATTAAAAATTTCATTAAGAAAAGGTATAAATGTTAAATATGTTATTGATGGTAAAACAGTGGCAATGGCTAGATATGTTACTGATGGTGGCTATGCTGGACTATTAATGGACGTAATTGTTATGCCAGAATATCAAGGAAATGGATATGGCAAATTAATAGTAGAATCTTTATTAAATTTTATTAAAGAAAAACTAAGAGATAAAGAAGAATTAATGATTCAGTTATTATCTGCTCCTGGGAAACAAAAGTTTTACTCAAAATTTGGATTTAAAGTTAAAAAAGAAGTAGCAGCTGATGGAATGTATATGTGGTTAAAAAAATAATCACATATTTTTTTTAATAATTGTAATATCATTTTATTCGTGATATATTTATCGTGGAGGATATTTATGAGAAAAGAATATTATAAAATTTTATTTGGACTAAGGAATGATTATTTATAAAATGAAAAATATAATTAATAAAATTAAAGGAAATAAAAAGTTAGAAATAGGAATATCAGTAGTATTAGTAATAATAGTTATAGCAATTTTTTCTATTGATGGTAGTGGTTCATCAATATTTCAAAAGAAGTTAAATATCGTAGAAACAGAATCAAGTAAAATAGAACTAGTAGATTATGATCATACAAATTTTACAATGAAAATACCAAAAGGATGGTTAGTTAGTACTGCAGGAGATGGGATGTATTTTGCTATTAGGGTATATGATCCTAATGATGATAGATATCAAATATTTGCTGTTTTGAAAGCTGACCCTCTTTTAAAAAACTATCAAGCTAAAAAATGGTTTGAAAATTATTATAATTCATTTGGAGGAGATGGTAATAAGATATTAGCTAAAGCAATAGTATTACCATCAGCTACTGTTGAATCATTCTATGTTAACTTTAATAATTATATTGATTTTGTAAAGGAAATCGGTACAACTTTTGCTGCTCCAAGTTTATCAAACTTTAGAGTAATTGAATCATTCGAAAACAATTCTGCTATGAAAAGTGTATCAACAGAAGATAAAGTCTTAAGAGCAACATTTGAAGATGCTATAACAGGTGCTGTAGGTGAAGGCTTATTCATGGGAACATTAATTGATAATGGAAGTTATAATTATTTAGGATATGATACTATGTATTACTCAATGTATAATGTAATTGGAATTTCAGCAGGAGAATATGATTTAATTAATTATGAAAAAATATTAACTGAATCATTAAATACATTAGTATATAAAGAATCATTTATTAATCAAACGATTAGCGATATAAATCAAAGTACTCAAAATGCTCTTGCAATTAATAAATCTATTAATGATGCATTTGATTCATATAATCAGGCATGGACTAATAGACAATCATCTTATGATATAACTAGTCAAAAACAAAGTGATGCTACACTGAGTTATGAAAGAGTATATGATACTGAAACTGGTGAAATATATAAAGCATATAATGGATTCTTAGATAGTTATACGGGAAATACCATTAAACCTGCAACCGATGAAATGTATACAGAACCTATAAATGGATATATTGAAAAATAAAATTAAAGAGGTAAAAATGGAATTAATAAAAGTTGGAGATAATACTTATTATATAAAGAGTGCTACTAATATTGGAATATATAGAGTTGATGATAAAAATGTATATATAATAGACTCTGGAAATGATAAAGATGCAGAAAGAAAAATATTAAGTATAATTGAAGAACAAGGATGGAGTATTAAAGGTATAATTAACACTCATTCTAATGCTGATCATATAGGTGGCAATAAAGTTATTCAAGATAGAACTTCTTGTGAAGTATTAGCATACAATATGGAAAAATCATTTACTGAGTATCCTATATTAGAACCATCATTTTTATATGGAGGATATCCATTTAAAGATATAAGAAATAAATTCTTATTAGCAAAAGAATCAAGTGTTACAGAAATAGATAAGAATTTGCCAAATGGTTTAGAATACTTTACTTTAAGAGGCCATTTCTTTGATATGATAGGAATTAAAACAAATGATAACGTATACTTTTTAGCTGACTCATTATTTAGTGAAGAGATAATTAATAAATATCATATGTTTTTTATATATGATGTAAGAGAATATCTTAATACCCTAGAATATTTAAAAAGTTTAAATGGAAAAATATATATCCCATCTCATTCAGAAGCAACAAATGATATTTCATCTTTAATAGAATTAAATTATAATAAAATAGAAGGAATATTAAATAAAATGTGTGATATTTGTAAAAAGGAAAAGAGTTTTGAAGAAATACTAAAATATATATTTGATGAATACAATTTATTTATGAATCCTAATCAATATATTTTAGTAGGTAGTACAATAAAATCATATTTATCATACTTATATGATGAAAATAAAATTACTTATGAATTTAAAGATAATATAATGTTATGGAAGCAAGTTGAAATATAATTTAATCAGTACCAAAATACTGATTTTTATAATACAATGATTATATTAGGAGAACATAATGAATTCAAAATTATTTATAGATAAAATTAAAGACTTTAATGACTATCCTTTTTGTATTCAAGCAGTCCTTATAAAATGCAAGAATTGCTATTTGAAGATAAAAAATATGATTTATTATTAATATAAAAAAACAAATTTTATTATTATTATTGCAACATATTTTTTTTTATGTTATTCTTAAATTGATAATAAATCAGGAGGATGGTTATGGATAAAATAGTTACGCAAAATATTGAAAAATTTAAAAAATTAAGGGAAGAAGATTTAGTATCTTTTGCTTCTAAATATCATTGTGAAATACCTAATACTTTTCATAAAAATGAAAGAATTAAATTATGTTCATCAGATGATTTTAATGGTGTTTCAGAAGAATATAAAAGAAAATTTGATGAAAAAGCTCCAGTTATTTTAAGCCATGTAGGGGGTTTTTATGTTACAGCATCTTTAGCAGGGTATTCAGCTAATAAAGGAAAAAAGACAGAGAAACCTACTGTTATTTTTTTTGATAGAAAAGGTAATAATGTTCAAAATGCTATATATAACACATTACTTTTAAAATGTAGTGAATCAAAAGAAAAATATATATGTAATTTATTTGGATTAAATGATTGTGATATAGTCAAAGCATTAAATCCAGAAATATATTTTTCATATGTAAAAGAGACATTATCTTCTGAAATAAGTGATTTTTTTGGGCCTGATGCAAAAATATCACAAAAGTTAATGAATCAAAAATTAAAAGAATTATATAAAATAAGTGAAGATGAAATAGATGAAAAAATAATAAAAAAATATTTATCTTCTAAAAAAGTATCTGATATTATTGAAAGTGATTTTAACTATCAAAGAATAGTTAAATATTCTAAAAGTCATAAATATGATCCTGAAAAACATTTTGAAATATTAAGAAATGCAAGTAAAGATAAACTAAGAGGTAAGGTAAGAGATACATTTTTAAATGTTGCAAGAAGTATGACTAATTATTTAACGAATGATCAAAATTATTCAGATCTAATTAAATATTTATCAAAAGATTTAAAACTAAATGGTAGAAATCATATACTTGCAAATGATAAAATATTTGAAGGATTTAAAACTTTAATAAATCGTAATGGTTGTGGAAATATAAAATTCTTAAATAATATTGATATTAATACCCAAAAAGGAATATCCCAATTAAAAACCATATTAGAGGAAGAGGGTGTTATTGATGAAAAAAATGATAACTCTTTCCCAATTGATGTTGCTTTTATGCCACACATATATAATTTAAAAACAGCATTTCCATTTATTAAAAAGAATATACAAGACTATATTACTTTAGATAAAGATGAAGAACCTAAAAGAACTTTTATAATGAATTCAACAGCAACTCTAGACATAAAAACACTTAAAAGTATTGGTGCTGAATTTATTGAGAAAGAAAGAAAAGAAAGAAAGCCATTAGAAAATCTTACACCATTAGAAGAAAAGAAAGGATTTCCTTTAATATCATTTATGGCTGGTTCTAACTTTGGAAATATTTATCACAGTGAAACTGATACTCAAAATATGATTGATATGGCTATTGCTGATAAAGTAGATACTGTATACATACAAGGGCTAATTTATGGTACTTATTATCATAATCAAACATCTAGAAGACTACTTGCTGATCCAACTTATGAATCATTAGATTCACGATTAAAAGCTGCTCATAATGTAGTTAAAAGATTAAATGATGCTGGTATAAAAGTAGTTTATCAGATGGGTGATGAAGAAACTCATTTATATAATGATTTATTTAAAATATATGTAAGAGAACAAGGAGTAATAGGAAATAATTTCTTAAAAAGAGAAGATTTAAGAAGTAAATATGATTGGGTAAGACCAATTATTATCGAAGAACTTATTCCATATTTAATTAGATGTGGGGAAGATGTAGTAAATTTATATAATGATGATACTAAAGATACTCAAGTATCAAAAGTATGTCATGCATTAAAATTATATAATGAACATTTACCATTAGGTGATTTAAAAAAATATATTAAAGAAGAATATTTAAAAGATACAGATATGTTTAGAGTAGTTTATTCTACTATAGACAACTATGATAAGGATGATAAAGCATTATCTGTTGATATGTTACATAATCCAGCATTTTCATATAATACGCAATATGGGAATCCAACTGCTTCAATTAATAAGAATGTTAAGAATTTTCAAACAGGAGCAGTAAGTAAATATGATGTTAAAGATATTCCACAACTATTTGTTGATGCAAGACAAGGAGCAATGTCATTATCATATTTAGGTAACCAAGTAACTTTAAATGTACCTCAAATGATAGATGATGGAACTTATATAGCACATCCTGAACTATTATCAGGAATTAAAGAACAAGTATTAGAAGATCCTACTCATAAAAGAGTAACACAAGCTACTACTAGACCTAACTATCCTGGAGGATGGACGATAACTGGTGATGCTCGTGAAATAATGTCTATAGCGCCATACTATAAAAGAGTAAAAGAAGTTATGGATTATGTTCAAAAAACAGGAGAAGCATTACCATCACTTAATGTATTACATTTAAATGATACACAAATAGGATCTCCTACTGAAAGAATAGAATATATGTTAAAAATGTTAGATATGGCATTTTATGAATATAATATAAAGGGTATATGGGGAAATGGAGACTTTCAACAAGGTTGGAATTATCCAAAGTTTGCTAATGAATCACGTCACATGGGTTCTATGTCAACGAGTCAACAAATGGTTGATTTTGTAGAATTAGAAAGACCATGGATAGATGAAGCATATGGTGTAGTAAAACCGAACGCATTTGAAACAGAAAATAATGACTATAGAATAGATAATAATACTTCACGTAGAATTATAAATAATTTATTAGATAAAAAGCTATTAAAAGTACAAGACGGAGCATTTGGTGATGTGATAGCAATAGATAAAGATATTGATTATAAAACAGCAGATATAAAATTAGATGGAGACTTAGAACAATATAATTCATATGTAAAAGATAAACTTTCTAATATTCATTTATTATGGTTCTATCATTTAGTTGAAGGAAATCATGAGTATAATTCCGATTGGAATCAAAAAGGATATAAACTCGTTGAACATATAAGACAAGAATTAGAAAAGAATAAAACAGCCACTGGTGGAGATTTAGAAATTGTATTAAGTGAATATTTTTTAAATGAACATGGAGACTTCGTTAATGCACCTTTCGGAAGAAAAACAATTAATGGTTATAATATTATGTATGGTCATAAATTTGGAGTAAATTCTGGAACTCCAACTATGGCTATGGCAAAATATCTAGATCGTTTTGGTTGTGATTCAAATCGTATTGATAGAGCATTTATGGGACATTTACATATATTTGAAACAGCTGTTGTAAATAATAAATTATTAAGTATAACAGGATGTAGTGCAGGACAAAGTGGATATGAACAAAGTTTAGGATATTCAAGCCATCCATTATTTGTTGTTGATCGATATAAATCTGATGGAAGAATAGTAATTGATACTATTGGAACTGAATACTTGGATAATTATAAAATAAAAAATCCATATGTAAACAAAATAGGATTAAAGAATTTTATTCAACAGTGTTTAACTGAAGAAGCACCACTATATGGAGATAAAGAACCAGAGCATGTAAATACTTTATATCAAAGAAAATTAGTTCCAAGCACACCTAATAAAATAATAGGACCTAATATTAGATAAAATGTAAATAATAATAAGTTTCACATAATATACACATATTGTTTTTATAATTATAATTAAGGAGAAAAAATGAAAAGAAATGTTAAAAACATAATTTTAATAGCTTTAATAATATTAACATGTTGTGGAATAGCTTATACAATGTATTATGCTAAAAATCATGTAGTATCTTATATTATTAGTACAGAAGGAATGTCTTCTGATATGAATGATATTTCAAATGCCACTGAACCACCAGAAAAACCTGGTGATGATGCATCTAGTGATATGCAAGTACAAAATAATATGAGTGGAAATGAAATGCAAGAACCACCAGAAATGCCAAGTGATATTAGTGGAAATGAAATGCAAGAACCACCAGAAATTCCTAGCTCTGAAAATCTATCTAATATGATGGACATTAACACTACAAGTAGTGAAATATCAAGTATTTATTATATTATTTTCGGCATAGAAGGATTAGCTTTCTCGTTATTAATTATATTCTTATTTATGTCAAATTTTAATAAGAAGGCAATAAAAGAAACATTTGTAGATACTGATAAAATAATTATTTATATTCTAAGTATTATTATCTTAACTGCAATAATTGATTATGGTTGTGTATATTTTACAAATAATTATTTGATAAGTAATGCTACTACAACTAATGCACCAACTGGAAATAATCAATCAACTAATATTACATATTCATCAAGTACTGAGATAACTGAATCAGCAACTATAACTAGTGGTAATTATAATAGTAGTAACTCTGATGAAAACACTTTAACTATAGATGGAGATATTGAAGTTACGTTATCTGATATTACCGTTTCTAAAACAGGAGATTCAGATGGTGGGGATAATACTAGTTTTTATGGAACAAATTCAGCTATAATAGCTAAAAATGGTGCTACCTTAACATTAAAAAATATTACTGTTACAACAGATGCTACTGGTGGTAATGGAGTATTTAGTTATGGAGGTTCAGCTACAACTAATAATTCTAGTAGTGATAATACAACTATAAATATTAGTGATTCTAAAATAACAACAACTAAAGATAATTCAGGTGGTATTATGACAACAGGCGGAGGCATAATGAATGCATCTAATCTTATTATTAATACATCTGGAACATCTAGTGCCGCTATTAGGTCTGATAGAGGAGGAGGTACTGTAAACGTTACAGGAGGAACTTATAAAACTACAGGCACAGGTTCACCAACAATATACTCAACTGCTAATATAACAGTTTTAAATGCTAATTTAGAAGCAACAACATCTGAAGGAATAATAATAGAAGGTAAAAATTCTGTATCAATAGATAATGTAAATCTAACAGATACTAATAATAAATTAAATGGTCAATCAACAACATATAAAAACATATTCTTATATCAATCTATGAGTGGAGATGCTAGTAATGGAAACGCAACATTTACATCGAATCAAAGTAACATTATAACAAATAAAGGTGATTCATTTTATGTAACTAATACTACAGCTACAATAAATTTAACAAATAATAAAATAACAAATAATGATAGTGAAGGTAATTTCTTAAGAATACAAAAAGATTCTTGGGGAA
>CAZYOS010000006.1:16088-29252 GCA_964649245.1 uncultured Clostridium sp.
TTAAATTTATCAAATCAAAATGTTACCGGAAACATAGTAGTAGATTCTATTTCTATATTAGATATAAGTATGAAATCTAGTAGTTATTTAGAAGGAAAGATTAATACAGATAATACAGGAAAAATAGTTACATTATCATTAGATAATACATCTAAAATTAAGTTAACAGCTGATAGCTATATTACTAGTTTAAATAATACTGCTTCATCAAATAGTAATATAGACTTTAATGGATTTAAATTATATGTTAATGGAAACCCAATAAATTAATAATAGTGAGCAATAAGCTCATTTTTATTTAAAATATTATTTTAAATTATGATATAATTAATATGTAATAAAGGAGAATAAAATGAAAAATAAAATATGTCAAAGTTGTGGTATGCCACTTAATTCTATTGATGAACTAGGTACAAATAAAGACAATAGTAAAAATGAAGATTATTGTAAATATTGTTATAAAGATGGTGAATTTATAGATAAAGTAACTATGCAAGAATATATTACTATGTGCTCACAATATGGTTCACAAGCTGGAATGACAAATGAAGAAATGAAGGAACATTGTTCAAAGTTATTTCCAACATTAAAAAGATGGAATAATGAATAAAGATTTATATGAAATGATTTTTAAAAGAAAATCTTTTCATTTATTTAGAAATATTGGTAATGAAAGCATAACTAATGAAGAACTAAATGATATAGAAAATACTTTTAATAGTATTAAGCCATTAGTAGAAAATATTAAAGTTAAAATTAAAATAGTAAAAGATTTTACTAGCTGTAAAAGAGGACAAGAATACTGTATATTATTTTATTCAGAAAAAAAAGACAACTATTTACAAAATATTGGGTATATTGGTGAACAATTAGATTTATATTTAGTATCTAAAGATATAGCAACATTATGGTATGGAATAGGTAAACCTGAAAAAAATAAAATAGATAATCTTGATTTTGTTATTATGATAGCTATTAAAAAATGTGATTCAAAAGATAAATTTAGAAAAGATATGTATAAAAGTAAAAGAAAAGAAGTAAATGAGATTTGGATTGGAAATGATTATTTAAATATTGCTAATATAGTAAGATTTGCTCCAAGTGCATGTAATTTAGAACCATGGATTATAGAATCTAATAAAAAAGAAATAAATGTATATAGATATAGAAAAGAAGGAAAAAGAGGAATAATGCCTAAAGATATGGTGATATATTATAATCAAATTGATATTGGTATATTCCTATGCTTTCTTGAATTATGTTTAACTCATGAAAATAATAATTATAAAAGGACACTTTATATAAATAAAAACTTATTTGAAGAGAAAAGTAAAACAGCAACATACAAAATATATTAAATGTTAAGAAAAAGTGCGCAATTTCCAGTGAAAAACGATAGTGTTATAATACAAAAAAAGTATTATTATAGTGAAAGGAAGAAATGTTATGGAAATAGGAAAGAAAATAAGTGAACTAAGAAAGAAAAACAATTTATCACAAGAAGCACTATCAGAAAAAATGGATGTTACTAGACAAACAATATCTAAATGGGAGCTAGAGGAAACATACCCAGACATAAACCAAGCTAAAAAATTATCAAAGATATTTAATGTAAGCTTAGATGAATTAACGGATAATGATATTAAAAATATATTAATAGCTAAAACATCTAATACTGAAAAATTAGCAGGTTTAATAATTAAGATATTAAAAGGATTTGGTATATTTATAATATGTTGGATTATATTAATGATAATATTATTCTTAGTAGTTACTTTATATAATCATCAAGAAGAAACATCAACAGAAAAGTCAGCTACTTTGTCATGTAAGATTGAAAATAATGATTACGCCATTACAATAGGAAGTGATTCATATTTTAATTGTTCTAATTGTGATAAAACAATGGAAGTATATTTAAAAGATATAACTGATTGGGCTAATATTGATCAAAGCATTAAAAATATAAATAAGTATTTTTATGATAATGGTGGAAGTTGTACTCAAGAATAAATTAATATTTTAAGCAAAACAAAAAGTTTTGCTTTTTTAATTTATATGTTAAAAATATGATATAATTGTTATATAAATAAAGGAGTAAAACATGAGTATATTTAAAGATAAAAAAAGTTTAATAATTTACTTTTCAAGAGCCGATGAAAATTATGCTGTAGGTTATATAGATAAAGGCAATACTGAAATAGTTGCTGAATATGTTAAAGAATTTACTAATGCAGATATGTTTAAGGTAGAACCATTAATTCCATATAGTAAGGATTATAAAACGTGTATAGAAGAAGCAAAACAAAGAGTAAGTAATGCACCTATCAAAAACATGCTTAATGATATTTCTGATTATGAAGTTATTTATATAATGACACCAATATATTGGGGTACATATGCTCCTGAATTAGAAACAGTTATTAAAAAGTTGGATTTTACTAATAAAACAATTAGAATAATAACTACACATGAAGGTTCAGGATTAGCAAACGTAGTCTCAGATGTTAAAAAGAATTGTTTAAATGCTAGTGTTATTGATGATGCTATTGCTATAAAAGGATCTGAAGCAAAGAACTCAAAAAATGTAATAGAATCTTGGATTTGATTATTACTAGAGATAATGTATGAATATATTTGAAAAAATAATTTATTTACTACAAGCAAAAATGAATAGACCACAATCTTATGGTTACTTTCATATAATTTGTTTAGCAATAACATTTATAATATTATTAATATTATATTTAAATAAACATAAATATAAAAAGCAATTAAAAAATGTACTATTGACTTATGGAATAATAGCTCTTACACTTGAAATATTAAAACAAATATCATGGTCATTTAATTATGATATAGTAACAGAAATTAAATATTGGGATTATCAATGGTATGCTTTCCCATTTCAATTATGTACTATGCCTATATATTTATCATTAATTGCTGCATGTATGAAAAAAAATAAAATAAGAGATTCTATATTATCATTTATTGCATTTTTCACAATACTTGGGAGCATAGCAACAATGATTATGCCTGATAGTTGTTTTACATCAGATATACTTATAAATATCCATACAATGTTTTTACACTGTGGTGGTTTTATAGTTTCAATATATATTTTAATGAATAAAGAAATAAAAATAAATATTAATAGTTTTATAAATGGATTCAAAGTGTTTATATTGTGTATCTTTTTAGCAAACACATTAAATATACTATTTTATAATATTAATATTATAGGTAATGAAACATTTAATATGTTTTATATAAGTCCTTATTTTATATCTTCGTTACCAGTATTCGATAAAATACAAGAAAGTATGCCATATTTAGTATATTTATTAATATATATATTATCATTATCACTAGGGGCATTCATTATATATGAAATATCTAAACTAATAAATAAAATTGAAAGGAAAAATTATGAAAAGTAAAAAATATGTAAGAGTGATGTTTGGAACAACATCAAGCGCTAATGGATTTGAATTTGAAGAAGGAAAAGTAAATGTTGCAGAAACATGGAATCCAAAAGAAACAGAACCAGATCTTATGGGAGGATTTAATTTCTCAGTTGAAGATAAAATATTAAGATATTTAGTTAGAGGTGATACTCTTTGTGATGTAACATTACCAGAAAATGCTGAAGTAATAGATTGCCCTAGTGAACCATGTCCACATGGAATATTTAGAGCAAATAAAATAATAATAACTAATATAAGAAAAATGACAGATGATATGGCGATGGATTTTTATTTAAAATCTGATCTTCCAGAAAAATCATATTATAAATCATTAGCTGGATGTGCTGTTAGAGGATATAAAAATACAACTATGAAAATCATAGAGGACAAAGTAAATAAAAATAATATAGAAGAAGTAATAAGTGAATTTGAAGACTTTGTTAAGCCAGGATATTATTGGGATAAAAAAGGTGATGAAAGCTTAGTTACTGAAGTAAGAAAATATTTATATACAATAAAAAATAACTAATATTACTTAGTTAATTTTAATATTATTTCATCAAACTCATCACTATTTAATGGTAATCCTAATTTAAATCTTTTTTCTTTAGAAAGAGATTCATATGAAGATGAAGGTAATTTATCACACTCATATCCACTATATTCCAAATATGTAGAAGTAGGGCATATAATTGCATTTCCTACTTTTTTATATCCATTCATTAAACAATAAAACAAATGATTAAGAAAAAACGAATTAATATTTTCATAATTAGAAGACAAATATACCAATGACAAATTAGAACTATTAGAAGCAAATCTTTCTTCTGGAACAATATTACCTATAGTATCATATCTTTCATTACATTTATCGATATATATATTAATAGTATTATCATCAAAACCTAATTTCTTTAATTCTCTATATAAATCTCTTTTATTGAAAAATGAATCTCTACAACTAATTCTTAATATCTGAGTTTCAATATCAGGATCATTTAAATCAAACTTTGATTTTTGAATTACATGATTAAATTCATGTAATAATATTTCTAACATAGAAGCATATTTAAATACCTTTAATTCACTCATTTCAATATTATAATCCTTTTTATATAGTGGTATATGATTATTAAAATATTTAATAAAAGATTTAATATATATTATCATCTTTCTATCAATAGCATAATAAATTCCATCCATCCTATTAGAAGGTATTTCCATAGTATTTACATATATTTTTTTTAAATAATCATTTAATTTATAATGAATTATTAATATTTCACATGCTTCCGAAACAAAATTAGCAATATCACCATTACTATTTGCATATTTATTTATTAAATCAAGTAATTCTAATTCCATTTTTTCTCCAATAGATAATATAATACCATAAAAAAAAGTTAACGTAAAATTAACATATTTTTTTCTAGAATATAAGAAACATATCCAGTAACTGTCCTATTAGTTTGATTCTGTAAAAATAATTCAATACTTTTATCATCATTATTATTTAATGAACATATATCATCATATCCTAATTTAATATCTAATTTACAATCAGAAATATAACATTCATGAGAAAAAGTATCTCTAATATCACACATAATTTCAAATAATTCCTCGCTAGTTATATTTCTTTCTAATAGTAAATATATAGAAGCAAGTATTTCACTTGTAGATATGCTGTTTTTTTCATCCATATTATTCTCCAGTCGCAATTTTAACAGGTTTATTAATTAATCTAATGTCTGTTATTTTGCTTTGCTCAGATTTTTCTAAATCTTCAACAGACTTAGTTATACCTTTAAAATTTATCATTTTACTGTATTCAGTTTTTTTACCTTTATAATCCCTGTCTGTCCATTGAAGATAAGTTCCAAACTTAGTTCTATATAAATTATAACTAATATTTTCACATGAATTATAGGTTGTATGCTTATTAGGATCAGGAAGATAAGTTACACTATATGTAATGTCTGCAATATGAGCACAATTATTATTCTTATGTTTAAAGCGTCCACCTACTAGTGTAAGGTCAAATTGCTGTATCCATTGGTTTTCAACATTTATTGATCTTGATAAAGTAAGAATATAATCAAAATCATTTACAATTTGATATTCAAATAATTCACCTTTATCATTTTCACAATAATCATAATCACTAGTATTGTCATCATTGCTTTCCATACTTTCAATAGAAACAGATAATTTATTTAATAATTCTTGTGGTATAGAATCAATAAAAGATAATATTTCATTACTTTTACTTTTATCACCTTTTAATAACATACAAATTATAGTATTAAATGTTTTACCAAATATCATATATATGCCTCCGGAATGAATATTGTATCACAAATTTAACAAATAATCTACATATAAATAATAAAGATTTAGTATCAAAAAATCCTTTTATATAGTATAATACAGATATAAAATTCGCTACAAAATTAATTATGAAATAAAGGAGTGATAATTTTTATGATTTTAGTTATAATGGCAGCAGGTATGGGAAGTAGATTTGGAGGTCTAAAACAAATTGAGCCAATTGGGCCTAATGGAGAGTTTATAATAGACTATTCTATATATGATGCATTAAGATGTGGATTTGATAAAGTAGTATTTATAATAAAAAAAGAAAATTATGAAATATTTAAGGAAACTATTGGAAAAAGAATTGAAAAACATATCAAAGTAGAATATGCATTTCAATCAAATGATATATTACCATCAAATATTAGAGAAGAGAGAATTAAACCACTTGGAACAGCACAAGCAGTATTATGTGCTAAAGAATATGTTAATGAAAACTTTGCTGTATTAAATGCGGACGATTTTTATGGATATGATGCTTTTAGAGTAGTAAGTGAATTCTTAAAAGAAAATAAAAATGAAAATAAATATTCATTAATAGCTTACAATATGAAAAATACTATTACAAATAATGGATCTGTTAAAAGGGGCATTTGTGAAAGTAAAGATAATTATTTAACTAACCTAATTGAATCAAAAGTTGAAAAAGTTGATAATAAATATATATGCTTTCCTTTAAATGGAAGAGAATCATTTGAAATAAAAGGTGATAATTTAGTATCAATGAACTTCTTTGGATTTACAATAAAACTATTTAATTATTTGGAAGAAGGGCTAAAAACATTTTTAAATAAAAATGATTTATTAAAAGATGAATATTTATTACCCGATTTAATATGTAAACATATAAATGATAAGAGTATTTTAGTAGAAGTATTAAATACTTCAGCTGTATGGCATGGGATGACTTATAAAGAAGATAAAGAATTGTTAGTACATGAAATAAACAATTTGATTAAATCAGGTATATATCCTGAAAATCTATGGAAATAATTAATGAAAGGAAATAAATATGGAAGATAATTTAGATGAAATAAGAGAAAGCGATAATAATTTAGAAATAGTTAAGTCAATGATGATTGATTGTGGTCTTGATTTATCAAAAAGAATATTAGAAATAAGTGATTATGCAGAATCTAGATCATCAATTTCTCACAAATTAAGTAGAGATTATACAGAGTTACCATTCTTACTATCAAAAAACTTTAATGAAAAAGAAGCAAGAAAATATGGGATAGATGGAGCTAAAGGGCAACTATATAGTCCATTTGGAGATGTAAGTATCAAAAGAGATGATGGAGTACAAAATCCTACTATTGACGATTTTGATACAATAATAGTACCGGGTTATTCAAATGATTTATTATTACTTACAGGACTAAGACAAGATATTTATGTGGGTTATTCATTTAGCCCTAATTATGAATATATTGATGAGTTAAGAAGAGTATATAGAATTTTCTATGAAACACTTAATTTAAAACAAAAAGAAGGATATATAATGACTGAACAACAGCTAGTATTTCCTTCAAAAGAAATAGTTTTAATTCATAAAAGAAATTACTAAATATAGTAATTTTTTATTTATAATGATATAATTTATATGAGGTAGATATGAAAAAAAACATATTAAAAATATTAAGTACAGAGATTTCTTTTATGTTATCAATTTCATTAGTTGCTTTTGTAATATATTTATTATCATTTATTAAAGATGAACTAAATTATACATATATATTAAACACATATATATTTGATATAAGTAATTTTGTAGCAGAAAAACATGAATTTTTACAATATATTTTTTCATTTATAATATTTGTTATATCATTTATAATATTTAAATCTATTATGAATAAACTACTATTAAAACTAAAAGATAAAGTAATAAAAATACTCTATTATACAATTAATACTATTTTTGTAATTGGAGCACTAGTGCTTTTTTATGCAATGTTCGCACACGATAATAATATTTATTTCTATTATTATGTATATTCTCGTGAACATAGTTTTTATTATTGGCTTATATCAATATATTTAATATTAGTAATATATTTAATATATAAATTTTGTAAATATTTTAGTAAAAAAAGTTTAACTATATTTAATACAGTAATATATGTAATAATTATTATACTATTAACAATATTTAGTAGTACAATTATTACAAAATCATTTGCATTTTGTCCTCTTGTTTTGTATCATACAAATGCATATATATATCCAATTATTAAAATATATAATGGAATATATCCTTTAGTAGATTTTAATTCATTATATGGCTTTTATTCATACGTATATGCATTTATTCTAAAAATATTAGGAAGTTCATCAACTTATAATATTAGTATATTATTAAGTATTACCACTTTTATAACTTTTTTAAATATTATGATTTTTTCATCAAAACTCATTAAAAATAAAATAATAATTTTTTTAGAATTAGCATCTCTTATATGTTTTAATTTTATAGCAACTATGATTAAAAATGCAGGTATATATCCACAATTTTTACCTGGAAGAATGATATGTCCATCACTAATATTAGTCTATTCTTTAATATTTATTAAATACAGAAAAACAAACAAAAGAAACATAATAATTATTATTGGATACTTGTTATCATCATTTTCATTATTCTTTAATATAGAAACAGGTATAGTTGTTTTAGGAACATTTATGTCATTATTAGGATATGAAGCATTATGTAAATATAAATTTAATGATATAAAATTATATAAAGAAATATTAAAAATAATACTATGTGCATTATTATCATTTTTATTGTTCTTATTCTCAGTAATGCTAATATCATTTATAGTATCAGGAAAATTAGTAAATATTAAAAATATTTTATATGGAGTATCTATATTCTTAGGAAGTGGATTCTTTATGATTAAAATGGAATTATTAAATCCGTGGATTATAATTGGATTAATATATTTCACATTAATAGCTATATCATTGAGTAAAATAAAAGTATTAGATAACGAAAGTAAGGAATTTGACAGAAATGCTTTAATATTTATATTAGGGATATTAGGAATATTAGTATTTTCATATTATGAAGGAAGAAGTCACGATGCAGTGCTTTTAGATGTTTCATATCCAGCGTTTATAGGATTGGGCATAATATTAGATCTAGCACTAAAAAAGTTAGTAGAAAAAGTAGGAGTATATAATAAAATAATATTATCGATTGTTTCTATAGCTATTTTACTATTATTTTCATTATTTACTTTATCTGCTTTTGATTTATCATATAATAATTATTATGCTAATAACTATTATAATTTTGAATATAAAAATAGTATATCTAGAATTGAAACAATGGAAGAACAAATAGATAAATATAAAAGTGATTTACCTGAATTAGAATTTCTTATTAGATATGAAACATATTGGTATGAAAGATACAATATGATTGATACAAAAAAAATGAATGATAATGTTGATATGTTTACATATAAAGATTTATATAAAGTAATTACATATTTAAAAGAAGAAAAGAAAGATTTAATAGTTACTTATAATATATTTGAATATAGTTTATATAAATATAAAAATAATATAAAAGAATTAATGGATTCTGGATATAAAATATATTATGACAATGAATGTAATCATGTTATATTTGTATATAGTAGTGATGAAATGATAAAAACAAATGATGAATTAATTAGATATAATTATGGAGATATAATTACAAAGGAGGATAAAGAATGAAACCAATAGTATTATGTATAATGGATGGGGTAGGTATAAGAAATGAAATAAAAGGTAATGCATTTAAACAAGCTAATAAACCTAATATTGATTTAATATATTCAAATAATCCTCATACCGAGTTAGAAGCTAGTGGAGTGTATGTAGGCCTTCCTTCAATGCAGATGGGTAACTCAGAGGTTGGACATACAAATATTGGTGCTGGAAGAGTGGTGTATCAACCACTTGAACTTATCAATGAAGATATAGAAAATAATAATATTTATAATAATAAAGAATTATTAAATGTTATAAATCATGTAAAAGAAAATAACTCTACATTGCATATATTTGGATTATTAAGTGATGGTGGAATACATTCTCATATTAATCATTTATTTGCATTGATTGATATGGCAAAAAAAAATAATATTAAGAAACTTTATATTCATGCATTCTTAGATGGAAGAGATACTCTACCTAATTCTGCATTAAAATATTTAGATATGTTAGATAATAAATTAAAAGAAGTAGGTATAGGTATTCTTGGAACGATATCTGGAAGATACTATGCAATGGACAGAGATAATCGTTGGGATAGAATAAATAAAGCATATGATGTGATAGTTTATAATAAAGGAATAAAGAATAGGAATTATAAAGTTGCAATAGAAGACAGCTATAAAAATAATATATTAGATGAATTTGTGTTACCTACAGTAATAAATGAAAACTCAAATATAACTGATAATGATGGACTAATATTATTTAATTTTAGAAAAGATAGGGGAAGAGAACTATTTACAGCAATTACTAATCCTGATTTTAGTGAATTTGAAACTAAAAAATTCAATAATATTAAATTAGTTACAATGATGCCTTTAAATGAATCGGTTATATGTAAGAATGCATATCATGATCCTGATTTTAAAAATTTATTAGGTGATGTAATAAGTAATAATAATTTAAAACAATTAAGAATAGCTGAAACTGAAAAGTATGCACATGTTACATTTTTCTTTGATGGTGGATATGAAAAAGAATTAAAAGGATGTGACAGAATACTAATTTCTTCCCCTAAAGTTGCTACATATGATTTAAGTCCAAATATGAGTGCTGTTGAAATAACAGATAAATTATTAGAAGTTATAGATAATTATGATGTAGTTATATTAAATTATGCTAATGGAGATATGTTAGGACATACAGGAATTATTGAAGCAACTATAAAATCAATTGAGTGTATGGATGAATGTATAGGAAGATTATATAATAAAATAAATGAATTAGATGGAATACTTATTTTGACAGCAGATCATGGAAATTGTGAATTAATGCTAGATGAAAATAATAATATAATAACTAGTCATACAACATCTAAAGTACCATTTATAGTTACAAAAAAAGATATTAATCTAAAAGAAGGAAAGCTAGCTAATATTGCTCCAACTATGCTAGAACTATTAAATATAAAGAAACCAGTAGAAATGACGGAAGACTCATTAATTGTAAAGTAAAATAATAAAATTTGAACAAATTAATAAAGTGTGGTATTATTGTAATGCACACTTTTTTAATAGGAGGATTAATGAACAAAAATATATTGTTTGGAATTAATTACATGATGATAGCAATTACAGTATTATTAATAATACGTCCAAAAGATGAAATAGTTTATGATTATAAGAAATTAAATAATAGTGAAATAGTAGTGGTTAATGATTTTAATATAAGATACAATGATTACATAGATAGTAATTATTTTAATGGAGAAAGTATTGAGACTATATCTAGTAAGCTAAATAGATATTTAAATTCAAATTTAACTGATAAAGGAGAATTTATAGCAAGATATTCTATTGAAGTAGGAGTGGATCCTTATTTAGTAACTGCTGTTATATTAGAAGAATCTGGATGCATGTGGACGTGTAGTTATTTAGCACAGGTTTGTAATAACTATGGTGGACAAAAAGGAAGTCCTGGATGTAATGGTGGAAGTTATAGAAGTTTTGATAGTCAAGAAGAAGGACTTATGTTTACTATAAATAAATTAGCATCATATTATTATGATGGATTAACTACACCTGAACAAATAAATCCAAAATATGCAACATCAACCGCTTGGGCATCAAAAATAAATAATTATATAGACAAATTAATGAGTTAAGAGAGAAATTATTTAATAATTTCTTTTTTTATTGATATTTTAAAGTAGATATTGTATAATTTAATTAGAAGATAGAGGTAGATATGAAAGATAAAAAAATATTATATGGAATAATAATAACATTTGTATTTTTATTAAGTATGGGATTTACATATGCATATTTTAGCGTAACGGCAAATGTACAAGGGGAAGCTAGAAATATAGAAACAAGTACAGGAACGTTAAGTATAAGCTATAATGGAGGAGCTGCAGTAACTGCAAATAATATAGAACCTGGATGGACAACAACTAAAACATTTACTGTAGAAAATACAGGATCATTAAAAGCATATTATGCATTATCTTGGGTAGGATTAACAAATACAATAGAAAATGATGAATTATTAATTGATATGGAATGTACTGGTGATGGTTGTAAAACAATAACTAGTGATGTAGTAGGAAATACAAATGGTCCATTTGTATCAAATATAGAAATAGCTCCAGGAGTAACACACACATATACACTAACATTTAATTTTTTAGAGACTAGTAGTGTACAAAACTATAATCAAGGAAAACAATTTAGTGCAACAATTAATGTAATTGAAAGTGTAGAAGAATTTACTGTTCAAGGAATATTATTAGATTCAAGTAGTAATCCAATAGCAGATGCAACATTGACTCTTCATAGTACAGTAAAAACTGCAACAACTGACAGTAATGGATACTTTTATTTTACAAATGTAGAAGTAGGAAATCATACGATAAGTGCAGTAGATAGTAATAGTGTATCTATACTAAATGATGATTTGATAATTAATAGTGAACAATCAGAATTAATAAATGGTACAACTATAACTAAAAATCAACATAGCAAAATGATAAATATTAATATAAAAATAAATAATTCGAGTACAATTGATAATATTTCATATAGAGAGTATAGTATGGTGTCAGTAAAAAATGATCATACTTTAGCAATAGACACTTCAGGAAACTTATGGGCTTGGGGACGTAATAGTTATGGAGAGTTAGGAGATGGAACAACAACAAATAGAAGTACGCCAATCCAAATCAAAAGTGGAACAACATTTAGTAGTGTGTCCACAGGAGACAGTTATACATTAGCAATAGATACATCTGGTAACTTATGGGCCTGGGGAAGTAATTGGACTGGCAAATTAGGAAATGGAACAACAACAAATAGTAGTACTCCAATCCAAATTAAAAGTGGAACAACATTTAGTAGTGCAATAGCAGGATGTAATCATACATTAGCAATAGATACATCTGGTAATCTATGGGCCTGGGGGGATAATGGTAGTGGCCAGTTAGGAAATGGAACAACAACATATACTGCTAATAGCACACCAATACAAATCAAAAATGGAACAACATTTAGTAGTGTATCGGCAGGAAACTCTCATACATTAGCAATAGACACTTTAGGTAACTTATGGG
>CAZYOS010000007.1:0-28776 GCA_964649245.1 uncultured Clostridium sp.
TAACGTTATTGAGAAAGAAAGAAAAGGTGAATTTCTTGGAGCTACTGTTCAAATGGTTCCACATATTACTAATGAAATTAAAAGCAAAGTTTATGAAGCTGGCGTTTCTAGTGGAGCTGATATAGTAATTACTGAAATTGGTGGAACCGTTGGAGATATAGAATCTCAAGCACATATTGAGGCATTAAGACAAATACAATATGAAAAAGGAGAAAATAATACGTTTTTTATACATGTAACTTTAATACCTTATATATTTGGTTCTAATGAGCTTAAAACAAAGCCAACTCAAAATAGTGTAAAGGATTTAAGAAATATGGGAATTAAACCTGATGCTATTATATGTAGAACTCCATTTGAAACTCCTAGTTCTTTAAAAGATAAGCTTTCATTATTTTGTTCAGTCAATAGAGAAAATATTATTGATGCTATTGATGTTAAAAATATATACGAAATACCAATTAATTTTTATAAACAGGGAATTGATGAAAGAATTCTTAATCAGTTTGGATTACCAATTAAAAAAGCCAATATAAAATATTGGAATGATTTAATAACAACTGTAAATGGGCTTAGTAATGAACTTGAAATAGCATTAGTTGGTAAATATGTTGAATTACATGATGCGTACTTATCAGTTAAAGAGTCTTTATATCATGCAGGATATAAATATAAAACTAAAATCAATATTAATTGGGTTGATGCTGAAGAACTAGAGAATCCTGATACAGATTTGAAAAAAATATTTAAAAATTCAAGGGGAATAATAGTTCCTGGAGGATTTGGAAGTAGAGGAACTGAGGGAATAATTAAATCAATTACATATGCAAGAGAAAATGATATACCATTTTTAGGAATTTGTTTAGGTATGCAACTTGCTATTATTGAATTTGCTAGAAATGTTTGTCATTTAGAAGATGCGTCGTCTACCGAATTTGATCCTTTATGTAAGAATCCAATTATTGATTTGATGGAAAATCAAAAATCTATAGTAAACATGGGCGGAACTTTAAGATTAGGAAATTATGAATGTACTCTAACAAAAGACACTCTAGCATATAAAGATTATGGTACTTCAAGTATATTAGAAAGACATAGGCATAGATATGAATTTAATAATAAATATAGAGATATAATATCAAAGAATGGAATCATTTTTTCTGGAATTAACATAAAAACTGATTTAATTGAAATAATAGAATATCCAAAAAATAAACATTTTATTGCTTGTCAATTTCATCCGGAATTTAAAAGTAGACCTAATAGACCACATCCTTTATTTGATTCATTTATTAAATCTTCTTTAAAATAATTTACATATTGCTTAATAAAATGGTATAATGTATATACTAGGAGGCTAATATGAAAATACCTTTAAGATATCAAGTTTCTGAATTTGATTGCGGTACTGTTTCTTTGCTTAATGCCGTTAGCTATTTATATAAAAGAAGTGATATTCCTCTAGAATTAGTAAGAGCTATACATTTATATACAATTGATTGCTATGATATTAATGGCGATAAAAGTAATGAATGGATGGCTAATGAGTCAATTAAACAACTATGTAATTGGATAACAAATTGTACTAAGAAGAATAATTATGGACTTGATTGTATTTACTTGCGTGGTGAAGAAGTCACGTATGAATTAATGGAAAAATGTATAAGAAATGATGGAGTTATATTTATTAAATGCTTAAGGGGAGACCCACAATATGACATTATTACTAATATGAATCAATCATATACTTATATATTTGATGCTAATTACATAGATGATGATTATTATGATAAGGACGTTGATATTAAGTGTGTACAAAGTAAACCTTTTGATTATAATAGAATTGTTAAAACAGAGAGACTTTTTATGGATAGTGATAAAGATTTCTCATTAGGAAAAATTAGTCAAAGGGAATGTGTTTTAATGAATAGGAGAAAAGATGAAAAAAATAATAAATAAATTTATATGGTTATCAATAGTAACTTGCGTTATATTTTTAATTGTAGGACTTATGCTTATGTTTTATCCAACAGTGTCAATAAGCGTAATTTCTTATTTAATTGCAGGGCTATTAATTATTGTCGGATTTATATTCGTATATAACTATAAATCATCAATATTACTTACTAACTTTTTAACAACTGGAACTCTTGCTATATTATTAGGAACAATATTAATATTATATCCTAATGCTTTAGCATTAATGATTCCTGTTATAGTTGGTATATGGATGATTATAAATGGGTTAATTGATATTCAGGTATCATTGACATTAAGAAAAATACGTTATGAGGGGTGGCTTATTAGCACATTACTTTCAGTAATGTCTATAGTGTGTGGAATATTAATTATTATTAATCCTCAAGCGGGAGCAGAAGCATTGACTACATTCTTTGGTATAATGGTAGTAATATATGCAGTTACTAATATTGCTAATGTGCTTGTATTTAAAACAAATATAGTTAAAATAGAAAAACTATTAGATAAATAGATGAAATAGAAATATTTCATTTTTTAATTCTTTTATTATGATATAATTTAAATAGTTATATGAAATAATAAACTTATGAAAGTGAGGCAATAATTATGTTGGTAACAAATGAGTGGAAAGATTATGAATGTATAGATGCAGGTAATTGCGAAAAACTAGAAAGATGGGGGAATGTTATTTTAAGAAGACCAGATCCTTGGGCTTTGTGGCTACATAATAATACTAGTGAGTGGAATAAAATGGATGCTATATATCATAGAAGTGATAAAGGTGGAGGAGAATGGGAATTTAAAAATAAATTACCAGAATTGTGGACTATTAAATATAGAGATTTAACTTTTAAAGTAAGCCCAACTGGATTTAAACACACAGGATTATTTCCTGAACAAGCATCAAATTGGGATTACATTATGGATAAGATAAGCTCTTCTAAAAGAAGCATTAAAGTTCTTAATTTATTTGCATATACAGGTGGTGCGACTATTGCTGCTTCTTTTGCTGGTGCTAATGAAGTTGTACATGTTGACGCATCTCAAGGTATGAATGATTGGGCTAAGGAAAACGCAAAGCTTACTGGAATAGGAAATAATAAAATAAGATATATGTGTGATGATGTATTGAAATTTGTTGAAAGAGAAAAAAGAAGAGGAAATAAATATGATGCTATAATAATGGATCCTCCTACTTATGGGAGAGGTCCATCTAAAGAATTATGGAGATTTGAAGATAGCTTAAATAAACTAATTGAATCATGTACTGAAATATTAAGTGATAAACCTTTATTCTTTTTAGTCAATTCATACACAAAAGGTATTACACCTGAAATATTAAATAACATATTGTATACTAGTAGTTTAAACAAATTAAAGGGAAAAATAGTAACTGATGAAATAGGATTAAAAATTACAGATAGTAATTTAGTTCTTCCTTGTGGTGTGTTTGGGAGATGGGAACCTAATGATTAATGTTATTTATGAGGATAATCATCTGTTAGTTGTTGAAAAACCAATTAATATTCCAACTCAAGAAGATAGTTCACACGACGTTGACTTTCTAACTATGTTAAAAAAGTACATTAAAGATAAGTATAATAAACCTGGAAATGTATATCTAGGAATGGTGCATAGACTTGATAGACCTGTTGGAGGAGTAATGGTATTTGCGAAGACAAGTAAGTGCGCATCAAGATTATCCATGCAAATAAGAAATAATATTTTTCAAAAAACTTATAATGCTGTAGTAATTGGTAATATTGATAATGAAAAAACGCTTATTAATAAATTGTTAAAAGACGAAAAAAAGAATATAGTAAGAGTAGATACTAAAGGTAAAGAAGCTATTTTAGATTTTAAAAAACTTGACTATATTGATAATATGTCTCTTATTAGTATTAATCTTAAAACTGGAAGAAGCCATCAAATAAGAGTACAATTATCACATTATGGATATCCGCTTTATGGAGATCAAAAATATAATCTCAGTGTTAAAGTACATGAACAAATAGCATTATTTGCAAAGAGTGTAACTTTCAATCATCCTATAACAGATGTTGAAATGCACTTTGAGCTTGAATTACCTAATAGATACCCTTGGAATATTTTTAAAGGAGAAACATATGGAAAAAATAATAATTAAATTATTTGTAAGAGATAATAAATATTTTGTTAGTAAATACAATGATGATGTAATTGATCCTGAATTAAGTTCATACATAATGAATTTTATGATAGGTACTGATACGAGCAGACCAGTAGAATTTATAATAGATACTAAAGAAGATTTAACAAAGGAAGAAGAAAATAAATATGAACAAGTAATTAGAAATGAGTTCAAAGAAAATATTGATGAAATAGATAATGAAATGAGAAAGTCTGATGTAAAAAAAGTAATTATTTCTATACTTGGAATTGTGTTTATTAGCATTTCTTATTTAATTGATGCAACATTGGGACATATTTTGTCTCAAATATTTACTGTATTTGGATGGGTTGCAATATGGGAAGTAGCATATGGAATTTTATTTTCAGATGCTAAAAGGAAGAAAATGTTAAAAAGATACAAGCAATTATATGTTTCAAATATTAGTTTTAAATAGTAATGTAAAGTTATAATAAATAGTTATATATTATTACATTATTTGTTATAATTTTAAATAGGTGATAATATGGAATTTGAAAATGATACCAAAAATTATGATCAACATTTTTTGGTTGATAAGAGAGTTATTAATACTCTGATTGATACTTGTAATTTTAAAATTACAGATAGCGTAATTGAAATAGGCCCTGGGAAATGTAGCATAAGTGAAATAATAGCTAAAAAAACAGGATCATTGTTACTAATTGAATGTGATAGAAGACTATCTCATTTTGTAAATGTATTAATGGATAAATATGATAATGTTAATGTTTTATGGGATAATGTATTAGACGTATATTTACCAGTTTGCGATAAAATTGTATCTTCACTACCTTATTCAATTACTGAACCATTTATAGAAAAACTATTAAGATGCGATTTTAAAGAAGCTGTTTTAATTGTAGGCAGAAACTATGCAAATGGTGTTATTGAGAATAATCATAATAAATTAAGTCTACTTACTAATTCATTTTTTAGTGTTGAAAAAATTATGGATATTACTCCTGATTCATTTGAACCTAAGCCTAGAGTTATGTCATCATTAATAATAATTAAAAGACTAAAGAGAAGTGAACTATTAAGCAATCCAAAGATGTTTATAATGAGAGAAATGTTTTTTAATAGAAGCAGAAAACTTAAAAATAATTTAGTTGAATCTTTTATTGAATATGAGAAAGCTCTCGGTAATAAATTAACAAAGAGAGAAAGTAAAGAATTAATTGAAAAATTTAATATAGATAAAAAGATATTGGATAAAGAAATGGAGAATTTATCCAATGATGAATATAATATTATTTATGAGAGCATTAGTATTAATTAATGCTTTTTTATTGAATAATAAAGAGAATTATGCTAATATACGTGTATAGGAGTGGGGTATTATATGTATAATAATAATCATGTAATTATGTATACTAATAGTATCACACTTAGTTAGATCCTTTAAGAAATAACAAGTGTGAATTTTGGGCGTGTAAAAATTAAAGGAGAATTTATGATAGAAATAAGTTTAAATAAAATAAATAAAAACTATGGTTTTAATACTGTTTTAAAAGAATTTAGCATGGACATTAAAACTAACGAAAGAGTGGCTTTGATTGGGCCAAATGGATGTGGTAAAACTACTACATTTAGAATAATTACTGGAGAAGAAACAAGTGATTCTGGTAGTATTAGTGTAAGAAAAAATATTAAAATTAGATATTTAAAACAAATACCTCCTCTTGAAAAAGATGATGTATTAGCTTTAAATGTGTATCTTAGAGGGGTTTCTGATTTAACAGAAATGAGGAAAGAACTTGATTATCTTTCAAACACATTAACATCCAGTGAAAATGATATAAAAAGATATAGTAAACTTAGAGAAACATTTGAAATTAAAGGTGGATACTCATTAAATGAAAAAATAAATAAAATTAAGAATGGTTTTAAATTAAGTGATGAATTGTTAAATACTAATTATAATAAATTATCTGGTGGAGAGAAAACTATTATTAATTTAGCCAGTTTAGTATTATCTAATCCTGATATATTATTACTTGATGAACCAACTAATCATTTAGATATTGAAACTTTAGAATGGTTTGAAGACTATTTAAAAAATTATAATGGTACTGTATTAATTATTTCTCATGATAGATACTTTTTAGATAGAGTTATTAATAAAATAATATTTATTAATAATGGTAAAGATGATATCTATTATGGTAATTATTCTTATTATATGAAGGAAAGTGAAAGAAGATTATTATTGGAATTTAATAATTACAAAAATCAACAAAAAGAAATATGTGCTATTAAAGAAGCTATAGAAAGATATAGATTATGGGGAGAAAAAGGAGATAATCCTATGTTCTTTAGAAGAATGCATGCTTTAGAAAAAAGATTAGAGAAAATGGAATTAATAGATAAACCCTTAGAAAAGAAAGAATTACCTATTAAATTTAATACTATTGATAGAACAGGAGATAATGTTCTTAAACTAGTTAATTTTAGTCTTTCTATTAGTAATAGACAATTATTAGATAATGTAAAAGCAAATATTTACTTTACAGATAGAGTTTGTTTTATGGGGAAAAATGGATCTGGCAAAACAACATTAATAAAAAATATTATTAATAATACACACGATAATATTATATTAGGTACTAATATTAAAATTGGATATATTCCTCAAGAAATAAGATTTGAAAATGAAGAATTAAATATATATGATTATGTCAGAAACTTTTTTGTGGGTAGCGAATCCGAATTAAGAAGTAAGTTACATCAATTTTACTTTGAAAGTGAAATCCTTAAGAAAAAAATTAAGACATTAAGCGGCGGTGAAAAAGTAAGAATTAAATTACTTGAATTAATAATTAAAAATAATAATTTTTTAATATTAGATGAACCAACTAATCATATAGACATAGATACTAGAGAACTTCTTGAGAATGCTTTATTAGACTTTAAGGGGACTATATTGTTTGTAAGTCATGATAGATATTTTATAAATAAAATTGCAACGAGAATAATTAGAATTGAAAATAAAAAATTAATTTCATATGATGGAAATTATGATAATATAAAAGACATTAAAGAAAAGATAAACATACCTGAAGTAAAAAACGAAATCAGAATTGTAGCGAGTAATCAACTAAAAGAATATATTAGTGATGCAAAAATAGAAAAAATAATTAATAATAGTATTATTGAAGAATATAAAATAAGAAAAAAAAGTAAAGTATTCTTATTAAAAATAGCTAGTCATTTGAGCGAAGAGTCTATGAGATTAGACTATTTGTGCGATTATATTTACTTTCCTAAAAAAATATTTTATGAAAAATATAATGGAAAATCTTATATACTTTCTAAAGTGCTAGATGGAGATAATTTATGTAGTAATCATTATATATCAAATCCTGGTGAGGGAATTAAAATAATTATAGAAGCATTTAATTTTTTATTTAGTATTGATTATGTTAATTGTATTTTTGATGAAACCAACGATATAATTATTAAAAAAATAGAATCTAATAATAAAAATCCTATTATCGCAAACAATGAGTATTATAAAAGGTTTCATAATATTGATACAGTTATTAAATATCTTAAGGGTAATAAACCAAAAGCATTAATTGGATTTGTTCATGGAAATCTTTGTCTTTCAAATATATTTGAAAAAAGTGGGCATTTTAATGGCTTATCTGATGTATCTGAATGTGGTGTTGGAGATATATTTTACGATATTGTTACGTGTGAATTATCCATTGAAAAATATTATGGTAAGAAATATGTAAATGATTTTTATGAAGGTATTGGGGTAGATAAAGATGGATTTAAAAGTGATTATTATAGAATAATAAGATATGTATTGAAAGGTGAAATTATGTAAAAATATTAAGACTTTTATAGATTTTATATAATAATTGTAGTATAATCTACATTTGGTGATTAATATGTCTAAATATATAGGTTGTAAAGAAAAATATGATGTTAATGATTTAAATGAAGCTGCATTATGTATTAAGAATGGTGGGCTTGTATTATTTCCTACTGAAACCGTTTATGGATTAGGTGCTGACGGATTAAATAGCATAGCTGTTAAAAATATATTCATAGCAAAAGGAAGAAAGCAGGATAATCCTCTTATTCTTCATATTTCAAACAAAGAGATGATTAGTAGGATTGCTAGGGATATTACTCCTTTAGAACAAAAATTAATTGATAAGTTTTTTCCTGGACCTTTTACTTTAATACTTAAGAAGAGTAATATTGTTCCAGATGTAGTAAGTGCTAACTTAGATACTGTTGGAATTAGGATGCCAACTAACAAGATTGCTCATGATTTAATAGAGCTGTCTGATACACCGATTGCAGCTCCAAGTGCAAATATCTCTGGTAAACCTAGTGGTACAAATGTTAATGATATTTTTGATGAACTAGGAGATAAAGTCGATTATATTATAGACGGCGGGCAAACAGATATTGGGGTTGAATCCACTGTTGTAAGAGTTATTGATAATACTATACATATTTTAAGACCTGGTAAAATTACTAAAGACGATTTGTTAGAAGTATGTAATAACGTAATAATTGATTCTCATGTTTTAGGGGATATAAAAGAAGGAGAAAAGATATTATCTCCAGGTATGAAATATAGACACTATGCTCCAAATTCTAAATGTTTATTAATTTATACGGATAATGATAAAAAATTTATAGATAAAGTAAATTTACTAAAAAAGGAAAACAATAAAATATTGGTATTATGTAGAAATCATTTATGCAATAACTTTGATTATTCAATCCCTTTAGGGGAATCATTAGAGGATATTTCTAAAAATATATTTAGTGATTTAAGAAAAGTTGATGATTATGATGCCAATCTTGTGGTAATTGAGGGAGTGCCATCTGACGGATTAGGGCTCGCTATAATGAATAGATTAATACGTGCTTGTTCACATAACTATATTGAGTTATAATATAATATAGTAGGTGAATAAATGAAAAGAATATGTAAATTATTTAGTATTATTTTAATAATTGTCTTATTATGTGGTTGTGAAATTACTGATTACGATGGAGAAGTTCATAGTAGTATGACTACATATCCAACAATTGGGGAATTAAAAGGTGAGTGGGTTTATAAAAATTCTACTGATTATTATTCTTTAGGAGATGGTGTGTGGACTTTATTTGATTCAACAGGAAATGTTATCTCATATGGAATTTATACATATAATGCTGATACAGGAAAATTATCTTTATCTTCTGAAGGCGATACTTTTACTATATTTAATGTAGCTGATAAGACCGAAATGCATGATAGCAATGAGAACTTGTTAAGGAGAAAAGAATAGATGAAAAATATACTTGTTTTATCATGTGGAACAGGGGAAGGACATAATAGTGCTGCCAAAGCAATAGTCGAAGAACTTAATAAAAGAGGAGATAATGTTATAATGAAAGATACATTATCTTTTGGAAATAAAAAAGCTGAAAAAATAGTCAAATCATTTTTTAATAATGTTGCGGTTAAAAGTCCTAGTGTTTTTGGAATAATGTATAAAGCTGGAGATATAGTGAGCAATCCTGATTTTAAATCTCCAGTGTATTATGCAAATATTATTTATTCAACAAATATGTACAATTATATAATTGAAAATAAAATAGATATAATAGTATGCACACATCTTTTCCCTATGGAAGCATTAACATACATTAAAAAGAAATATAAAATAAGTATTAAATGTTATGGAATCTTAACCGATTATACAGTTATTCCTTTTATTGAAGAAACAAATATGAATAAATATTTTATTCCTAATAAATGTCTAATTGAAGAATTCGAAAGTAAAAAAGTTAGTAAAAATAAATTACTACCTTATGGAATACCTGTGTTATCAAAATTTAATACTAAAATCGATAAAAATACGTGCAGGATTAATCTTGATATTCCAATTAATTATTCTGTAATTCTTATTATGACTGGTGGAATAGGTTGTGGAAATATAGTTGAAATGATAGATCCTCTTATTAGAAAAACTGATACTACTACATTAATAATTGTATTATGTGGGAATAATAACAAATTGATTGATACCATTAAAGAAAGATACAATATAGATAAAGTTAGACCGGTTAGTTTTACTAATGATGTTAATATTTATATGGATGCAAGCGACATATTATTGTCTAAACCTGGAGGACTATCATCTACAGAAGCTGCAGTTAAAGGAATACCTTTGATACATACCATGCCTATACCGGGATGTGAGACTGCTAATGCTACTTTTTTTAGCAAGAATGGAATGTCAGTTAATGCTAAAAGTATTAATGAGATAGTGTCTTCAACATTAAAAATGATAGGTTCAGAACAATTAAAAAATAAAATGCTTTTAATGCAAAATAAAAAGATTAATCATAATTCTACTATAGATATAGTGGATTATATATTAAAAGATTAATCTTTTTTATTGTTTTAATTTTGGAATAAATTTGTTGGCAAATGAGTTTTCATCTTTCTTTTTTAAATAAATCATTCCAAATATTGAAAAAATCACTGCTCCTAAAACGCCATCAATTAGGTCGTTCATTGTATCTATCAATCCAATATCTAAGTATCCTCCATATTTTTTTATCCAATCTTCGCCATTAACTTCTAAACTGCTTATCTTTAGATTATATGACTTGTTTAATATAGTATCATTCAAATCCACACTATTAATCTCTGTAATAATAGTATCTTTTTGCATATCTGTTTTTAATATCATATCTGAACCATATTCAAAGAATTCCCAGAATACTAATAATGTTACTGAAAAACAAATTGATGCTATTGAGACATATACTGGTGTTAATGAAAACCTATTATATTTATTCTTATTAAGTAAATCTATTTGAAATATTCCGATTCCGGCCAAAATAAAACCACTTAATACATGAAGCATATCATCCCAAAATGGTACTATTAAATAATATTGTCTTACTTCTCCTAAAATTTCAGCACAAAATATCATTATATATATTATTGATTCTAATGTACTTGGTAGTTCTATATTTAATTTTTTCTTAATAAATGCAGGTACTAAAAATAATATTAATGTATATGCACATGTAAAAGCAAAAAACCATTCTTTAATTTGGATTTGCCTTATCATTACTAAAATTATTAGCAAACGCAATAAAAAGTATATTGATAGTTTCATTTTAGATGCTTTTTTTATTTCTTCTTTTACTTCTTTCACTATTACCTCACAATTTATTAATCAATTCTTTTATATGTTCTAAAGATTCATTATTAATTTTATTTTTATCATAATCATATATATATTTACCATTTTTAACTTTAAATAATAAATATATTAAAAATGATAATCTGCTTTTTCTATATACGCCATGTTTAATTTTAACAACATATTTTGCATTGTATTCTTCTTGCCCACCAATACCAGGAATTAATAACATAAAATTACACATTTCTAATCCTTCGGTTACTGTTGCGCCACCAGGTTTAGTTATTACTATATCTGCTATGTCTAAAAGTTCATATACATTATTTATAAATCCAAATATTTTTATATTATTGTATTTTAATGAATAAATTTCAGCTTTGTTTTTTAACTTTTCATTTTTTCCGCAAACAAACAATATTTGATAATCATTTAAATTAACGTGAGATAATGTTTTCAAATACTTTAGATATGCTTCACTTCCTGAGGAACCGCCTCCAAAGAAAAGAATTGTTTTTTTATTGCTATCCAAATTATATTTTTTGTATATTAATTCTTTTGATAATAAATTAATTCTTAATTTTTCGTTGTAAGGGAGACCATATGCATATATGTGATTAGTATAACATCCCTTTTTAATCATATTATTTTTTACTATCTCATTTGCTACTATAAATATTTCATCTTTATCATGACTTGTCATCCAAAATCTATGAACTTTATAATCAGTTACTAGCGTTATAATTTGTGGATTAATTAAATTTTGTTTTTTTAAATATGCAGCAACGTTACTGCCATAAGAGTGTGTGGATATAACAATATCAGGATTGAAATCACAATATATATTTTTAAGCTTATTATTAAATATAAAATGTTTAAAGTATATATCATACAAACTCATTATTATTTTGTTATCTAGTGATTTGTAGCAAAATGAAAAAAGTAATTCCATTCTATGATTATATACATAATCAAATGCTTTTATACTCATATCTACTATTTTACCAGTATCATCTATGATATCTATTATTTTTATTTCATATTTGTCTTCATCATATATATAATCTTTAATATAATTAGCTATTGTTTTGTGACCACTTCCATATGATGCGTATGTTATTAATATTTTCTTCATGAATTTGCCTTTCTATTTATATAATATGTTTACATCTACATATCCATTAATACCTGGCACGCTTCCGGTATTTGAAAGTTGCCAAATATAATAATCATCCGGATAATCAGTTTCTTTAGCATAATGAGCTAGCCATATTTTACTGTTTTTAACTGACCATATATTTGATAGATAATAGTAACTACTGTAAAGCATACCTTCATAACCATTATTGTTTAAAGTATTTATAAATGATAGTGCAATATTATTTAAGTCGTATATACTAATATTATAACTATTAAACTTATCCCATATTTCCCAATCAAATGCTATAGGTAAATCTAATTTTTCACCTTTTAATTCATTAACTATCCATTCTGATTGTGATGACGCTTCTTTTTCATTGTGGGCATATGTGTAAAAATACAGTCCTACTTTTATACCAGCTAACTTTGCATTTTTTAAATTGTTTGTAAATGTTGAATCATATACTATTTCATCATTTCCTTTATACCCAAATCCAATTCTTATCATAGCAAATTCTACGCCTGACTCTTTTACTTTATTCCAATCAATATATCCTTGCCAAGAAGAAACATCAATTCCAATCATGGTTTCTTCGTTTTTATAGTTACTTATATATTCATTGATTGGTGTACTTACTGGATCGCTAGATCTGTTATTTGATATGCTACTTTTAACTATAAGCTTAAATTCTTTTTCTGAAATGTTATCTGATGTATCTTTAGCTACATATTTTAAATTATATTCTCCAACATTATTTGTATCATATTCTCCTTCAATTGTGCATGTAGGCCTTTTATCATAATTATCTCCGCATAACATTTTGTCAATTAAAGAAATGGTATCTCCTTTTTTAATGGTGTAAGAATTAGAACCTAGTATAACTGGAGGAGTCGTATCTATGACCAAATAATTTAGCTTATGATTAAGTGTAATTCTAGAGTTCTTGTATTTAATAGTAAGAGTATTGTCACCTAGTTTTGAAGTATCAATAAGTTCTTCATTATTTAATAATGAGCCGTTTTCTAATTTAATAATATCTTTTACATAAATGTCTTCATTATATTCAAATATTAAATTGTCTTTTTCTATTAATCTTGTTACTATTAATTCTTTATTAGACAACAAAAACATTGCTGAAAAAAATATTATTATTATAATTAATCTTATTATATTACTCTTCATATCATAGTTATATCATATTTATCATTTTTTTTAAATATGATTATCAAAAATCTCTATGTAAATTATATATTTTTAATTGTTATCTTTATAAAAATAGAGTATAATTAAATTAATAAGGAGGATCATTATGTTGTGGATTATTTTATGTATAGTTGCCGTTCTTGCAATTTTTGTTGCTGGTAATTATAACGGACTAGTTTCTTTAAGAAATAAAGTAAAAGATCAGTGGTCTCAAATTGATGTTCAATTAAAAAGAAGATTCGATTTAATACCTAATCTTGTTGAAACAGTTAAAGGATATGCAAAACATGAAAGTGAAACATTAGAAAATATTGTTAAGGCAAGAAATCAATTTGCATCTGCTAAAACACCAGAGGAAGAAATGAAAGCTAATGGTGAGTTATCAAAAGGCATTTCTAAAATATTTGCTTTAGCTGAAAACTATCCTGATTTAAAAGCAAATGAAGGTTTTGTAAAATTACAAGATGAACTTAAAGAAACAGAAGACAAAATATCATATGCAAGACAATTTTATAATGACAATGTATTAGAATATAAGAACAAAATAGAAATGTTCCCAAGTAATATTATAGCTAATATATTTAAATTTAAACCAGAACCTTTCTTTGAAGCAAGTGAAAAAGAAAGAGACAATGTAGAAGTTAAATTTTAGGCTTACACTTGTAAGTCTTTTTTAAAGGAGGAATATGAAAAAGTATATTTATGATATTATATTGTTTATATCATTTTTCTTGTTTATTGATGTTGTTTCAGCTAATACATTAAATAATGTTGATATTGACATGGTATTAGATGAAAACGGAAATGCACATGTTACTGAAAAATGGTATATGACATTATCTGAATCTGATGATACCGAAATATACAAAAAGGAATATAATTTAGGAAATTCTACTATTACTAATTTTAGCGTTAGTGATGAAAATACATTATATACTGAAAATAAAAGTTGGGACATATATGGAAACTTTGATTCCAAAAAATATAAATACGGAATTAATACTGTAAGTGAAGGAATTGAATTATGCTGGGGAATAAGTGACTATGGAAGTAAAACTTATACTTTAGAATATGATAGAAATAATATAATATTTACCACTTCTGATGCAGATGTTTTATATATGAAACTTATAAGTGGAATGTCCATGATGAATAATATGAATTACAGCATTAAAATATCAGGACCTTATACTTATCCTGATACTCTTGATGTGTGGGGATATGGTGCTAAAGGGTATGCATATGTAAGCAATGGAAGTATATTTGCAAGTAATGAGGAAAATACTCAACTAAATGGTGAAAGCGATTATGTAGTGTTATTAGTAAAATATCCACAAGGAACTTTTACCTTGGAAAACTCAAATAGTTATTCAGAATATTCTGTATTTCAAGATGTACTTGATGCAGCAAATAAAGATACATTTAAATACGATTATGATACTGAAGAAAAATCTTCTTGGATATCAGATTTAATTAGACTAGTAATAACTGGATTAATTATTATATTTATAGGGCGTGCGGTTACTCGTGGCAATTATAAATTTGGGCCTGCTGGTAAAAAGATAGATATGAAGACTATTCCTGCATTTAGAGATATTCCATGTGATAAAAATATATTTAAAGCATACTTTCTATGCAAGGCATATGAGCTTAATGCAAAAGATAGTGATTTTTTTGGAAGCTTATTTCTAAAATGGATAAGTGAAGACAAGATAAGTATTGTAAAAGAAGATAAAAAAACTTTACTTGGAACTAAGACTACTACAAGTATAGACTTTACAAAATTTGGCAAGACAGATGTTGAAGTGGAAAATGATATATATAAAATTATATACACTGCTAGTAAAGATGGAATACTTGATGAAAATGAATTTGATAAATATTCTAAGAACAATTATTCTAAAATATTATCTTGGTTCGATAAGGCTGAAACATATGGTAGAGATTTATATCAAGGAAATAACTTAGTAACTAAAGAAAAATCAAACTTTGTTATTGATGATAAACTTAAAGAATCTGTTATTCAGCTTGCCGGTCTTAAAAAGTATTTAATTGAATTTTCACAAATGGATAAAAAAGAAGCAATTGAGGTTATGCTTTGGAAAGATTACTTGATTTATGCTCAAATATTTGGTATTGCTGATAAAGTAGCTAATCAATTTAAAAAGTTATATCCTGAAATTGTATCTACTATGACTTCAAGTGGTTATAATATTGAAGATATTATATTATTAAATACATTCAGTACAACAGCTATTAATGCAGCTTCTTCTGCTAGATCAGCCGCCAATAGATATTCATCTGGCGGAGGAGGATTCTCTTCTGGCGGAGGCGGAGGCGGTTCCTTTGGCGGAGGCGGAGGCGGAAGCCGATAATAATTAAAAAGATGTACGATGATAGTACATTTTTTTTATAAATAAAAAATCTAGATTAACTAGATTTAATTAGCCATTTTTTGCCATCTATAATTCTTGATATTACCATACTTGAAGCGGTATCTCCTACAACATTTAATACTGTTGCTGGAGCATCTATAATAGTCGCTATAATTGTTAGAAATGGTAATGCACCTAATGGAAAACCTAACATTGTAATAATTAGCATTTCTGAAATGGTTCCGCCACCTATAGGTACTGCAGTAACCAATAAGGTAGCTAATAAAGCAACACCTAATACTTTTGATGTAGAGACTGTGCTATTAAATAGATAAACCAAGAACATTATTTTAAATACACTTCCTATAATAGAACCATCTTTGTGAAAACTTGTTCCTAATGGAATTGATGTATCTGCTATATCTTCTGGTACTCCAATATTTTTAGCCGCCGTTGTATTTACTGGAATAGAGGCAGCTGATGAACATGTAGCTAATGCTGTTACTGTTGGAGCAATAATACCTTTCCAATAACGTATAAATCCTTTCTTTCCAGCAGCGATATATGCATATAATGAATACACTATAAAATAAAATAATACACATACAATAGTATAAATAACAAACGTTTTCGTATATCCTAATGCTAATGAACTACCAAAAGTTCCTACCATTGCAGCAAAGTAACATCCTAACCCTATAGGTGCATAATACATAATAATTTTAATAAAACTTTGTATTATATCGTTTGCACTTTCTAGTACATGAAGTAATGCTTTTCCTTTTTCTTTTGATATATTAATTGATATACCAAATATTATTGAAAATACGATTAATGCTACTATATTTTCATTTGTAAGTAATTTGCTAAAACTGTTAACACTTATAGTTTGTACAGTTCTTTCTAAATAATTAACATTATCTTGCATAATTTCTTCTTCACCAAGTGATTCTTTTATGGTGTTAGCATCTTTAACATCTATTAATTTAAAAGAATTAGTTGCCAATAAACCTATAAAAACACTAACTAGTGATGCCATTATAAATACAATAATTGTTGTACTAAGTATTTTGCCAACTCTTTTTGGCGTTTGCATTTTTCCGATAGATGTTGTAATCGTTAAAAATATTAATGGAATTATTATTACCAGTAATAGATTTAAAAACAAATCTCCAAATGGACTTAAAATAGATGCTTTTTCTTTAAATATTAATCCAATTATAGCACCTATAATAATTGAACTAATGAGTATAAGTGATGACTTGTAGTTTTTAATGATTTTTTTCATTTTTTCTCCTTCTAATATAATTATATAAAATATGATTCAAAAAAGTATACATTATGCTATCCACATTAATCCACAATATATGCTATAATTGTATTATTATGAAATGTTATAAAAAGATGAATGATGGTAAAATCCTGTCACTAGGCAATATTTTTAATTCCATAAAGGAATTATCTAGTGGGGATAGTGCTTTACAAAGCGAAATGTTTTGTTCCTTATTTAATGTTAAAAATATCAATAATACTACTGTTAATAATTATTGTATTGGTATAAGAGCAATAGGAGTTTTATATAAAAAGTACTATATTGATTTACAAGAGGAATATAAAAATAATCATGATGCATATGTTGATATTGTTTTATCTCTAATAAGCATATTAGATGAACATATTTATATTAGAAGTGATAAAAGCTTGAAAATAATAAATAGTAATCATAAACTAAATAAATTGTGTGTAAAATTAAAAGATATTTGCTTGATTGATGAAAATATTCAAAATGATTTTGTAAATAGGATGGCTAAATATATAGATAACAATATGTTATATGAATGTATAATAGACATTTTAAACTATGCTATTATTGAAAACAAACAACCAATTTATTCACAAGATATTAACATTAAAATTAATAGTAAAGAACTGAATGAATATCTAAGCATTAAACTATATGAAGGCGTTAGTTATATTACATCATTAATTGAATTATCAAAAAGAAATAATATGTATGCCTGTGCTGAATTAGGTTCTCTTGAGTTTGATGGACTTATAGATGGAAATAAGAATTATGATAAATCTTATAATTACTATATGATAGCAGCTTTAAAAGGCCATCCTAAGGCTTGCTGGATGATAGCTAACATGATTCTTTCTAATAAAGTAACATTTAATATGGACGTGATGTGGAGTTATTTAAATAAATCTATTTCTTTAGGAAGTGCTGCAGGACTTAATACTCTAGGTCTATGTTATTTAAGAGGAATAAATCCTTTGAATATAAAAGATATTAACAAAGCAATTAAATATTTTACATTATCTAGCAAATATGGTTATGCATATGCTTTTAATAATCTTGGAAAAATATATGAAGAAACTAATATTGAAAAGGCAATTAAATATTATAAAATAAGTTCTGATTTAGGTGAAAGTTGGGCGCTTAATAAAGTGGGTGAATACTATAGGATGAAGGGCGAAATGGACGCTGCATTTTATTACTATTCTAAATCTGATGAATGCCCAATCAGTGAAAGATGTTCTTGGGCATCCTATAATATTAAAAAATATTTTAAATAAATTAGCACTCTGTATTGACAAGTGCTAAAATATTAGTATAATTATTATTAGGAGATGAAATAATGAAAAAGAAAGAATTTAAATCTGAATCTAAAAAATTATTGGATATGATGATTAATTCAGTTTATACTAACAAAGATATATTCTTAAGAGAATTAATATCAAATGCAAGTGATGCGATAGATAAATTATATTATAAATCACTTACTGAGGAAGGAATTAAGGTTAATAGAAAGGACCTTAAAATATCAATTGAACTAGATAAGAAAAATAGAATTTTAACTTTAAGCGATAATGGATGTGGAATGACTCAAGATGAACTTGAAAATAACTTAGGCACTATTGCTAAGAGTGGTTCACTTGATTTTAAGGAAAATGCCGATAAGAAGAAAGATATTAATATTATTGGTCAATTTGGTGTTGGTTTTTATTCTTCATTTATGGTAAGCGATAAAGTTGATGTTTTATCAAAATCTAGAGATGAAGAAAGTGCACATCTTTGGTCAAGTACTGGTACTGATGGATATACTATTACTGAATCTACTAAAGAAGAAATAGGTACAAAGATAACATTACATATTAAAGATGATAGAGATTATGATGAATATTTAGAAGAAGGAACTATAAAACTATTAATAAAGAAATATTCTGATTATATCAGTTATCCTATTGAACTATTATGTGAACATAAGAAAGATGACAAGTCTGAAGATAAAGCTAATAGTGAATATGAAGTAATTAATAGTATGACTCCTTTATGGAATAAAAATAAATCTAAAATTACTGAAGAAGAATATAATAATTTCTATACTGATAAATTTAATGATTTTAGTAATCCATTAAAAATTATACATTTTAGTGTTGAAGGGCTATGCAGTTATAGAAGTATTTTATTTATCCCTTCAAAAGCACCTTATGATTTTTATACTAAAGAATATAAAAAAGGACTTCAATTATATTCTAATGGCGTTTTAATAATGGATAAATGTGAAGAATTGTTACCTGACTATTATAGTTTTGTTAAAGGTATTGTTGATAGTGATGATTTATCATTAAATATATCTCGTGAAACTTTGCAAAATGATAAGAAAGTCTCACAAATAGCTAAGAGTATTGAAACTAAAATTAATAAAGAATTATTAAGTATGCTTACTGAAGATAAAGAGAAGTATAAAGAATTTTTTAAAGAATTTGGTATTCAATTAAAATATGGAGTCTATAATAATTTTGGAATGGATAAAGATAAATTAGAAGATTTATTGATATTTTATTCTTCAGAAAAAAATGATTTTGTTACTTTAAAAGAATATGTTGATAATATGAAAGATGATCAAAAGAATATTTATTATTCTTGTGGAGAATCAAAAGAAAAAATTGACTTAATGCCTCAAGTGGAACAAGTCAAAGCAAAGAAATATGATATTCTCTATCTAACTGAATATGTTGATGAATTTGCTGTTAAAGCAATTCAAGCATATAATGAAAAAGAATTTATGAATGTTGCCGATTCCAAACTTGATTTGAATACTGATGAGGAAAAGAAGGAACTTGATAAAATTAATACTGATAGCAAAGATGTTTTAGGAATAATGAAAGAAGCATTGCCATCAGTTAAGGATGTAAGATATACTAATAAACTTGCTAATAATCCTGTTTGTTTAACAACTGAAGGTGAGTTATCTATAGAAATGGAAAAAGTTATTAATAGAATGCCAGGAAGTGAAAAAATTAGTGCCGATTGTATATTAGAAATTAACAAAAATCATCCTATTGTTGAAAAATTAAATGATTTATATAAAAGCGATAAAGATGAACTAAAGAAATATGCAAAAGTATTATATGCTGAAGCAAGATTAGTTGAAGGATTAACAATAGATAATCCTACTGAAATAAGCAGTATAATTGTTGATTTAATGAGTAAATAGAAGAAAAAGAGAAAAAGTTGTTGATTTTTTCTCTTTTTTATTATATATTAAATAAGACATTCGTAAAATTATATGCAGTTTTTTGCTCTTTTTAAATTACACGTTAAAATAAATAATTGTGTATTTTTTTATGTGAAAGGAGTGTGAATTTAAATGTCATTCATCGATGTTAAGAACATAAACAAAACTTTTAAGGTTACTAAAAGAAGAGGTGGCCTTAAGTCTTCGTTAAAATCCTTTTTTAAGAGAGAATATATCTATATTGAAGCCGTTAAAGATATATCATTCGAAATTGAAAAAGGTGAAATTGTTGGATACATTGGACCTAATGGGGCTGGGAAATCAACTACAATTAAAATGTTGTGTGGAATATTGACACCTGATTCCGGAAGCATTAAAGTGAACAAACTATCTCCTAATAAAGATAGAGAAAAATATGTTTCGAATATAGGAGTAGTATTTGGGCAGAGAAGTCAATTGTGGTGGGATATACCAGCAGAAGATACCTTTGATTTATTAAAAGATATTTATAATCTTGATGATAAAGAGTATCAAAAGACTAAGAATGAACTAATTTCTATGCTTAAATTAGAAACTATTGTTCAAATACCTGTAAGGCAATTAAGTTTAGGCCAAAGAATGCGTTGCGAAATAGCTGCATCTCTTATACACAAACCATCTATATTATTTTTGGATGAACCCACTATAGGATTAGATGCTGTTTCAAAAGAAATTGTTAGAGATTTTATTAAAAAGATTAATAAAGAAGAAAAAACCACTGTAATTTTAACAACACATGATATGAGTGATATTGAAGCACTTGCTAATAGAATAATATTAATTGGTAAGGGTAAAATTCTATATGATGGAACTTTAAACAATTTAAAAAAGAAATATGGTCATTTAATGAGTGTATCAATCGATACAAAATCTAAAATGAATGATATTAAAATGGAAGGTATAGTTAGTCAAGAAAAGACTGATATAGGATATTCATACACAATTGATATTACGAAATTAAGCATTTCTGATTTTTTGAATTATCTTTCTAATAAAATGAGTATTGATGATATTGAAATAGAAAATGAAAATATTGATAAGACTATTATTAAACTATATAAGGAATATAATATATGAAAGTATATTTATCATTATTTAAGCTTAAATTTATTAATGGTTTACAATATAGAATATCTGCTATAGCTGGAATATGCACACAAATATTCTTTGGTTTCATATTTACAATGGTTTATATTGCGTTTTATGAATCTAATTCTTCAGGTAATGCACCAATGCAGTTGAATGAGGTGGTTAGCTATTTATGGCTTAATCAAGCATTTTACGCACTTGTTTATACTTGGGTAAAAGATGGAAATTTGTTATCAATGATTAAGAATGGTAATATTGCTTATGAATTATGCAGACCTATTGATTTTTATAAAAAGTGGTTTTTTACAATGTATGGATCAAGATTATCTAACGTATCATTAAGATTTATTCCGGTACTAGTTGTTGCATTTTTATTACCTAGTCCATATAAATTGATGATTCCTCCATCTTTAGCATCATTCTTGTTATTTTTAGTATCATTATTTATATCTAGTGTTCTAGTTACATCACTTGCTTATATATTCCATGTAATAGTATTTTTTACTTTTGATGAGAAGGGCGTTATAAATCTTATGATGGTAATATCTGAAATATTTGCTGGAGGTGTTGTACCATTAGCATTTTTTCCTAACATATTACAAAAAGTAGCTTACATGCTTCCTTTTAGATATGTTTGTGATTTACCTTTTAGAATATACACAGGAAATATAAGCGTAAGCACAGCAATACCTGATTTGATTGGTGGAGTTGTCTGGACATTTGCAATGATTATTTTAGGAAAAATATTAACTAGCAAAGCAATCAAATGTGCTATAGTACAGGGAGGTTAATATGAATTTATATTTTAAATCAATGAAAATGCATTTAAAATCAGAACTTGAATATAAGACTTCATTTATTATTAGTTTTATTTCCCAAATACTTGTGTTTTTTACTTATTATTTTATTATTCTTGCACTCTTTAGTAAATTTGATAATATTAGTGGTTTTACTATCTATGAAGTATTACTAACATTTGGCATTGTGCAGTTTGGATTTTCCATGAATGAAGTATTATGTAGAGGATTGGATAAATTTGACGAGCTTATTATTGATGGTAGTTTTGATAGGCTACTCGTAAGACCTAAAAATATATTATTACAGGTACTATGTACGAAATCGGATTTCGTAAAGTTATCTAGAGTAATTCAATCTTTAATAGTTCTTTGTATAGCTATCTGTAATTTAGATATTTCATGGGATATTTACAAAGTAATAACTTTATTACTAATGTTAATAAGTTCCATAATTGTATTTTTTTCATTGTTCTTGATAATGGCTTCTTACTGTTTTTATACAGTACAAGGACTTGAAATTAGAAATTTATTTACTGATGGCGGTAAAAATATTGCTCAATATCCTATTGGTGTTTTTAAAAAAGTAATAATGTTTATTTTAACATTTATTATTCCGTTTGGATTTGTTAACTATTACCCTCTTTTATATGTTCTAGGGAGAGTAGACAATAAATTATATATGCTTTCACCATTGATTGTAATTATTTACACTATACCTGCTTTTTTATCATTTAAAGTTGGTATGAAAAAGTATGATAGTGCTGGTTCGTAGGAGAATAACATTCTCCTTTTTTATTGAATTAATTTTTTAATAATGGTATATTTTTAATATAAAGGAGATGTATGAAAAAAATTATATTAATAATTTGTTTAACAATACTATGTGGATGTCAAAAAGAAATCGTTAATTTTAAATATACTGATTATTATGAATATATGATTGATAATGTTAATGAAATAGAAAAAGTAACAATGACAACTGTAACTGAATTAGGTAAAATGTGTTATGACGTAACGAATTATAAAGAAATTGTATATGATAGTATTATTAACACTGTTATTATAAAGGAGTCTAATATAAGAACAACAGATGACGATTTATCATATACTTTTAATTTTAATGATGGCACTATAGTTTCATATTCTTATGAGGGAAGAAATCTAATATATAATAATAAACAGTATGAAATAGAAAGTTATTATAAAATATCACCAAATGATCTTGAGGGACAGGAAATAGACTGTTCTATAAAATAAAAGTATTTACACTGAAATACTTTTATTTTTATATACAATATCTTCAATTTTTTTATAGTGTCTACAATAACTTAAAAATATTATATTTTTAAGATTTTCAGGAATAACTGTCTCATTTTCTTTTTCTGCTTCATTTATTAAAATTTCTAATTGTCCGGGTGTTAATAATTTAAACATTTCTATGAATTTATTTGTAAATTCATTTGATGAAATCGACAAAAAGTGTTCTATATTATAAATCATATCGTTGTTCTCACCATTTAATTAATTATTAATGTTATCAAACTCTTTAAAAAACAATTTATTATTTGGTAGAAAAAAAGATGTCTTAATTCTTCCTATGTTTTTTATAATTACTTTATTTATTAGTTTTTCATATGAAATACCATATTTTATAAGTACTTTTTTATTTTTCATCTTTATTACATGTCCATTAATATTTCATGAATCATTTCTTCTTCATTACCTAAATAAATATCTTCTATTCTATCTACTCTGCATTTTTCGCATGTTATAATTGATCTCATTTTATTTAAAGATTCTTCAATATCATCATTAACTATTACATAATTATACTTTGATACTTCGTTTATTTCTTTATATGCTGTTTTGAATCTTTCGACCATTTGATCTTTAGTTTCTGTTTTTCTGCTAGTAAGTCTTTTCTTAAGTTCTTCCATTGACGGAGGCATTATAAATATAAAAACAGCATCTTTTCTAATACTATTTACTTTTCTTGCCCCTTCAATATCAATTTCTAATAAAATATCTATTCCTTTTGATAGATTTTCTTCTATTTTTTTTATTGGTGTACCATAATAATTGTTAGAATGTACCACTGCATATTCAAGATATTTATTATCTTTAATGTTTCTTTCGAATTCATCTTTTGAAATAAAATTATAATCTTTTCCATCAACTTCGCATGCTCTAGGACTTCTTGTTGTGTCAGATATAGATAAAATAATATTTTCTCTATCTTTTATCAATCGCTGATTTAAAGTGCTTTTTCCACACCCTGATGGACCTGATACAACTATTAATAGGCCTTGCTCATTTTCTTTTATCATAGATTACCTCTTTCATATATTCTACCATAAAAAATTATTATTTAATATTAAAATAATATAGATAATATGGTATAATCTTTTTATAGTAGGAGTTGAATATTATGAAAAATGTTAAGCTTATTATATTAATATTAGCCATACCATTTTTACTTTGTGGTTGTGGTAGTACTGACTTAACTATGAAAATTGATAATGATGGTATATTATACTTATCACATACCATTTTAGTTGATAAAGATGAATTTGATAGCATGGTACAAATATACAATATTGATGAAAATAATGTTTTATATAATAATTATACGGCAGAAAGAATTACTGAAGGAGATTTAGAAGGATATGTGGTAACCAAGTCATTTGGAAGGTTGAGTGAATTGGGTAAAAACAAAAATCAACCTGTTAATTTGTCAGAATATAATAACTCTGATTTTAAAAGTTATGATTTATTTTATGTTAGAAATGGTATTATTAGAAATAAATATGTCGCAAATTTTAATATTGATTTAACAAATGTCGATGATTTTACTTCAAATATTCCTTTACTTAGTTCATCATATTTAGGTGAAGATTATGATGATGCATTAAATATTTATGAAATTAATATGCTAAGTAATGGTGTAAGTGCAACGTTTAAATTAGATTCATCATTTGCAGTCGGAGATAATAATGCAGATAAATTTGAAGATGGATATTATATTTGGAATTTAGAGTATGGAAAAGTAAATGAAATTAAATTTGATATATATTACAATAATTATGGAACAATTATTACAATATTATCATTGTTAGTTATTAGTATTATATGTGTTATAGTTGTTTATACGAGAAATAATAAAATACAAAAGTATAATAGAACAAATATTAAAGAATCACTTGATCTTGAATATAAAATTGTTAAAAGAGGTGAATATAGAGATATCAGATTAAAGAATAAAAATTCTGGCTCTAATACAACTATTAGTGATGATGTAGATTTGATTAATGAAAGAATAAGTGGACTTGGATCACATTCAAATCTTACAAATAGTGATCAAAAGACAGATAATAAGATCGAAGTGAAGCCCTATAGTGAACAAATTGACCCTGAATTTAAAATGATAACAAAGGAAAAAATACTTGAATCAAGAAATAAAAAATTTGCAGATGAGGCTGGTAAGAGAAAAGAAGAAAAAACAAAATTTATTGAAGATTTTCTAAATGAAGATAAGAAAGAATAATATATTCTTTTTTATTTGTCAAAAGAGTATAATTTGTAACTAAAATATAAATTTATTTGCTATAATTATTAAAGAGGTGTATAGAATGGATAATGAGTTAAAAAAGGCTCTTAGTCTAGAAACTAAGAGACAACAAAACAATATTGAATTAATAGCGTCAGAGAACTATGTTTCTAAAGCGGTTCTTAAGTTACAAGGAAGCATTCTTACTAATAAGTATGCCGAAGGATATCCTGGAAAAAGATATTATGGTGGATGCCAATATATTGATATTTTTGAATCTAAAGCTATAGAGTATGCATGCAAATTGTTTAAATGTAATTATGCTAATGTTCAACCACATAGTGGGAGTTCCGCTAATATGGCTGTGTATAGAGCTCTTTTAAATCATGGAGATAAAGTATTAGGAATGAGTTTAGCGCAGGGTGGACATTTAACGCATGGAAGCAAAGTAAACTTTAGTGGAATAGACTATGATGTTGTTGGTTATGAAGTTGATCCTGCAACTGAAAAAATAAATTATAATAAAGTTTTAGAACTTGCTATGGAAATAAAACCAAAAATGATAATAGCTGGATCAAGTGCTTATAGTGGCTCTATTGATTTTAAGAAATTTAGAGAAATAGCTGATAAGTGTGGAGCATATTTAATGATAGATATGGCACATATAGCAGGCCTTGTTGCTGCTGGAATGCATGAATCACCAATTCCTTATGCTGATGTTGTTACTACTACAACACATAAAACTTTAAGAGGGCCAAGAGGCGGATTAATTTTATCTAATGATGAAGAAATTATTAAAAAAATAAATAAAGTAATATTTCCGGGTATTCAAGGCGGTCCATTGATGCATGTTATTGCAGCTAAAGCTCAATGTTTTTATGAAGCTTTACAACCTGAATTCAAAGACTATATAGTTCAACTCATGAAAAATGCAAAAGCTATAGCAAATGAGTTCGCAAAAAATAATGTTAAAGTTGTATCTGGTGGAACTGATAATCATTTAATGCTTATTGATGTTAAAACCAGTTTTGGTATAACTGGAAAAGAGGCTGAAAAAGCATTAGATGAGGTATGCATTACTGTAAACAAAAATACTATTCCTTATGATACCGAAAAGCCAAATGTTACTAGTGGATTAAGAATAGGAACACCAGCTATGACAACTAGAGGATTTAAAGAAAGAGAATTTATTAAAGTAGCTTCTTTAATTGTTAAGGTATTAAAAAATATGGATAATAAAAAAATACTTAAAGAATGTAAAAAAGAAGTACTTGAATTAACAAATGAGTTCCCAATAAAAAATATTAGATAATAAAAAGACCTGTATTCGTTATTAATTAAATACAGGCTTTTTTATTCGTCAATTTTCCCAACATTAATCCATTCTTTATAATTAGAATAATCTTCTAATTCTTTTATAGTTAGTTCAATTGCTGAACTAGATGATCCACATGCTGGGAAAACAGTGTTAAATTTTTTTAATGATTCATCTAAATATACAATAATACCATCGTTTACTGCAAATGGACAAACACCACCTGAGGCATGACCGACTGCTAATTCAACTTCGTCATATGCTAACATATGTGCTTTTTCGTGAAATTGTTCCTTGAACTTATGGTTATCTATTTTGGCATCACCTGCTAAAACTATTAAAATTATTCTATTATCTTTTAACCTAAATGACATTGTTTTTGCTATTCTTTTTCCTTCAGTATTTAAAGCTTTAGCTGCAAGTTCTACTGTTGCGCTACTTTCATTAAATTCTTGTATTCTATTATCCATATTATATTGTTTAAAATATTTTTTTACTCTGTTTATTGACATTATATTGTACCCTTATCTTTTACCTTTCCAAGAGACATTAGTAGAAAATATAATCCGATAATAACTACTAATAATATTATTGCTATTGGACTAGTTACAAAATTATAGAACTTACTAAAATTTTTAATTATTTTTACTTCTTTTCCAACAACAAGCGTTTCATCAATTTTAGATTGATAACTATCTGATTTTATATTGTTATCATTAATTATGTAATATCCTCTACCTGAATCAACTACTTTTCCTATTTTATGTGAAGTACCTGCAAATTCATATAGTATTATATCTCCCTCATCATAAAACTCTTGCGATTTTACAATAATTAAATCGTTTTCATTTATTAAAGGTGCTAAGTTATCTTCTGGAACTAAATAATCTGTATAACTTCCAAAAGAAGGGGTTTCCGTATTATTTAATAAACTATAACATAGCCTATAAATCATTGTAAAACACAATACTGCTAAAAATATCATAATACATGTTACTAATGCTTTTACTGTAATTTTAAACCAGTTGTCTTTAAATTCTTTTTTATCAACTTTTAATACTTCTTCTTGATCGGAAAAAGGATTATAATTCACATCATTTACAAAGGATTTTGTTGCGTTTTTTAACCTATCTTTTAAGTCATATTGATTATTTGATTCTTTCTTATTATCGGAATTCTCTGATAAGTATTTCCCATTATCAAAATAATCATCTATTGACATCATTCCATCTGTATCTTTATTTTCGTTTGAAGATGTAACATTATCATCTTTTTTGAATTTTGTTTTAACGTTTTCTAACATTTCTTTAGCGGTATCTATTAACGACATATTTATCACCCACATTCATTATAACACGTATAATGTTAAACATAAAGATTTTGCTTTTTAAAAGTTTA
>CAZYOS010000008.1:0-2688 GCA_964649245.1 uncultured Clostridium sp.
AAAATTGATTTTTGGCTCAAATTAATGACTTTTCGTTAGAAATTTGGTACAATAATAATAGAGATTTGGAGTAGTGGTTAACTTATGAAGAAAAAAGTATTAAAATTATCTTTGATTTTTATTTCGATAGCAGTAATTGCTGTTATTGGATCAACAAATGAATTTGTAAAGAGAGAGGAGCATTTCGTTAGTACATACAATAATAGGCTTTTAGCGGGCAACGAAATAACTTCGATAGATACGCCAGTTAATTTAACATGGATTGAAGAGAGCACAGCAACAGCGACGTGGGATTCTGTTGAAAATGCCAATTATTACAAGGTTCGTGTTTATGTCTATGATGAAGACGGAATAGAATTAGGAAATCAAGAAACTGGTACTTCAGCAAACCAATTAGATATGCAGCAAGAAATAATTAGTATATTAGGCACTAATAGTCTCGATACTTATCAAGTGGTGTATACCGTTATTGCACAATGTATAATGGATGATGAAATTGTATTTAGTGATGAATCAAATTATTCTATTCCTTTAATAGTAAATAAAAAAAGTGGTTTAAAATTATCTTCACCTCAAAATCCAACATTTTCGAGCAATGGATTAGCAACATGGACTAATGTAGCAAATGCAGGACTTTATCAAGTTGAATATACTTTTATATATAATGGTATAAGTAGAACGTATACAGACCTGTTTATATGGAAGAGCGATGGAATAGTAAAAGATGGTGTATTCAAAATTAATTTAACAAATAGTATAAATAACGCTTATAAATATTTAGGTTATGACGGAAAAACAGTTTCAGTTTCATACAAGGTAAAATCTAGATCAAATGTTGGTGATAATACATATAATGATGGGGATTATTCACTTCAATCATCTACAATTGAATATTATCAAGATGTATCAAGCTTATCTTCACCTCAAAATCCAACATTTTCGAGCAATGGATTAGCAACATGGACTAATGTAGCAAATGCAGGACTTTATCAAGTTGAATATACTTTTATATATAATGGTATAAGTAGAACGTATACAGACCTGTTTATATGGAAGAGCGATGGAATAGTAAAAGATGGTGTATTCAAAATTAATTTAACAAATAGTATAAATAACGCTTATAAATATTTAGGTTATGACGGAAAAACAGTTTCAGTTTCATACAAGGTAAAATCACGAACTGATTCTAAAGATACTATTCATAAAGATAGTGATTATTCTTTGCAATCCCCTTCAATTAGTTATACACAAGAAATATCTAAATTGGATATTCCAACTTTAATAACATTTAATTCTAATGGATTAGCAACATGGACTAATGTAGCAAATGCAGGACTTTATCAAGTTGAATATACTTTTATATATAATGGTATAAGTAGAACGTATACAGACCTGTTTATATGGAAGAGCGATGGAATAGTAAAAGATGGTGTATTCAAAATTAATTTAACAAATAGTATAAATAACGCTTATAAATATTTAGGTTATGACGGAAAAACAGTTTCAGTTTCATACAAGGTAAAATCACGAACTGATTCTAAAGATACTATTCATAAAGATAGTGATTATTCTATATCTTCTCCTATAATTTTTTATAATTCAGAAGGTTCTACATATATTAGTGATATAACGTTATCACCAAATAAACCTGTAATAGCCGTTGGAAGATCTTTATATATTGGTAAAACAATTGAACCAAATACTGCTTTATACGACGCGATAAAATGGTCATCATCTGACAATCAAGTTGTTACAATTTCAAATATGGGTCAAATCACAGGGATTAAAAAAGGTAATGCAACAATTACTGCAAAGATAAACAATGCAACACAGACTGCAGAAGTAAGCGTTTATGAAATTAAATCAAACGTTACTGATAATGAAGAAGCAAGTCAGGTTATAGATGAAGCTAATGATGTAATTGAAGCCGTAATTACTGACGGTGATATTTCAAACACAGATATTACTAATAAAGCAAAAGTAGTTAATGAAATTGAACAAGGAGCACAAAATGGCGATAAGTTTAATGTAGATGTAACTTATGATGCAAAGTCATCAGCAGATTATGATGATTTAAAGAATGACGTTTTATCTGAATATAAAGGCTTTAATATTATTGGCGGTACTGATATTAAAGTTGAAATATCACATGAAGATAGTGGCGGTGAATCACATCATATTGCAAATATTACTGAACTTGAAAATGAAGTTAGCTTAGAATTTGATATTAGTTCTCAAATACCTGAATTACCAAATACAAAAACTAGAGAATACAAAGTCATTAGAGTTCATGGTGAAGATATTGAAGAAGTTAACTTTGAAATAGAAAATGGTATCGTATCAACTGAATCAAATAAGTTCTCAGACTTTATTGTACTAGCAAGTGATAAAGATATACCAGTTACAGGTATATCAGTTGATAAAACTGATACTGAAATAAATGTTGGTGAGACTGATACAATAATAGTATCAATATTACCTGAAAATGCAGCAAATCAAAATTATACGAGTATTTCTAACAATGAAGAAATTGCTACTATTGAAGGTAATGTTATTACTGCTGTAGCTCCAGGTAATACAACAGTTGTATTTACTAGCACAGATGGTGAATTTACAAAAACAATAAATGTAGTAGTAAAAGCACCTTTAAAGTCAATAAGTTTAAATAAAACTGAAGGAACAATGAAT
>CAZYOS010000008.1:2788-18584 GCA_964649245.1 uncultured Clostridium sp.
TAACTGCTAAAGTAGGAGATAAAACAGCAACCTATACTTTAACAGTAAAAGCACCTTTAAAGTCAATAAGTTTAAATAAAACTGAAGGAACAATGAATGTTGGTGAAACAGAAAACCTTACAGTAACATATAATCCAACAAATACAACAGATGATAAAACAGTAACATGGACATCAAGTGATGAAGATATTGCTACAGTTACTGATGGATGTGTTACAGCATTAGCAATAGGAAAAGCAATAATAACTGCAACTGTTGGTGATAAAACAGCAACTTATACAATTGATGTTAAACTTCCATTAAAAAGCATAAGTTTAAATAAGACCGAAGGGACTTTAATAGCAGAGAGAACAGAATTGTTGACAGTAACATATAATCCAACAAATACAACAGATGATAAAACAGTAACATGGACATCAAGTGATGAAGATATTGCTACAGTTACTGATGGATATGTTACAGCTATTAGTGAAGGTGATGTTGAAATTACTGCTAAGGTTGGTACAAAAACAGCTACTTATAATCTACATGTTATACCAAGAATTGCCTTAGTTGATATTAGCTTTAGTGAAACAGAAGGCACTTTAAATGTAGGACAAGACATGAATTTAGCAGTTATTTATAATCCTACAGAAACAAATGATGATAAAACAATTACTTGGGAATCAAGTAATACTAATATTGCATATGTCGATAATGGAAATATAGTTGCTTTGGCACCAGGAGAGGCTACTATAACTGCTAAAGTAGGAGATAAAACAGCAACCTATACTTTAACAGTAAAAGCACCGTTAAAGAACATTTTATTAAATAAAGATAATGGTACATTAAGATTAGGTAGTTCAGAAATACTTACTGTTAGTTACTTCCCTACAAATACTACAGATGATAAAACTATAGTATGGTCTTCAAAAGATGAAAAGGTAGCAACAGTAAAAGATGGAAAAGTGACGGCAGTTGGACTTGGAAGTACTGACATTGAAGCCAAAGTTGGAGATTTAAAGGAATATTACCATATAACAGTAATAGAAAAAGAAACACTTCAAGAAACAGCCGTTAAAACTGGATTAAAGGTTAAGAATAATTTCTTACATGGATTTAAGTTAGATGACTTATTAACAAGTATTAAAACAAAATTAGGTATAAATGTTTCAACATCTGGAAGTAGTACAGTAATTGCTACTGGAGTTCAATTTACTTATAATTCTGAAACATTTACTGCGGTAGTTTATGGAGATCTAAATGGTGATGGTAAAATAAACTCAGCAGATTTATTAAAGATGCGTCAGCATTTGCTAGGCACTAGTACACTTACTGGTGCATATAAAGAAGCTGGATCAATAGCAACTGGTACTACGATTAATTCAGCAGATTTATTAAGAATAAGACAACATTTGCTAGGACAAAAACAAATTGAACAATAAAGGAGAATAGAAAGATGAAAAAGATTTTAAATATTTTATTTGTATTAACTATACTTATGGTTCCAGGCATTGTACTAGCAGCAGGTAGTGCTAGTGGCAGTGCTCCTGGATCTGTAGAAAATGGTAGCAATGTCACTTTTACCGTTAATATAAGCAATACAGCAGCCTGGAATTTAAGATTATCAGGTGCAGGCGCTACAAATGGTTGCTCTAATGCATTTGCGGACGTTACCGCAGATGGCGGAAATACCTCTAAAAGTTTTTCAATAACTTGTAAAGCAACAAGTATCGGAACAATAACTTTTACTGCAACTGGAGATATAACAAGTGCTGATGGTGCTAATTCCAATGTTTCAATAACTAAAACTGTAAATGTTGTAAAACCTAGAGAAAAAGAAACAGAACCTAGATTATCTTCTTTATCAGTTGACGGATATACAATTGATTTTAATAAGGATAAAGAAAATTATTCAATAGAAGTTGAACCATCAGTAACATCTATTAACATTACAGCTAAAGCAATGAGTGGTAGAGCAACAATTTCTGGAACTGGTACAAAAGAAATAGGACCAGATGGAGATAAATTTCAAATTGTATGTACTGCTGAAAATGGAACAAAGAAAACTTATACAATAGATGTATCTGTTATTGATAAAAATCCTATTAAAGTGAAGATAAACAATGTTGACTACACTGTAGTAAAATCTGCTAAACAATTAACTATTCCAACAAACGGTGTAGAAGGAACAACAAAAATAAATGATGTTGATGTACCATCATTTACAATAGAAAAAGCTAAGATTACTATTGTCGGAATTAAAGATAAAGATGGTAACATCAAATATGCTATCTATGATAATAAAGATTATAAGTTATATAACGAAAACAAAGCATCTGAAACTCTATTATACATATCTGAAAAGAAACTTGATGGATATAAAGAAACAACTGTTAAGGTAAATGGAGTAGAATATCCTGCATACGAGGTTGATAAAAGATTCAAAATAGTATATGCAATGGATTTAAATAGTGGTGAATATAACTATTACAAATATGATACTATAGGCAATACTTTCCAATATTTTGAAATTGAAAGTGCCAAAAAATCTAATAGCAATGCATTTCTAATTACTACTATAGTATTTGGAGTTACAACACTTGCTTCAGTTGGTTATATAGTATATACAAAAATTGGTAAGAAAAAGGGCAAGAGAAAATAAATATTATCAGATACTTAGACATTTGATATAATCAATATATAAGCAATTTAGTGAAAATATATGATTCGCTACCCTGGGCTGATTGTGGCCCAAGCTGCAATAAACAATAAATAGAACTTAGTTCTATTTTTTTTGTACAAATAAACATTCACTTTATAAAACATTTAATAAAATATATTAGGTGATGAATAAATGAATATTGATTTAATAAAGTCATTATTATTAGTAGCAATTGCTTCTAGCATAGTTAGTACAGCTTTTGTACAAAAAATAAAAGCTATGTCCATATGTAAATGTAGTAATTGTGTTATATATATATCTTTCTTTGTATCTATGATATTTGGAGTTATGTTTACTTTATCGTTTACAAGCTATAATATAATAGATTCTTTATGGATAGGACTATTTAGTTTTTTAGGAGCAGATTCTTTATATAAAGCATTTGAAGATAAAATATTTAAATCCTATTCTACATTAAATAATATTATAGAAATAAAAAGGGGTTGATAAAATATGGTTAAGTTAATATTTCCATGTAATTTTATTGGAATAACTCAAGGATATAAAGATAGTCATAGAGCAATAGATTTAGGACATAGTACTACATATGGAGGACCTAATCATGACATAATTAGTCCTGCTGATGGTACAGTAATATTTATTAAAAATGATTATAATAGAACAGATAGCACAGGTTCTTCTTATGGAAATTATATTAAAATAGATCATGGTGATGGTGTTGTTACATTAATGGCACATTTAAAATATAATAGTGTAATAGTAAATGTTGGGGATAAAGTGATTCAGGGACAAAAAGTAGGATCTATGGGAACAACAGGTCATTCAACTGGTATACATTGTCATTATGAAGTTAGAATAAATAATGAAAGATATAATCCATTAGATTATACCTATGCATCAAGAAACCAATATGTTACTTCTAATACAGATAAATCATACAATATAAATTATTTAAGTGAGGAGGTAACAAATGTGAATGATAATGTAAAAACTGACAATATATTATTTGAATATAATGTTACTAAAACAGGTACATATAAAATACAGCTTAATGAAAATGAAAAATTGGTTATAATGGATTGATTTAATTTAATTTATCTTATATAATTAACTAAGAAAGTGAAGGAATGTATGACTGATGAAAATGAAGTAAAGAATAAAATGAACAAAGTAATTGAAAACTTAGAAAGCAGATTTACAACAATTAGAGCAGGTAGAGCAAATCCTAATATATTACATGGAATAATGGTAGATTATTATGGCACTATGACTCCTATTCAGTCACTTGCTACTATATCAATACCTGAAGCAAGGGTATTATCAATTAAACCGTTTGATAAAGGTTCATTAAAGAATATGGAAAAAGCTATTCATGAAGCAAATTTGGGAATAGCACCTACTAATAATGGGGAAGTCATTATGCTAACTGTGCCTGAATTAACTGGTGATACAAGAAAAAGATATGTTAAAGATGCAAGTACTATGGCAGAAGAAGCAAAAGTTGCTATAAGAAATATAAGACAAGAGGAAAACAATAGAGTTAAAAAAGCAGAATTAAGAGAAGATGAAGAAAAATTATGTTTAGAGATAGTTCAAGATTTAACAACAAAATATAATAAAATAGTAGAAGATAAATATAAAGAAAAAGAAATTGAACTTACAAATATTTAAAATATAAATAATAAATAAAGATTTCATTTAATGATTTCTTTTTTTATTTAATAATGTTATAATCTTTATAGTTATGGAGGCATATATGAAACTAACTAGAACTGAAGCAAGAGAAAAAATAATGGTAATATTATACCAAATAGATTTTTATATTAAAAATAAAATTGAATATAATGTAGAAGACGTTATAAAGGAAAATATTGAAATAGATAATACATTCATAAGATCTGTAGTAAATGGAGTTCTTGAAAATATAAGTAATATAGATTCTATTATAAGTAAATACTTAATAGATTGGGATTTTGATAGATTAGGAAAAACAGATAGAGCAATATTAAGATTAGCTACATATGAAATGCTTTATACAGAAACACCTAAAATAGTAGTTATTAATGAAGCAATAGAACTTGCTAAAAAATATAGTGATGATAAAGTTGTTAAATTAATAAATGCTGTTCTTGATAAAATATTAGATGAGGAAACTAATGAATAGGGAATATTTAAGTATTTCTGATGTTAATAAGTTAGTTAAATATACAATAGATTCAAGTGATGAACTTAGTAATATATATGTAAAAGGAGAGATTAGTAATCTTAAATTTCATACTAGGGGTCACTTGTATTTTTCATTGAAAGATGAAAATTCTAAAATAAATGCAGTTATGTTTAATTATTCTACTAATGGATTAGTATTTACACCTAAAGATGGAGATTCTGTATTAATACATGGTAGAGTTAGTGTTTATGAATCAAGTGGAAGCTATCAAATATATGTTGATTCTATGGAATTAGATGGAATAGGCAATTTATTTGTATTGTTTGAAGCTCTTAAAAAGAAATTATCTAATGAAGGATTATTTCTTGAATCACATAAACTTCATATACCTAAGATACCTAAAAGAATAGGTGTTATAACAGCTCCTACTGGCGCAGCAATTAAAGATATTATTTCTACTATTAATAAAAGATTTCCAATGGTTGAAATTTATTTATTTCCATCTTTAGTACAAGGAAATGGTGCTAAAGAAAATATAATTAAAATGATTGAACTTGCTGAAAATTATAATATAGATACTTTAATAATTGGCAGAGGTGGAGGCTCTATAGAAGATTTATGGCCATTTAATGAAGAAATAGTAGCAAGAGCTATATATAACAGTAATATACCAATAATAAGCGGTGTAGGCCATGAAATTGATTTTACAATTAGTGATTTTGTTGCTGACTTGAGAAGCCCAACTCCTACTGGTGCTGCTACAGCATGTGTACCTGATAAAAATGAAATATTAAGATATTTATCTAACTGCAGAGAAAGAATAAATATAGCAATAGATAATAAATTATCATCATATTCAGAAATAATAAAAAAATATAAATCTAATTATTTACTTAATAATCCTAAAAGATTATATGAAATGAAAGAACAAAAACTTGATAATTTATTTGATAGACTTAATTCTAATCTATTAAACATTATTAATAATAATAAATATAAGATAGATACTATGAAAATTAAAATTAATTTATTAAATCCAGTTAATATATTAGATAAAGGTTATTCAATAGTTTATAAAGATGATAAAATAGTAAAAGATATTAATAAAATAAAAGTAAGTGATGAAATTAGAATTATGGTAAATAATGGTAATATTTCATCTATTGTTAAAGGAGTAAATAAAAAATGAAAGAAGAAACATTTGAAGGAGCAGTAAAAGAATTAGAAAAAACTGTTCAAGAACTTGAAAGTGGAGAAATAGATTTAGATAAAGCTATCACTAAATATACAGAAGCAATGAAATTAATAGATTTTTGTGAAGATAAACTTAATAAAGCTACTGAAACTATTAATAAAATAGTGGATGAAAATGGTAATATAAAAGATTTTAAAATTGAAGAATAGTAAATAATTACCATTATTAAATAATATAATTAGTTAAGAATAATAAAGAGGAGAAGTATGAAAAAAATATTATATCTAATCTTTATTATTTTATTTTTCCCTATTAATATTTTTGCTTATTCTGACTATGTTATACCAGGAGGGGAGTCGATTGGAATAAATATTGATTCAAAAGGTTTGGTAGTAGTTGGATTTTATAAAGTAAATGGTAATTATATTGGAAAGAATTTTTTAAAAGTAGGAGATACTATTATTAGTATTAATGATACTACTGTAAATAGCATAAGTGATTTAACTAATGTAATTGACAATAATTTAGATGATGAACTTAATATTATTATTAAAAGAAATAATAAAGAAATTAATACTAAAATGTCTATTGAAATGGAAGATTCTTTATATAAAACAGGCTTATATATAAAAGATAATATAGTAGGAATTGGAACTCTTACTTATGTTGATCCAATAACTAAAATATATGGGGCTCTTGGTCATTCTGTTACTTTTAATGAAACTAGTACTATAGTTGAAGTAAAAGATGGAAATATTCTAGAAAGCAGAGTTACCGGAATAGATAGGAGTAACAATGGTCATGTAGGAAGTAAAGATGCAAAAATCAATTTTAATAATAAAATTGGTACTATAATTAAAAATACAGAATTTGGAATATATGGAATAATAAATGAATTGCCTAATAAAAGTGTTATAAATATCAGTGAATTTGAAGAAATACATAAAGGAGTAGCAAGTATATATACAGTTACTAATGATAACGAAATAAAAGAATATAAAATAAATATAGTCGATAAATATAAAGATAAAATAGATACTACTAAAGCATTTAGTTTTGAGGTATTAGATGATAATTTAATTAATGATACAGGAGGAATAGTGCAAGGAATGAGTGGTTCTCCTATCGTACAAGATAATAAAATTATTGGAGCTGTTACTCATGTCCTTGTTGATAATGTTACATTAGGATACGGAATATATATTAAAACAATGTTAGAAGAAGGAGAAAAGTAAATAATTTTACTTTTTTTATTGTATAAATGTTTTGATAATGGTGTAGATATAGTGTATAATAATATAATGGAGTAAGTATGAAAAATAAAAAAATAATCATGTTTTTTATTATAGCAATTTTATTTTTGTTATCTTTTGGAATTTCTTATGCTTATTTTATGGTAGTACTTAGTGGAAATGATAATGCTAAAGATGTAATAGCTACTACTGGTACACTATCAATAAATTATACTGATGGAAATGAAATAAATTCAGCAAATGTTATACCTGGATGGACAACAACTAAAACTTTAGTTGTTTCAAATACAGGTACTTTGGGTGCATATTATAAGCTTGAACTAATAGATGTAGTAAATACTTTTATTAATGATGAATTTACTTATTCAATAAGTTGTATATCGAATATAGATACATGTGATGGATTATCTGAAACACCATTACCAATTTCTAACGATTCACTTTTGTATGGAATATATATAAGAGTAGGAGAAGTACATAGTTATGAAATAACTTTTTCATTTATAGAAACAAATTCTGTACAAAATTATAATCAAGGCAAAACGTTTGCTGGAAAAATAAATGTATTAGAAAGTGATGAGCTTATTACTTTATCAGGTATTTTAAAAAATTCTAGTAATGAAGTTATTCCTAATGCTGGTATAGAACTTCACTCAAGAGTAATTCATACCACTACTGATGCTGATGGATTCTATACATTATATGCTGTTGAGCAAGGAACTCATGAATTAAATGTTTATGATGAACATGATGAATTACTTGCTAATAAAACAATTGTAATAGGTAAAACAGAAAATAATTCTTCAGTAAACGGTGATACATTATTGGTAAATAATACAGAACAAAATAAAATGTTATCAACTAAAGTAGATACAATTAATCAAGAGTCTTTAAATATTGAATAAATGATATTTATTGATCCGCCTGTTATAACATTTGATGTTAATGGTGGAAATTCATTAACTCCAGATACCAAAGTTTCAGGATGGAGTATTTATGGTATGCTCCCTACACCAACAAGAAATGGTTATAACTTTTCAGGATGGTATACTGATACTACAGATGGTACTCTCATTAATTCTTCATCTAAATTAATATCTTTTACAGATCATACATTATATGCCAGATGGGGACTTGCTACTTATACTATATCTTATTCATTAAATGGAGGTTCATTATCATCTAGTAATCCATCTTCTTATAATATTAATTCTTCGGATATTACTCTTAATAACCCTACAAAAAGTGGACATATATTTTCAGGATGGACTGGAAGTAATGGTGGAACTCCAAGCACAACAACTATTCTTCCTAGTGGATCATATGGCAATAAGCAATACAATGCTAATTATGATATAGTGCAGTATAATATAACTTATACTTTAGATGGTGGTAGTGCTTCAAATCCTTTAACATATACAGTTGATACTCCATCATTTAATTTAAGTGCTCCATCAAAATCTGGTTATGCATTTGATGGTTGGACTGGAAGTAATGGAACAACACCACAAAAAAATATCACTATAGCTGTGGGAAGTACAGGGGATAAAATATATCAAGCAAATTATAGTTATGCCTCATATGTAATTCAATATGATTGTTCTAGTGGAAGTGGAACAACTGAATCAAGTACACATTTTTATGGAACAGCACAAAATTTAAGTACAAGTGGATGTTTTAAAATTGATGAAACTTCCGATATGGTTTATTATGTTCAATCATGGAAAGATTCAAATGATAATGTTTATTCAGCATCTTCAAGTGTATTAAATCTAACTGATGTTGATGGAGAAATTATAACTTTAACTCCACAATGGAATTCACTATTCACTATAACTGGAAATTATGAAATAATAAGTGATGGTGGAATAAATTGGAGAGCAAAAATATATGGTGCTACAGGAAATACTTCTGGATCAGCATCTATAAAATTTAATTCAGCAACAAATATAGATTTATTCTTAGTTGGTGGTGGTGCTGGTGGTGGTGCATATTATGAAGATTATGATGGAACGAGATTTTTCCCTTGCTATGGAGCAGGTGGAGGAGCAGGAAAAACCAGAACAATAAGGAATTATTCCGCTAATAATACATCAACATATGCTATCACAGTTGGAGCAGGTGGTTCTGCAGGGTATAGAAGTGGAACAACAAATTATGCAGGAGGAAATGGAGGAGCAACTTCATTTACTTCTTCCTATAGCATTGCTGGAGGTACTGGAAAAAATGGTGGCTCAGGTGGTGGCGGAAATGGTGGCTATGGTAATGCTGGTGGAATAGGTGGAACTAATGGTGGAAATGGTGCTGCTGGTGGAGCAGGCGGAAGTGGTGGAACAGGACAAGGTACAACTACTAAAGAATTTGGAGAATCTACTGGTACTCTTTATGCTAGTGGTGGAGGTGCTGGTGGTGCAACTGCTACTGCAAGGACTGTTAATTCAGGAAACGGTGGAAATGGTTCTTCCTCAACTACTGCATCTACAGGTTTAAGTGGTATAGTAGTTATTCGTAATAAGAGATAAATTGATTGTAATTAATAAAGAGTGTATAATGCTAATGTGGAGTAAAAATGAAAATTACAAACGAAGAATTTAAAATAAAGACTGAAAAATTAGAGAGCGATAAATCTATATGTTTATTAGGAGATGTACATGTAAGGCCTAACACTTCATATGGTTTTTTAGATATGCTAATAAATAGTATTAAAGAAAATATAGCCGATTTAATCGTTATTGATGGAGATTTTGGATTTACACCAGATGATTTTTATAATAGTAAGTGTTCTGCTAAAATTCAATATTTAATTAGTAGTTTAAGCGCATTTAAACCCGTTTTTATTGTACCAGGCAATCATGATATGCAAAATGGAAAAAGATATCCAGCCGGATCTGGAATAGCATATTTAAAATCATTGGAAAGTATTTCTAATACTAAAGTATTAATTAATGAACAGTATAAATTAGATGATTTTAATATAACAGGATTTTGTCCTAGTATTGAAACATATAGAAACAAATATCGTAATGAATGGTTTAAATTTTATGTGAATGATTTTATTAGTAGTTTATTTGCTTTTAATGATGAAATATTTAATATATTTATAACACATTCTCCTAAAATTGTTTCTGATAGTTTTATCGTTGATAAATTAAGGGAATGGTATACAAATATAGATTTAATATTATGTGCACATATGCATGATGGATATGTTCCAAGATTTATTCAAGCAAGAAAATTACAAGATTCTGATAAAGGTATTGCTTTTGGAGATCCGGAAAAATGTAGAAATGCTAGAATTAATGTTGTGGATAAATGTAGAGGAATACATGATGTAGAAAGTGCTAAAATGGTTGTTACTAGAGGCGTGAGAAAATATGTTTTGAAAAATAGATTATGTGATTTAATTGACAAAAATGCTTCTCATGATATTACAAGTATTAAGCTTGAAAGAAAATAGTGGTGTCATATGTTTTTTTATAAAAAGATGCTATAATAAATATAATTAGTATACAAGATGAAACAAAACATTTACAAAAAATGTTACATTGAATGTCACTAAGGCGATTGTTGGAATTGTAGAACAAGTAAATTATTTAAATGGAGTAATTAGGGAAACCAATCAATGAGATAGTCTTTATATTAATATAAAATTCATTTGTTTCATATTAAGAGTAAAGACTTTTAATTTATAAAGATATAAATAATAATAAGGGTATTATATTTTATAAAAAAATGCTATAATGAATATAGATATCATAATATGAGAGGTAAAAGTATGGCAACGAATAATAATGAAACTGATACAAATGATGAAAATACAGAAGAAACAAATGTAGACATAACGCCAATTGTTTATGAAACAGGCAATAATGGAGGGGTTTCTAGAATTACTGACCAAGAATTATATATTTACAGAAACTACACTTCTGGAAGAAGAGCTGACATAGATAGAATCACAATACATATTATGGATGATAATGGTAATTCATCACCCGCTTCTCTTAGTGCTTTTTTTAATACAACAGATGATGCATCCGCAACATATGGTATTTTTGGTGATGGAACAGTAGCACAATTTATAAATGAAGGCAATACTCCTTGGAGTGATAGTAGTTCATATAACAATTCACACACAATTTCTATAGAATTGTCAAATTTACCTCCTGGTGAAGTAGATGGTGTTTATTATCAATATCCAGTTACAGATGCTACTCTTAATAAGGTTATTCAGCTTTGTGCTGACATTTCAATAAGAAATGGATTAAGCCCATTACAAAGGGTATATAATGATGATGGATCTGTTAATGATGAACTTACAAATTTATGCTGGCATTGTGATTTTGCTGCTAAAGCATGCCCTGGAGATTATATAAAAGCTAAAACTCCATATATTATAGATCAAGTTAACACTTTTGTAGATTGGTATCAGCTAACTGGTGTAAATGCTGCGAGAGGAAATACTGCAAGTGAATGCTTAGGAGATATTAATATTGATCCAGACACTATAAGAGGAGCACATAAATACTTAGATTCTGCTATAACTACTCTTGAATCAGGAATAGGAAAAACTAGTAATTTAAGTCAATCACCTTTAGCAAGTGTTTATACTGATGAATATAGTAATACTACATTATTAAAAGATTTATCATCTGATTGTACCTTAGTGGATAAGAATTTAAGAACTACTGTAAAGATGGTGTCTAATTTTGACGAAGATATGAAAAATGCATTTGATTCAAATGGAGAATTAGATTATATAGATGTTAGCAGTAATGATTTTAATACACGTTTAAACAATTTAGATAGTGGAAGTAATGCTAATACTGCAAATGGTAATACATCTGGTAATACTGGAGAAAGTGGTACGCCAGGAACCGCTACACAATTATCTGGTGGCACAAATACTGGTTCAAATTCTGGCTCAAATAGTTATGGAAGTAGTGGTAACTATTATGGAGGCACTAGTGGATCTTCTGCATCCGGATCTGTAATAACAACTCCTAGCGCTTCAACAGGTACTGATGGTTCAACAAGTTCTAGTGGAACAGGAACATCAGAAGAAGTAACAAATAAAACAGAAGATGAAGAAAAAATAGATAAAACCGAAGATACTGAAAAGACAGAAGATACTGAAAAAACTGAAGAAAAAGAAGATACTGAAAAAACTGAAGAAAAAGAAGATACTGAAAAAACTGAAGATAAAGATGATACTGTAAATAAAGAGAATGAAGAAGAATCTTTAGATACATCAAGTTCCAATAGTTCAAGCAGCTCAAGTTCATCAAGTAATAATAGTAATTCAAATATAACAGAGTCTTCTCCAATTACATCTACAGATAATACTAATACTGCTATTAAAGATAATAATATTGCCAGTGATTTAATAAGTGAATCTGATACTAGTAATAATAAAACAACTAATACTGACAATTCAATAAAAGAGGAAATATACAGTGAGAACCTTGATGATATAATTAATATACCAGATGAAACTGAAGATATTAAAGAAACTGTTACTTTAAGCGATACTAAGAGTGGTTCTACAGCTTTAGGCGGCATAGCAGCTGGAGTTGGTGCGTTAGGAGCTCTAGGAGTTGGAGTTAATGTACATACAGATAAAAAGAAAAAAACAAATAATAAAGATGATGAATAAGCAAAAAAATTTTTAAATAAGGAGGCTTCTTATGTGTGTTCATAAAGACGAAGAAAGACAAGGGTATTTAGATCTTGTTACTAAGTATACTAAAGAGAGAGATGATATAGAAAGATTACAAAGCGAAGTACTTAGTATTAAGACTAAACACGAATCATTTAATGAGACTCTTAAGTCTGTAATAGAAAACTTACAAAATAATAATATTATTAAAAATAGACCCTTTGATGATGGAAAATTAACTGATGACTATACAAAAATCACTAATTTTATTACTCAAAGTGAAGATGTACTTACAAAATGTACTGCTAAAATTGAAGAAAAAAATAATGAAATTAATACTTACCAAAGAAAAGCAAATCATACAAATGGTGATTGTTGGGCTTGTATTAAAAAGAAATGGTTTGGATAATGGAAATGTTTAATAATAAATTAGAATTAACTGATGAAAATGGGATAAAACAAATAATAAACGTTATTGATATCCTTGATGATAATGAATTTAATAAACAATTTATTATATATTATTTAGAAGGGGATAATGATAATATTTATTCATCCATACTTAACGAACAGGAAGATACTTTTACTCTTGATCCTATCGTGATTGAAAATGAGATAGATTATATTAATTTATATATTAATAAAATGTTATCTGATAAATAAAAAAGTCTTTATTAATGATGTGAAAAAATATTTTACATCTATATAAAGACTTTTTATATTCCTAAAATTATAGTTGCTAATTTAAAGTATATAAATAATGATAATGCATCAACTATAGTAGTAATGAAGGGACTTGCCATAACAGCTGGATCAAATCCTATTTTTTTTGCTACTATTGGTAGTGTGCATCCTATAAATTTTGATATTGTTATTACAAATATTAATGTTATGCAAACTACTGCCGCTACTAAAAGCGTAACATGATCAATTAATAATAATTTGGTAAAATTACATATTGCTAAAACGACACTGATCAATATAGATACTCTTAATTCTTTCCATATTACTTTAAATATATCACTGAATTCTATATCATTTAATGAAAGACTACGAATTATTGTTACGCTAGCTTGTCCCCCAGCATTTCCTCCCGTGTCCATTAGCATTGGAATAAATGAAGTTAATATTACACATGATGCTAAAGCTGTTTCATAATGTTGAATTATTTTACCTGTAAATGTTGCTGATATCATTAATAATAATAGCCATGGTATTCTACTTTTAAATATATCAAAAACACTTTGTTTTAAGTATGACTGCTGAGTAGGAAGAATAGCTGCCATTTTTTCAATATCTTCAGTTGCTTCTTCTTCAATTATATCTACTACATCATCAATAGTAACTATACCAACTAATTTATTTTCTAAATCCACTACAGGTATTGATGTTAAATCGTATTCTTGTATTGTGTTTGCTACTTCTTCTTGATCTATTTGAGTATTTACAAAAGTAATATCTTCATTCATTATTTCACTTATTTTTTTATTTTCATTGTTTACAACTAAGTCTTTTAATGAAACTAAGCCTATTAATTTTCTTTTTTCATCAGTGACATAACAAGTATCTATAGTTTCTTTATTATCATATTCTTCTTTTATTTTATTTATTGCTTCTTTAATTGTAATATTGTCTTTAAAATCTAAATATTCTACTGTCATAACACTACCAGCAGAATTAATAGGATATCTAAGTAATAAATTAATATCTCGTCTTGTATCTGTATCTACTTTACTTAGTAATTTATTAACTATATTAGCTGGCATTTCATCAATTAAATCCGTTGCGTCATCTGCTGACATTTCATTAATTATATCTACAGCTTCTTTATCAGATAAAAGAGTAATTATTTCTTTTTGAGTTTCTGTTTCTAGACATGAAAATACATCTGCAGATACATCTTTTTTTAATAGTCTAAATATTTTTACGAGTTCTTTCGGTGGAAGGTCCTCTATAATTAATGCTATATCATGTTCATTAAATTCTGATAATTCTTTTTTAATTATAGAATAGTTTTTCTCTTCAATCAATTTTTCGATTTTTTGAATCATTTCATTAATATCATTCATATTATCACCCTTCCTTTTTCGCCACTAATTATATCATAATATTACTAAATATGTAAAATATTTATCAAATAATTTGTTTTTTATTAATTTTTTAGTATAATACTTTAAGAAGGAAGTAATTATGAAAAATGATATACCTAATCATGTAGCTATAATATTGGATGGTAATGGACGTTGGGCAACTAGAAAAGGGCTTCCAAGAACAGCTGGTCATAAGGCTGGATTTGATACATTAAAAAAAACTAGTACATATATATTAAAAAAAGGTGTTAAGTATTTAAGTGTGTTTGCTTTTTCAACTGAAAACTTTAAAAGAAGTAAAGAAGAAGTAGATTATTTGATGAATTTATTTGTTAAGAAATTTAAAAGTGAAATTAATTATTTTAATAAGCATAATGTTAAAGTTGTTTTTTCAGGTAAAAGAGAACCACTATCTGATATCGTTTGGGATGGAATGAATGAACTAAAAGAAGCAACAAAAGATAACACGGGGGGAATATTTAATATATGTTTAAATTATGGAGGACAATCTGAAATAGTTGATACTACTAAAAAAATAGTTGAATTAGTTCAAAATGGTGAATTAAATATAGATGATTTAAGTATTGATAATTATTATGAATATCAATATCAAGATTTACCACCTATAGATTTTATGATAAGAACTAGTGGAGAACAAAGAATAAGTAATTTTATGTTATATAGTTTAAGCTATGCTGAACTTTATTTTACTCCAACGTGTTTTCCAGATTTCAATAATAAAGAATTTGATAAAGCTTTAGAAGAGTATC
>CAZYOS010000008.1:18594-26872 GCA_964649245.1 uncultured Clostridium sp.
TATACTTTAAAAGTGAAAAATTATATTATAGAATAATATAAGACATCACTAAAAATGGATGGACCAAGAAATATCTACCTGAAGTAATTGAACATTTAAGAGATCAAGGTATCAAAGTAGACATATTACTAAAGGTACTGTTAAATAATAAAAAAGTGTTAGGTTATTTCTTCAATGTGTGCTATAATTAATAAGTTACAAAAAGGGGACAATATGAAATTTGAAGAAATGAACTTATCTAAGGAAATACTACGAGCAATAAAAGAAATGGGTTATGAAAGAATGACCCAAATACAAGAATTAGCTATTAAAGAAGTATTAGATAAAAAAGATATTATAGGATTAGCACAAACAGGGACTGGTAAAACAGCTGCTTTTGCATTGCCAATTATTGATAATCTTTTAAAAAATTATAAATGTGATAGAAAAATAAAAGCATTAATATTAACACCAACTAGAGAATTAGCTATTCAAATAAGAGATAATATTTTATTATATACAAAATATACTAATTTAAAATGTAGTGTTGTTTTAGGTGGAGTAAATATTTCATCACAAATTAATGTATTAAAAAAAGGAATTGATATTTTAGTTGCCACTCCTGGTAGATTACTAGATTTAATAAATCAAAAGAAAGCTAAATTAGATAATGTGAATATGCTTGTATTAGATGAAGCTGACACTATGTTAGACATGGGATTTATTAAAGATGTAAAATCTATTATAAGTTATATTCCTTCTATAGAGAGACAAACTTTATTGTTTTCAGCTACTATTCCGGATGAAGTAAAAAAATTATCAAAAGAGATAATGTATAATCCAATAATGATAAAAACTAAGACAGAGGAAGTTACTGCTGACAATATAAAACAAGAATTGTATTATGTTGATAAAAAGAATAAAATTCTTCTATTATTAGATTTAATTAGTACAAAAGAAAAACAATCAATATTGATATTTACTAAAACTAAACATGGTGCTAATAATTTAGAAAAAAAGCTTAATGAATATGGTGTTAAAACTAGTGTTATTCATGGTAATAAAACACAATCAAATAGAGTGAGAGCTTTAAAAGAGTTTAAATCTGGTATTACTAATGTTATGATAGCAACTGATATAGCATCAAGAGGTATTGATATAAATGATTTAAATTTAGTTATTAATTATGATTTACCAGAAAAACCTGAAATATATGTTCATAGAATAGGTAGAACTGCAAGAGCTGGAAAAAATGGTAAAGCAATTACTTTGTGTACTAGTGCAGAATTAAATGATTTAAAAGATATAGAAAAACTTATTAAGAAAGAAATTAATGTTATAGAGAATATTAAATATCCGATGATATTAAAAGAAGAAAAATCTAAAAAGAATAATAGAATTAAAAGAAGCAGTGATTCTAAAAAAACAGATATTAAAAAAATATACTCAAGAGATAAATTTAATAGCAATTTTAAAAATAATAATAAAAAGAAAACTTATCATAAAACACATAATAAAATAAATAAGATATAAGTTATTCAGTCTATGCTCTCGTTGACTTTCTTATTATAATTTGATATAATACCCTCAATTAATTTTGGAGGTTTTTTTATGAAAAACATTATAAATGAATTTATATCTTATATAAAATCATCAGATACTGATATTGATGATGGTATTTTATACTCATTAGGTGTGGAGCCATTTAAAAGTGTTTTTAAGTTCTTTATTAATAGAGATGATGTTATCTTATCAGAATCCAACAAGTTTTCTTCTATTAGTAGTAATGGAAGTATTAACGACTATTATGCTGAATTAAATAGAAGTATCCCTTCTATTGTATTATATAGAAATACTATAAATAGTAATGAAACAATAGATAAGTATTTTTTTAACATAGATTTATGTGATGGAACACTAAATTTATTTATATTAAACACTAATACTAATAGTGACTATGCATTGATTCATCATGTCACATATAATGATAAATACAGTTGTAGCTCTGCATATTATAATTCTGATACTTTAATTAGATTATTAGGAGATGCAAAGAATATTGATTGCTTATGTTATGTGGATCAAAAGGATACTGGTATTAAGGGAGATAATAGTAGTAGTACTATGACTTTAAATGGTAGTTTTCAAGAAATATTATCTTTTATAGATGAATATAATAATTCATTTTTATCTAGTTATAAATTAGAAAGGGAAACAAATGAGTAATAATACATCTAAAAATACTTTTATGAACTTAATAGGATATTTATTATCCTCTTCTTATAATGGTAAAAATGTAGATGATATAATTGAAATAATGGATTCATTATTTGATGATGATGAGGTATTAATTTATGACAAATACCTATTAAAAAAATTATGTAATTCATTTTATGAATTTGTGACTCATGAAGCTAATACTGAATTTAAAAATAAATACTTCATAAAATTTGATAAAGATGGAATAGTAATTAAAAAAATTAAAACTGATCTTAAAGATCAGTCTGCTTTTTATAGTATAGAAATAAATAATGATATGATATTAATTATAATTTCATCTTCAAACGAGGAACTAAAATCTTTAAATTATTTATGTGAATATGATAGAGAAACTAAGAAATGTGTAGGTAATTCTTTCTTGTTACATGTTAATTCAGTCTCATATGATAATGAAGATACTAAATTTGAATTTGACAGTTTAAGTGAATTTTTTAATTATGTAAAGAATAAAACTTCATCAAAAAAGACATTAAAAGAATCTAAGTAATTAAGATTCTTTTATTATTGTTGAAAATTCATTTATTTGCTCTTTTGGAGTAGATGCTCCACCTGTTAGACCAATATTTATGTTGCTTTTTATTTTATTTTTCTTTATGAAAGTTTCAAATTCTTTAATTTCACTAAATATATATGTATTATTATTTACTTTCTTTATTTCGTTATATAGTTCTTTAGTATTTGAACTATTTGAACCTCCTATAACTATCATTAAGTCCATGTTTTTAGCAAGTTCGCATGAAGATGATTGAATTAATTTTTGTGCATTGCATATTGTATTAGTATATTCAACATTATATTCTTTTAAATAATTTAAAGTATTATTAAATAAATCATTTGATGTAGTAGTTTGTGCTACTAAATAATATTTATCTTTTTTATTTATGTTTTTTAAATCGCTACTTTTTTCTATTAATGTTGCTTTATTATTACAATAACTATTAGTACCTATGACTTCTGGATGATTTTTGGTTCCAACAATAATTATTTTGTATCCTTCGTTGTATTTTTCTTCTACTAACTTATGAACTCGTAGTACGTTTTTACATGTTGCATCTATATATTTAATATTATTTTTATTTAAATAATTATATGTTTCTTTTGTTTCTCCATGAGCTCTTATTATTATAATATCATTATCATTTATATTATTTAAATCATCTATTGAACCAATATCATTATCTTTTAACATCTTTATTATATTTTTATTGTGAAGTATTTCTTTATATGTAAGAACATTTTTATCTTTAAATTCATTCTTGGTATCTATACATGATTTAACTGCTCTTTGTGATCCGTTACATAGGCCATATTGTTTAGGATAATAAATCATAATTCACCTCTTTATACATTATATCATCTATTTTATAATTTGTATTAGTTTTATATATGTACTTGTGAATTATAATAAAATTTGATAAAATATCTAAGTAAGGAAGTGATATTATGTCTAATGAAGAAACAACTATTGTTGACACTAATACTATTATTAATAAAAACACAAAAAATATTTTAGCTAAAATATGTGAAGACTTACAAGAAAGAGGCTATAATCCAGTTAAACAAATAATTGCATACTTGATAAGTGGAGACCCTGGATATATTTCAAGTTATAAAGAATGTAGAACTAGAATACTTGAATTTAAAAGAGAAGATATTTTAGAAGTGATGCTAGTTAACTTTTTAAATAAATGATATACCTAGGACTAGATTTAGGAAGTAAAACATTAGGCTTATCTATTAGTGATAGAACAGGTATTATTGCGACTCCACTCGAAGTAATAAGATATGAGAATTATGATGAACTAATGAATAAATTAAATGAAATCGTCATTTCTAGAAATGTTGATGTTTTGGTGTTAGGCAATCCTAAAAACTTAAATGGAACATTGTCAAAAAGAAGTGGAGAAACTATTTCTTTTAAAGAGATGCTTGAAGAAAAGTATGGTTATGAAATAGTTCTTCAAGATGAAAGATTATCCACAGTAGAAGCAAATAATATTTTGATGAGTAATAATACAAGAAGAAATAAAAGAAAGAAAGTTATTGATAAAATGGCATCTACAATAATATTGCAATCTTATTTAGACAGGAGGCAATAATGAAAGATAACACATTAAATATTAAAAATAAGAATGGTAAACAAAAGGAATATAGAATACTTTTTGATATAAAAAGTAAGGAAGAAAACAAAAATTTTGTTATATATACTGATAATTCAAAAAATAAAGATGGAGAAATTAAAGCTTATGCTTCATCATATGTTTTGAGTGCTAAAGGAAATATGACGAAATTAAAGCCAGTAAAAGATGATAGTGAATTTGATTTTATTAACAAAGTATTAGATTCATTACAAAAGTAGGAGAAAGAATGAAAAAAATAGTTAAAATACTTTTATTAATTATTATATTAATAATAGGTTTAATTATAGGTGGATATTTTTATTTAATTGGTTCACCTTCTAAAAAAAGTGAAACAGTAAATATATATGTAAGTGAAGGAGAATCTTATAGTACTATTTCTTCCTTACTTAAAAAGAATGGACTAATTAAAAATGAATTAGCATATAAAATATATATTAAGCTTAATACTCCAAGCATAAGTCTTGAATATGGGGATTATATTTTATCTACTAATTATGATTTAGAGGAACTGATAAATACATTGGAAAAGGGAAGTGTTAATCTTTCTAAAACAAAATCTATTACCTTTGTAGAAGGTAAAAATATGAAATATTTTATTGAGAAAGTTACAAGTGAATTTAATATTACCGAAGAAGAGATAATGAATAAATTAACTGATGAATCATACTTAGATTCTTTAATTAAAGATTATTGGTTCTTAACAGATGATATTAAAAACAAGGATATATATTATTCTCTTGAAGGATATTTGTATCCTGATACTTATGAATTTTATGAAAATGCTACTATTACAAATATAATTGAAAAACTTCTAAATAATATGAAAAATAAATTAGAACCATATAAAGATGAAATGGAATCTAGTAAATATAGTATTCATGAAATGATTACATTATCATCAATTATTGAACTTGAAGCTGGTAATGCAGATGATAGAAAAGGAGTAGCAGGAGTATTTTATAATAGACTTAATGATGGATGGAGTCTTGGAAGTGATGTTACTACTTATTATGCTTCTAAAGTTGATTTATGGAGTAGAGACCTTAAAACTGGTGAATTAAATGAATGTAATGCATATAATACTAGAAGTACATGCATGGCTGGCAAATTACCGGTAGGACCTATATGTAATGCAAGTATTAATTCTTTAATTGCGGCTATTGAACCAACTATTCATAATTATTATTATTTTGTTGCTGATAAAAATGGCAAAACATATTTTAATGAAACAAATGCTGGTCATAATAGTACAGTATCTAAGTTAAAAAATGAAGGATTATGGTATAATTATGAATAAATTAATTAAAGAAATGGAAGAGTATGCTATTTTGAATAATATTCCTATAATGGTAAAAGATACAATTAAATATATTAATGAAATAATTGAAGATTATGTTGTTAAAGATATATTAGAAATAGGTACTGCTATAGGGTATTCAACAATAATGTTTGCTAAAAATAAAGATGTAAAAATAACTAGCATAGAAAGAGATGAATTAAGATATAATTTAGCAGAAGAAAATGTTAAAAAAAGTAAACTAAATAATATTAAGTTAATATATGGTGATGCTCTTTCAATTGAATTAATTAATAAATATGATCTTATTATTATAGATGCTGCTAAAAGTCAAAATATTAATTTCTTTGAAAAGTATAAAGAAAATTTAAGAAGCCAAGGTGTTATAATTATAGACAATATGAATTTTCATGGCTTAGTTCATAGTAGTAACAAAATAGAAAGTAGAAATCTTAGACAAATGGTAAGTAAATTAGAAAAGTTTTTGGATTATATTGATTCACAAGAAGATTTTAATGTTGAACATTTAGATATAGGAGATGGTATAGTAGTATGTGTGAAAAATTTTTGATAATTCCTAGAAGTAAGAATCTAGAAGAATATACAAATAAAGGATTTAGTTCCTTTATTTTACCACTTATCAATTATTCAGTTGGCTATGAAACATATTTTAATATAGGTGAAATTAATAATTTATCAGAAAAATATAATATTTATATTCTTATGAATAAATTATTACATATGAGTATTAATGAATTTAGGAAAGAATATAAACTATTTAATAAAAATATTATGTTTATATGTGAAGATATTGGATTAACAGATATAATAGATAAAAAAAGAATAATATTATATGAAAATCATATTGAATCAAATTATAAAAGTATTAATTTTTTAAATAGTATTGGATATAATAATATAGTACTAAATAATGATTTAACTATCGATGAAATAAATGAAATAAGAAAAGGAACTAAAAGTAAATTATATTTCTTTTTAATAACTAGAAATATATTATTTTATTCAAGAAGATTATTAGTAAGTAACTATAAAAATAATTATGGTATCAACACTAAAGAAAAAAAATACAATTTATCTGAAAAAGTATCTAATGTATTATTTGAAATAAATGAAGAAGAAGATTCATCAGTTATAAGAAACTCTAAATTATTTTCTGGTAATAAATATATAGATGATTTACTAAAACTAGATTATTTAATTATTGATACTAATTCTATGAGTGATTTAGAACTTAAAGTTACTTTGGAGCATTATAATGATAATGAATTAATTAATATTTTAGATACTGATTATTATTTTCTTGAAAATGATATTAAATATAAAGTAGGTGATATAAAATGAAATATGAATTATTATTACCTGCAGGGGACTTAGAAAGATTAAAGTTTGCGTTTATATATGGAGCTGATGCTGTATATATTGGTGGATATGATTATAGTCTTAGAGCAAATGCTAATAACTTTTCAGTAGATGAAATTAAAGAAGCATGTGAGTTTGCTCATAATCTTAATAAAAAAGTATATGTTACAGTAAATATGATATTTCATAATGAAGATTTAGATGGATTAGATGATTATTTAACAAAATTATCTGATATTGGAGTTGATTCAGTAATAGTTAGTGATTTTGCTGTTATTGATTCAATTAAAAGATTAAATTTAAATTTACCATTTTTTATATCTACTCAAAAATCAATTACTAATTTAGAAGCTGTTAATTTCTATAAATCATTAGGTGCATATAGAGTAGTCTTAGCAAGAGAATGTTCTAGAGATGATATAAAATCAATAATGGATAATACAGATACTGAAATAGAATGCTTTATACATGGAGCTATGTGTACATCTTATAGTGGTAGGTGTGTTTTATCTAACTATGTGACTAAAAGAGATTCAAATAGGGGAGGATGTGCTCAAATATGTAGATTCGTATTTGATAACTCTAAAGATAATGAATTCACTATGTCTTCAAAAGATCTTAATATGGTTGATTATATATGCGATATGATGGACTTAGGAGTAATATCATATAAAGTTGAAGGAAGAATGAAAAGTATGTATTATATAGCTACAGTTGCTAATGCATATAAAACTATTATGAATAAAAAGATAGATGGTACATTAAATAAAGATACTTTGTTATACTATAAAAAAGTATTAGAAAGATGTTCAAATAGAGAAAATATTCCACAATTCTATAATGGAGTTCCAGGTGTTGAAGGAGAATACTTTAATGGAAGAAAAGAAATCAGTAATCAAGACTTTTTAGGACTAGTACTTGATTATGATAATGATTCTAAAATGTGTACTGTTGAACAAAGAAATAAATTTAGTATTGGAGATACTGTGGAAGTATTTGGCCCTAATACTGAACCAACTACATTTACAGTAGATATTATTAAAGATAAAGATAATAATGATATTGAATCTGCGTGTCATGCTCAAGAAATCGTTAAAATTAGAATACCATTTATGGTATGCAAATATGATATTATAAGGGTCAAAATTTCTGTCAATAGTTTGGGAAAATGTCCCAAAAATATTTAAACATTAACGGGAAA
>CAZYOS010000009.1:0-3013 GCA_964649245.1 uncultured Clostridium sp.
ATATTTTCAGCAAAATATTTGTATTTAAAAAAGAAAAAAAGTAATGTTTATAAATTAACATTACTTTTTGCATTTAAATCAAAGGTTGAAAATTTTTTGTTTTTATATAGTATATATGCTGCTGCACCAATCATTGTTGCATTATCTGTGCAATATTTTTTGTTGGGCATATACATTTTAACATTAATATCATCACACATTTTTTGTAACGAATTTCTTATATATGAGTTACTTGCTACGCCCCCACTTATAATAAATGTTTTTAAATTATAGTCAATTAATGCTTTTTTTGTTTTTGATAACAAAAGATTAGTAACACATTCTTGAAAAGAACTTGCTATATCAAATTTATTGACTTCATTTCCTCTTTGATGTTCATTATGAACAAAATTATTAACGTAGCTCTTAACTCCACTAAAACTAAAATTATAAGATTCATCATCTAATATTTTTGGCATTTTATAATTTGGTTTGCCTTTTAATGCGTATTTTTCCACATTAGGGCCACCAGGATATGGCAGATCAAGTATTCTAGCTACTTTATCATAAGCTTCTCCTATAGCATCATCCAATGTTTGACCTAAATATTTAAATTTATCTTCACTTTCCATTAATATTAAATCAGTATGTCCTCCACTTACTATTAATGATAAAAGTGGATAATTGAATTTATTTCCAATCATATTAGCATATATGTGTCCCATCATATGATTAACTGCAATAAAAGGTTTTTTATAAATAAAGCTTAAACTTTTTGTAGCTTCTACTCCAACAAGCAGACTGCCAAGTAAACCTGGAGCATACGTACATGCAAAAGCGTCCATATCGGATAAATGCATTTGTGCATTTTCTAAACAATCATCTATGCACATTGTAATATTTTCTAAATGAAGCCTACTTGCGACTTCAGGAACTACTCCACCATACTTTGTATGAACATCAATTTGGCTGTTAATTATAGTTGAAATATCTTCATATCCATTTTTAACAATGCTTACACTAGTTTCATCACAAGAAGACTCTATAGCTAAAATATATACATCTTTCATTATTTCACCTTCTCCATAATAATAGCGGGATCTTCACCATAGTATCTTTCTCTTATGCTAATCTCCTTGAATCCGAGTTTGTTATAGAGCTTAATTGCTTCATTGTTTTTCTCATTTACTTCAAGCATAACTCTTGTATATGATTCATGTTCAAACATATAATTAAATAAGGATGTTGCGATTCCTTTGCTTCTATTTTCAGGATCAGTATAAACATTCATTATATCAATAATTTCATCGATAACTCTTATTTCCAAATATCCTAATACAATTTCTCCATCCATATAATTATATGTTCTATCCAAATCGGATGCATCTTCTTTAACTATCATTTTTCCACCTCAATTTTCTTAACATAATTAGCAGTAACATGATGAACATTTAAAGAAGGTATTTTATCACAATAATTAATAATAGCATTAACATCTAGTCTCTGTTCTACAGTATAGTAATTGTATTTGTTATCATTTACATATTCTTCATCAACAATTATATTATTGTTTTTATCAAAAACTGATATGTAAAATCCCTTGTTATCTTCAATAACACACATTTTATCACATTCTGTTTTAGAACTTATAAGATAGGCTGTTAGACTTGAAATAGTGTTGATTTTAATATTCAATGCATATGCCATAGTTTTAGCAATAGATAATCCTATTCTAATACCAGTAAAACTTCCTGGACCATTGATAACAATTATTTTATCTAGTTCTTTTATGTCTAAATTATTGCTATCGAATATTTCTTGAATTAAAGGCATAGTAAAAATAGAATGACTAAATTCACTCTCTTTAGTTTTAATGATTAAATCATTTTTATTTTTTAATCCAATAGTAATTAAACTATCATGAGTATCAATAAATAATATCATAATACACCTCTTAATAATTTTATCATAAAATCATATCACTTTTATAATTATTATTCAACATTTACATATTAAAACTGAAGACTATTCTTCAGTTTTATTTGTTTCTTCTTTTTTAATAGTTTTAGAAGAAGTTTTCTTTTTAGTCTTTGGAGGTTCAGCTTCTTCTTCAGCAGAATGATCAAATCTATATTCGCTGTTTGCTTCAACAATTTTTTCTATTTCTTCTTTTGTTAATGTTTCTTTTACAACTAGTGTATCAGCTAATACATCAATAAGCTTCTTATTATTTGAAACAATCTTTTTAGCACTATTATAACATTCATCAATAATTTTCTTTACTTCTTGATCTATTTGTAAAGCCACTTGATCTGAGAAGTTCTTTGAATTATTATAGTCTCTTCCTAAGAATACACTTTCACTTCTATGTTCATATTGCATAGGACCTAATGAACTCATACCATACTCAGTAACCATACTTCTTGCAATCTTTGTTGCTCTTTTTAAATCATCGCTTGCACCAGTTGAAATTTCATCTAAATATGTTTCTTCTGAAGCACGTCCAGAAAGTAAAGTAGTTATTTGTTCTAGAAGTTCTTTCTTAGTATATACTAGAGTTCTTTCTTCTTTAGGTAGCATTTGGGTATATCCACCAGCCATTCCTCTTGGAATAATAGTAATTTTATGGACCTCTTCTCCATTAGGTAATACAATACCTGAAACTGCATGTCCTGACTCATGATAAGCAACAATTTTCTTTTCGTATTCTGTTACTTTTCTACTAGTTTTAGCAGGGCCCATAAGTACTCTATCACTTGCCTCATCAATTTCTTCCATAGAAATATATTTTTTATTTCTTCTTACAGCTAATAAAGCAGCTTCATTCAATAAATTTTCTAAATCTGCACCTGAATACCCTGGAGTTCTCTCGGCAATTCTTTTAAGTTTTACTTCAATATCTAAAGGTTTATTTTTAGCATGAACTCTTAAAATATCTTCTCTCTCAGCTACATCCGGTTTATTAACAGTTACTTGCCTGTCAAATCTTCCCGGCCTTAATAACGCAGGGTCTAATACATCAGGTCTATTAGTT